>CAMKSZ010000050.1 GCA_946415525.1 uncultured Prevotellaceae bacterium | reverse complement strand
TCGTTGATTCCATGACCGGCCAGGACGCCGTGAACACCGCCAAGACCTTCAACGACCGTCTCGACTTCGACGGCGTGGTGCTCACCAAACTCGACGGCGACACCCGTGGCGGCGCCGCCCTCTCCATCCGCACCGTGGTGACCAAGCCCATCAAGTTTATCGGTACCGGTGAAAAGATGGAAGCCATCGACGCCTTCCATCCCTCGCGCATGGCCGACCGCATCCTCGGCATGGGCGACGTGGTGAGCCTCGTGGAGCGTGCCCAAGCCCTCTACGACGAGGAAGAGGCCAAGAAGATGATGGACAAGTTGAAGAAGAACAAATTCGACTTCGACGACTTCATGTCCCAAATCCAGCAAATCAAGAAGATGGGCAACCTGAAGGAACTTGCCTCTATGATTCC
Source organism: uncultured Prevotellaceae bacterium (assembly GCA_946415525.1). Classification (GTDB taxonomy): domain Bacteria; phylum Bacteroidota; class Bacteroidia; order Bacteroidales; family Bacteroidaceae; genus Prevotella. The sequence goes on along the minus strand of CAMKSZ010000050.1, from coordinate 15,560 downwards.
CGGTGTGGGCAAGGCCATCAAGGACATCGACATCGACGACGACGCCTTCAAGAGCATCGAGGCCATCATCCAGAGCATGACCCCCAAGGAGCGTGCCAACCCGCAAATCCTCAACCAAAGCCGCCGCTTGCGCATCGCCCGCGGTTCGGGCACCACCATCCAAGAGGTCAACAAACTCCTCAAGCAGTTTGACCAAACCCGCAAGATGATGCAGATGGTGACCAACACCTCGAAGATGAACATGATGATGAACGCCATGAAGGGCATGAAAGGTCTGCCGAAATAGTCGTTCCATCGCCAATCAACATCATTGACAACACCCAACATCCACCCTTATATGCAAATCATCGACGGAAAGGCCACGGCAGCCGCCATCAAGGCCGAAATAGCCGAGGAAGTGAAGGAAATCATCGCCAATGGCGGCAAGCAGCCCCATCTGGCCGCCATCCTCGTGGGGCACGACGGAGGCTCCGAGACATACGTAAAGAACAAGGTCATCGCCTGCGAAGCATGCGGTTTCAAATCGACCCTCATCAGAATGGAAGACGACGTGACGGAGGAAGAACTGCTCTCCAAGGTGAACGAACTGAACGCCGACGCCGACGTTGACGGTTTCATCGTGCAACTGCCCCTGCCCCGCCACATCGACGAGCAGAAGGTAATCATGGCCATCGACTACCGCAAGGATGTCGATGGGTTCCACCCCGTCAATGTGGGGCGCATGGCCATCGGCCTGCCCTGCTTCATCTCCGCCACCCCATTAGGCATCATGACCCTGCTGAAACGCTATGGCGTTGCCACTTCGGGCAAGAAATGCGTCGTTTTGGGGCGCAGCAACATCGTAGGCAAGCCCATGGCACAGTTGATGATGCAAAAGCACTACGGCGACGCCACCGTCACCGTCTGCCACAGCCACTCCGCCACCCTGAAGGAAGAGTGCCGCCAAGCCGACATCATCATCGCCGCCATCGGCCAGCCCGACTTCGTGAAGGCCGACATGGTGAAGGAAGGTGCCGTGATAGTAGATGTGGGCACCACACGCGTGCCCGACGCCACCCGCAAGAGCGGCTTCCGCCTCAACGGCGACGTGAAATTCGACGAGGTGGCGCCGAAATGCGCCATGATCACCCCCGTGCCCGGCGGCGTGGGGCCGATGACCATCTGTTCTCTAATGAAGAACACCCTCGCTGCCGCCAAGAAGGAATACTATCAGTAAGGCGCAATGACAGCAGAAGAATACTACAAGAAAGGCAACGAGTATCGCCAGCAAGGCAACTGGCAGATGGCCATCAACAACTACTTGGAGGCCATCGCCCTCGACCCCGAAAGTCCCGCCGTCGAGGCCAAGAAGATGCTCGACGACATCCTCAATTTCTATCATAAAGATTATTACAATCCATAATTCAAACCTACAAAGGCCCTAAAGCAAAAAACAACAAACATTATGGGAAAAATCAAAGGTCAAATCGTGGTAAACACCAATAGATGCAAAGGGTGCGCCCTGTGCATTGATGCTTGCCCCAAGGGAGTCATCGCTCTGGCCGACAAGAAAGTCAACGTCTCGGGCTACCCCTACATCGAGGCCGCACAGCCCGACAACTGCATCGGTTGCGCCTCATGCGCCATCGTATGTCCCGACGGATGCATCACTGTGTACCGCAAAAAAATGGAGGATTAAAAGATGGCAGAGCAAGAAGTAACATTGATGAAAGGCAATGAGGCCATCGCCCATGCCGCAATCCGCTGTGGAGCCGACGGTTATTTCGGCTACCCCATCACCCCGCAAAGCGAGGTGATAGAAACCCTTTGCGCCTTGAAGCCCTGGGAGACCACCGGCATGGTGGTCGTGCAGGCCGAGAGCGAGGTGGCATCGATCAACATGGTCTATGGTGCCGCCGGTGCAGGTAAGAAAGCCCTCACATCATCGTCGAGCCCCGGCGTGGCACTCATGCAGGAAGGCATCGCCTACATGGCAGGAGCCGAACTCCCCGGCGTGTTTGTCAACGTGCAGCGTGGCGGTCCTGGCTTAGGCACCATCCAACCCTCACAGAGCGACTACTTCCAAGCCACTCGTGGTGGCGGCAACGGCGACTACTATGTCATCACACTTGCCCCCTCTTCGGTGCAGGAAATGGCCGACTTCGTTGACCTGGCCTTCGAACTCGCCTTCAAATACCGCAACCCCGCCATGATTCTGAGCGACGGCGTCATCGGACAGATGATGGAGAAAATCGTCCTCCCGCCCTACAAGCCCCGCCGCACCGACGAGGAAGTCATCGAACACTGCCCCTGGGCATCCACCGGCAAGAAGCGCAACCGCCCTGTCAACGTGATCACCTCGCTTGAACTCAAGCCCGAAATCATGGAAGAGCGCAACAACCACTTGCAGGCCAAATATCAAGAAATCCGCGAGAAAGAGGTGAGGTATGAAACCCTCGCCTGCGAAGACGCCGACTACCTCATCGTGTCGTTCGGCAGTGCCGCCCGCATCTCGGAGAAAGCCATCGAACTGGCCCGTGCCGAAGGCATCAAGGTCGGCCTGTTGCGCCCCATCACCGTTTGGCCTTTCCCCACGAAGGAAGTGGCTGCGGCAGCCAAGGGCAAGCGCGGCGTCCTCGTTGCAGAAATCAACGCTGGACAGATGGTGGAAGACGTGCGCCTGGCCATCAACGGCGAGGTACCAGTGGAGTATTTCGGTCGTTTGGGCGGCATCGTCCCCGAACCCGAAGAGATTGTTGAGGCATTGAAAACCAAATTGATGAAGTGATGGAAACAAAAGACATTATCAGCCCGGAGAACCTGGTTTATAAGAAACCGACCCTGATGAACGACATGCCCATGCACTATTGTCCGGGGTGCTCCCACGGAGTGGTGCACAAACTCATCGCCGAGGTGATTGAGGAGATGGGCATGGAAGAGAAAACCATCGGCATATCGCCCGTCGGCTGCGGCGTATTTGCCTACCGTTACATCGACATCGACTGGCAGGAGGCCGCCCACGGCCGTGCTCCCGCCGTGGCTACCGGCATCAAGCGCCTCTGGCCCGACCGCCTCGTGTTCACTTACCAAGGCGACGGCGACCTCGCCTGCATCGGCGCATGCGAGACCATCCACGCCCTGAACCGCGGCGAGCACATCGTCATCATCTTCATCAACAACGCCATCTACGGCATGACCGGTGGACAGATGGCTCCCACCACCCTGCTCGGACAGAAGACCTCGACCTGCCCCTACGGCCGTGAACCAGCCTTGCACGGTTATCCCTTGAAGATGACCGAGATAGCCGCCACCCTTGAAGGCACCTGCTATGTCACCCGCCAAAGCGTGGAGAACGTAGCCGCCATCCGCAAGGCCAAGAAGGCGCTGCGCAAGGCTTTCGAGGCATCCATGGCAGGCAAAGGCTCGTCGCTCGTCGAGTTTGTCAGCACTTGCAGCAGCGGTTGGAAACTCACGCCCAAGCAAGCCAACAAGTGGATGCAAGAGAACATGTTCAAATTCTACCCCAAAGGCGACTTGAAGGACACCACTGGGGAATAGGACACCTAAAAAGAAAGGAAAGACAATGAAAAAGGAAATCATCATATCGGGTTTTGGCGGCCAGGGCGTGCTCTCCATGGGCAAAATCCTCGCTTACTCAGGACTGATGGAAGACAAGGAAGTGACCTGGATGCCCGCCTACGGCCCTGAGCAGCGCGGCGGCACGGCCAATGTCACCGTCATCGTCAGCGACGACCGCATCTCGTCGCCCATCCTCAGCCACTACGACATCGCCATCGTACTCAACCAACCCTCGCTCGACAAGTTCGAACCGAAGGTGAAGCCGGGTGGCATTCTCATCTACGACAGTTACGGCATCATCAACCCACCGAAACGCACCGACATCGAGGTCTATAGCATCAGCGCCATGGACAAGGCCGCTGAGATGAAGAACTCGAAGATCTTCAACATGATTGTCTTGGGAGGTTTGTTGCACGTCTGTCCCGTAGTGACCAGCGCCGGTCTCGAGAAGGCCTTGCGCAAGACACTCCCCGAGCGTCACCACGATCTCATCCCCCTCAACATGGAGGCTCTCCGCGTGGGAGGCGAGATCATGGAAAGGAAATAACCTATAGATTTTTGTTGAAAAACTCCAGCATGCGCTCCTGCACCTTTAGGCCGCAGGAGTGCTTTATTTCCCATAATTCAGTTTCCAACTTGTCGTCGGCCCCCTGACTGCGCCAGACATCGTGCATCACTCGGAATGCAGCCTCCACCCCCCTGACGGGGAACAGGTGGTCGAGCGTGCCGTTGATGAAAAGCATCGGTTTGGGGCACGCCATGCTGGCGATATGCGGATAGTCGAGATATTGCCGCAGTCCGGGCAGGCAATTGGCAAAGCCGCCATATTCGCGTTTCTTGTCGGCGGTGGACATCTGCACATCCGTAGTGACCATCCAACAGATGGATGCCGCCGCCTTGATTTTGTCGGAAAGCGCGGAGAGCATCCAGGAGCGGTAAGCCCCCATCGAGCACCCCATGCAACCGATTCGCTTGGCATCCACCTCGGGCAACGTAGCCATGAAGTCGGTGGAATAGAGGTCGTCGTAGTGCATAAAGCCACAAAGGTCGCGCCCCAGCATCATCATATTGCCGGCGATGATGTCATACTTACTTCTATCGACACCTTCCTCACGCCCCCGTTCACCCCACAATGGAGCGTCGGTGGAGAACACCACATAACCATGACGAGCCAGGTAGTCGCCAACATACTGTCCTTCGTAGAGATTGGCCGCCCATGCATCGGCATCGTCCATCACTTCCTGCGTCTCGCCAAAGGGGCGTATCATCTTCTCCTTGCCGATGAAGAGATGGGCACCATGGTCGTGAAGGGCGTTGATGGCAGGAAACGGTCCCTTGCCGTCGGGCACGAGCAGATAGGCGGTGACACGAGCATAGGCATTGACATTGAAGGCGATTTTCCGCGCCGTATAGCCGTCGCGCTTCTCCTCCGCCAATACTTCCATGTCGAACCGCACGGCAGGCTTTGGGGGAGTCATCATGCATTCGCGCACACGCGCACGGGCAGCCTTGCGCCATTTGCCAAAATCGCGGATGGAACTGTTGCCCCATGCCAACGGATAGTCGAGTTCCTTTTTCAGTTGTTCCACATACACCGGAAGGTCGAAGGAATATTCAAACTTCTCTCGTTTTTGGAGTGTCTTCTTCTGTGCCCACAACGTGGCCGGTGCCCCCATACCGAGCAGCAACGACATGACAATCAAAAAATTACGCATATTTTTCTGCTTTAAGAACATTTCAAGTAACAAAGTTAAAAAAATAATCCGACATTTCGCGCTCCTTCCTTCTCAAATGTCCAAATAAGTCACAAAATCTCATTCTTTAGAGCCATAAATCGGAATAATTTGCTATATTTGCACCATATTCCACCCCGATGGCCATCGGGAACTAAAAAAGCCTAAAGATATGAAGAGAATCAACACATTGCTACTAACCATCGTCGCCTGCATCGCTACAATGGATGCATCGGCACAAGAAATGCACGACATCACCGACCACTACCTCGCCAATGCCGGTTTCGACACCCGCTTCGACTACACCATCGACGACACAGGCAACGTGGCCCAGGAAATCCTCGATGTCGATGGATGGACCAAAAACATCTCCGTCAACTACACCATCACCGGAGTCTATCAGATAGGAACAAAAAAGACCTTCAACGGCACCTCCGTACCCGCGAAAGCCTATGACGGTACCACCGACGGCGGCGTGCTCGCCCTGAGCACCGGTTGGAACCAGTCGATGCTCTTCTACCAGAAAGTGACCTTGCCTGCCGGCGACTACGCCCTTGTGACCACCTTCTACAACGGTGCACAAAAAACCGCCGGGCGCAGCAGAGTGGCATGGATTCCCATCGGACAGACCGCCGCCCTCTCCAACCTCGCCAACTTCCCCACAGGAGAATGGATAGCCGACACCATCCGTTTCCAACTGGCCGAACCTACGGAAGGACGCATCCAGATTGGTTTCTTCGCCAATGCCGATTTGGGGTCGGTCAATTTTGCCATGCCCTGTCTCGACTTTGTTCGGTTGTTGCGCGACACCCCCTTCGGCAAAGCCGACATGGACGCCTACAAGATACAGTTGCAGAACGCCATCGACGAGGCCAAGACCCTCCTCGGCGACGGCAATGGCAACGGTGCCGACGCCCTGCAGCAAGCCATCGCCGAAGCCACCAGCGTGATGGACAACGACGAAGCCACCGAAGAGGATGTGGATGCCGCCATCGCCAATCTGGCCGAAGCCTGCGACACCTATCTTTGGGCCAACCCCACGGGCAACGCCCCCACCGTGGTCACCGACGTCCGCTATGCCCGTGGCGCCACCATGGCCTTCGGGCGCATGAGTTACAGCGGTGTCAGCGCCAACCAAGTGAACGAGGTGGGATTCTGCTGGAGCGAGACCCCCGAACCCACCATTCACGACCAACGCACGACAAAGCACCTCTCCAACAACGGCGACATCTACTGGCTTGACGAACTCTCCCCCGCCACCAAATACTACATGCGCGCCTACGTCATCACCAAAGGCCGCCAAGTAGGCTACGGCGACGCCATCAAGTTCTACACACTGCCCAAAGGCCAAATCCAACTCAACTTCCGCACCAGTGACGACGCAGCCGCCGACTCCCGCATCAAGAAAGCCGCCGAAACAGCCATCGATTGGTGGAACCAACTCACCGAGATGAAGGACTTCACGCCCAGCATCGGTTATGCCTCGGGCACCCCCACGGCCGATTGCTCCTATGGAGGTTGGATGCGTGTGGGTCCCAACCAGTCCTACCAGCGCCCGGGCACCATCATGCACGAGATGCTGCATGGTTGCGGCGTCATCCCCTGGGCCGACACCGAATGGAGCCGTTTCAACCTACGTTCCGGCACGTCGAATGCCGCCGGCTATACCACTGGTTCCGGCCTTTGGCTCGGCGACCGCGTGACCGAGGTACTCCGCTTCTGGGACAACAACAATACCAGCCAACTCAACGGCGATTACCAACACATGTGGCCTTACGGCATCAACGGCGCCAATGAGGACAACGGTTCCAACGAACTCTACATCGGCAATTCTCTCGTCTGCCAAGCATTAGGCGAGGACGGTCTGCAGCACACCTACAGCCATTTCTCCGAACCTTATTACGCCTTTGACCAAGAAGACGACGTGAAATATTACCTCAAGAGCGAGGACACCGAACACGGTCTCTACACCGCCTTGCTCATGCCCAACAAAGGCGGTCAACTGCAGTGGCGCACCGTCACCGCCGAGGAAGCGGCTTCCAACGACAGTTGCGCCTGGCACCTCACCTTCACCCCCAACAACCAATACTACCAGTTGCGCAACGCTGCCACCGGCCAATACATCACCTGCACAGCCGGCAACATCCACACCGCCGAGCGTACCGCCCCCACCGCCAACGAGAACTTCCAGTTGATGCGCGGACGCATCGATGTGGGCAGCACCAACCTCAGAGGCTATTGGATCATCAGTCCGTCGAGCAATTGGACACCAGCATGCCTACAAGCCGAAGCCAACGGCAAGACACAAGCCGCCACTTTCGACATTGCCAATGCCGCCACCTCCCAGCGTTGGCTCATCCTCACCCAACAAGAAATGGTTTCGCTCACCGAGAGCATGTTGGCTGAGATGAAGGGCAACGTACAACAAAAACTTGACCAGGTGAAAGCACTCGCCAGCGTACCCCACACCGAGGACGTGGAAGGAACCGACCAAGCCCTCGACGCCACCATCGGAGGCGTGGAACAAGCCCTCGGCGCTGCCGCCACCACCTCCGACTTGCAAGTCCTCATCGACCAACTCGACCAAGCCGCCTTCGACTTCCTTGCCAATGCCACCCCCACTGACATGAACCATCCGTTCGACCTCACCTACCTCATCACCAATCCCATCATGAAGAACGCCGCTGGATGGTCGGACACGCCAACACTCAATTATTCCTGCGCAGAATTTTACGAGAAAGCATTCGACTTCAACCAAACCATCCAACACCTTCCGGCAGGCACCTACCAAATGCGCGTACAAGGATTCCAGCGCCCGGGCAGAGCCACAGAATGTGGCGATGCATCGGTGACCGCCTATGTCTATGCAGGCATCAAGAGCGCACGCATCAACCACATCACCGTAGATGCGCAAACCACGAAACAAGGCGGAAGCGAGTCGTATGCCTATGGAAAGTATTTCCCCAACAACATGCAGGCAGCCAGCATCTACTTCGACAAGGGGTACTATGAAAACTGCGTCACCGCAGGCTTGGGCGTTGACGGCGGCAACCTCAAAATCGGTCTGCGCTGCGGTACCATGGACAGTTATTATTGGTGCATCTTCAACAATTTCAGGCTCTACTATTACGGTAGCCACACAACGGCAGAAGTTGACGGCATCGACACCACCATTGCCGACACACCCCTCACAGGCAAGCGGCGCATCTACCATCTCGACGGCCGTCAGGTGGCAGGCGACCACCTTGCTCCTGGCATCTATATCGTGGACGGCAAGAAAATAATAGTGAAATAAACCTCATGAAACACATTCACCCCCATTCCATCGCGGCGAGAAACGCCTTGTTTCTCACCGCGATGTTGTTGGCGACAGCCGTAAATGCCCTGGCCACCGAGACCGACCTCACCCATTTATTGGCAGGAGCCGCATGCGACAATGCCGCCTACTGGACCATCAGTCACCCTTCGTCGGCAGGCGAATCCCTTCTTCAATGCGACACATGGTCGGGGCGTGGCGGGAAAGACGGTTCCAACATGACCACCCCCTTCATGGAATACTGGCAGAACAAAAGCGTTGCCGGCGGGTTGCCCGACGCAACCATCAGACATACCATCGTCAACGGACTTCCACAAGGCCACTATCGACTGAGCCTACGTGTGCGCTGCTACTGCGAAGCATCCACCGGCACCCCGTCGTTCGGCGGTGTGCGCCTCTACGCCAATGGAACGACAACCGCCGACTTGGCGGCCGCCAATGCCACCAACTGGCAGGGCTACGGAGAAGGCGCCTATATTGCAGGCACATGGGAAATTGCCTTCGAAATGGACACCAACGGTACTTTGGAATGGGGCCTCGACATTGCCAACGCCCCCGAGTCCATGAACTGGGTGGCGTGGAAAGACGTGCAACTCACCTACCTCGACGGACAGGACGGTCCCACACAAGAAGTGACGGACGTCACCTCTCTCATCCGCAACGCAGACTTCGAGAATGCCAACGGATGGAACGGTTCGCCCACCATCGGCGGAACATGGGGCCAGCGCAATGCAGAGAAATACAACACCACATTCGACGTCTATCAGACTCTCACCGGTCTATCCAACGGCTGGTACCGACTCTCTGCACAAGGGTTCTACCGCTACGGCGACTACCATGACGAGCAACACAAATACTACACCTATCGCGAGGAGAGCGACAACAACAACATCTATGCCGTCTATACCATTCCCTACGCCGTCGTCAGCCGGCAACAGGGCACAGACCGACGGTTGGCCGTCCTCTATGCCAATAACGTAGAAAAAGGACTGCCCTCGCCACTCGACTATGCCCACGCGACACCCACCCACACCGACGACTACCCCACCCCCTTTGGATGGGCCACCGACACTCAAACCGGAGCCTCCGAGGCTTTCGCCGACGGTGAATACCCCATCGACCTCTTGGTGCCCGTCACCAACGGGCAACTGCGCCTCGGCGTAAAGAAATCGCTCGGCTACAAATACGACTGGGCCTGCTGGGACCATTTCCAACTCCATTACTTAGGTACGGCCAACCTGGTGTATGCCGACGGCATCGAACTGGACGCCACCTCACTCAACCTGACCATCGGTGAACAACGGCAAATCTCAGCCACTGCCACCCCAAGCAACGCCTCAGACCCAACACTCACCTGGGCATCGACCAACACGGAGGTCGTCAGCGTTGACAGCGACGGACAATTGACAGCCAACGGTCCTGGCACCGCCACCATCCGCATCACTGCCACAGGGTCGAATGGCGGGGCGTTGACAAGGTCTGTCTCCGTCAGTGTAGGAAGTGGTGCCTCATCGCCCGACGGATTGTTAATCAACGAGATACAGGTTTCAAACATCGACATGTTTATCGACCCCTCCTACAACTACGGCAGTTACATCGAACTCTACAACCCCACCTCCAACGGCATCTCACTCGATGGGTTATACGTCAGCGACGACCCTTCTCTCCCGACAAAATGCCGTTTGACTGCCCGCAGCGGTGCCGTACCACCACATGGCTTTGCCCTTGTCTGGTTCGACCACCACGACGCCAATGACGGACAGGCCGACATGGAACTTGACATGGACGGCGGCACCATCTGCATCAGCGACAACAATGGTCGGTTGATAGACAGCAAGACCTATCCACGAGGCATCGGGCGCACCTCCTTCGCCCGAACCACCGACGGCGGCTCCTTCTGGGCCGTCACCGCCTATCCCACCCCAGGCGGCAGCAACGCCGGTTCGAGAGAGTGGGTGGACGCCACCCTTTCCACCCAACTGCCCCTGCCCACCGTGAGCCATGCCTCGCAACTTTTCGACAGTCCTTTCACCATGCACGTCGTTATCCCCGAAGGCGCCACCCTTCACTATACCACCGACGGTTCCACCCCCACCGACACCCATGGCATGGTCAGCATCGACGGCAACTTTGACATCGCTGCCACCACCATCCTCCGTCTTCGCCTCTATCAAAACGGTGCCCTGCCCAGCGGCGTGCGCACCTGTTCCTATATTTTCCGCGACAAAGACTATATGCTGCCTGTCGTGTCCGTCGTGTCCGACGACACCCACTTTTATGGCGACACCCTTGGCGTGTTCGTCACCGGCACCAACGGCATCGACGGAAGCGGCATCGCCTTTCCTTGTAACTGGAACCAAGAATGGGACCGCCCCGTCGGCCTCAACTTCATCACCGCCGACAACGAGGAAGCCTGCAGCCAAGAGGTGACACTGAAACGCTTCGGTGGTTGGAGCCGCTCATGGTTCCCCTACAACTTCAAACTGAAGGCTGAGAAACGCTACGAAGGGATTAACTACATCGCCCACCAACCGTTCGCACAAAAAAGCCACCTCAAGCACAAGGTGTGGCAACTGCGCAACGGAGGCAACGACCTCTACTGCCGCATCAAAGACGTGGCGATACAGCAAATCATCATGACCAGCGGATTCTACATCGACTGCCAAGATTACCTGCCCGTGCACAGTTTCATCAATGGGCACTACCAAGGCATGCTCAACCTACGGGAACCAAGCAACAAACATTTTGCATACGCCAACTACGGCATAGACACCGATGCCATGGACCAACTCGAACTCCATGGCGGATGGACTGTAAACGAAGGCAGCGCCGACGCGTTCGCACAATGGCGTGACCTCTCTTATTCTGCTTCTGACGAGACCGTCTATGCAAAAATCTGCGAACAAGTGGACATCGACGAGTTTGCCAACTACATGGCAGCACAAATATTCCTCGGCGGCGACGACTGGCCCACCAACAACTGCAAGGCGTTTAAGGGCAATGACGGCAAATGGCACATCGTATTTTTCGATGTCGATCAGACCTTGCGTTTCGACACCTACGCCTTCAGCCATATCACCAGCAACCAAAACTGCCCTTTGGTGACCATCTTCTTCAACATGCTCGGCAACGAACGTTTTCGCAAGCAATTTGTCGATGCCTTCTGCCTCGTGGCTGGCAGCGTGTTCGCGCCAGAACGCTGCAGCGCCATCATCGACCGACTTTCAGACGAAATGAATCCCGCCTTAGCGTTAGAGGGCCTTTCCACCGACCCCACCGCCAGTTATGTAAAGGCGGCCCTATCGGCCACCCGGCGCGATGCCATGATGTCGGCCCTCGCTTCATGGAGCCATGCCGGCATCACAGGAAACAGCCTCCGCACAAGACTCGCCTGCAACATCGAAGAAGCCTCGCTGCTGCTCAATGGGCAACAAGTGCCCACGGGACGGTTTGACGGAACACTATTCACTCCTGCCATCGTGAAAGCCGATGCTCCGACAGGATTTTCTTTCAAGGGTTGGACCAACAGCAAGGGACAAATAGTTGCCACCAATGCCGAAATCGACCTCTCGCAGATGGAGGAACTGTCGCTCACCGCCACTTTCATCCCCCTCGCCTCCGACCAAATGAAGGAAGCCATAGCCACCCCCTTGAAAGTGAATGAGGTGAGTGCCTCCAACACCGTATATGTCAACGACTGGTATGCCAAAGGCGACTGGTTGGAACTCTACAACAACACCGACACCGACCTCAACGCCGCCGGACTCTACATCAGCGATGACGTGGAGCAACTCTTAAAATACCAAATCAGAAACGACAATGGTGTAGCCAACACCATCGTTCCTGCCAGGGGACACCTCGTGGTGTGGGCCGATGAACTGGAAAGCACGGGACAACTGCACGCCAACTTCCGCCTGTCCAACGACGACGGGCAGACTGTCACAGTGGCGAGCAGCGACGACTTCGTTGCCAACAACAGTGACTATTTTGCCGAACATCCTGAAATGAGGGCCTTCATCGACGGGCTGACTTACATCGACCATCGAGGCGACCAAAGCGTGGGACGCTTCCCCGACGGCGGCAGCGATTTCTACCTGATGTCGAGACCCACCATCGAAGCCCGCAACAGCAAGTTAACCACCGACTCACTGATAGGACACGACCAGAACTTGATGGAAGGACAAGGGGTAGCCATCGACCTCGCCAAAGGTTGGAACTGGGTCTCACACCCTCTTGCCCTTCCCATTGGCACCACCCAACTGTCGGCACAAGCGCAACGCATCGTCGCACAACGAAGCGAAGCATACCGCGACACGAAATACGGCATGACAGGCACGCTCAAACGACTGGAGGCAGGACAACTCTACAAGGTAGAGATGAATGCTGACGACACCTTCGAGAGTGAGACACCAACCTGCAAGAGCGACCTGCCCATCGGTTTGTTGCCTGGTTGGAATTGGGTGGGCTATCCCGTGAAAGGCGAGCAAACCGTGGCCAACGCATTGTCAGGTTTCCTCGCCGCCGAAGGCGACGCCTTGGTGGGCCAAGACGGCTTTGCCGTTTATTCCAATGGCCAATGGACTGGTTCACTCACTACCTTATCGACAGGCAAGGGTTACATGATGCGTGTCGGCAAAGCCCAAACCCTGCGGTTCAAGGCCCCAGCCGTCGCCTTGGGGGTCAAGGGGAAAATGCGCCCACGCCTCCAACCGACGCAGCGACATGGCATTGACAAGCATGCCTATCCTCAGGTGATGGGACTCATCGCCCAACTACATACAGAGGGAGCACCCATACTCACCGACCAACTCCTTCTCCTTGCCTATGCCGAGGATGAGTGCCGAGGAGCCACCAACATCGACAGCCTGACCTTCCTCACCCTCTATGGCGACGGTGGCGAACGGATTCGGTACCGCGCCCTCGACACAGCCGACGGCACCCTCTATGCCATTGTCGAAAGCGACACCTTCACGCCAGGCGTAACCGGACTGCCTACACAACCGCGCCAACTCACGCTCGGCGAACGTCTCGACACGGTCACCACCATCGGCGACATCACCGTCGCCACCCCATCAAGTGATGTCCGACCCACCGCATACTATAGTCTGGGCGGCACACTCGTCGGCCACAGTTCCACCTCGCTACGCCCCGGCATCTACATCGTCGGCTACAACGACGGCCATCATGGCAAAGTCATCATAAGACAATAACTAAAACAATCAAAAATGGGATAAATATGATGAATAAACTTCTCTTCCTCTTTGCAGCCTTGCTGACAGTGATGCCAGCATCTGCCCAAAACTATGTAGATATTGTTTACGACGGCGACAATGCCACCATCAGCGTCCCTTCCACCGTGACAGGTCTCACCTACAATATCAAGGGAGCCAACGTCAGCATTGTCTCCACCACATTGGTCAACGAATACACCTATCGTCTGTCGGGCAGTTCGCCCGACGGTTCGCTCACCATCAACGGCAACTACAAGTTGACGCTCCAATTGTCCGGCCTCGACCTAACCAACGCACATGGCGGCCCCGCCATCGACATCGAATGTGGCAAGCGCATCGCCGTGGTGCTGGAAGAAGGAACAGTGAACACTCTATGCGACTCACCCTACGGCGACCAAAAAGGAGCCTTTTTTTTCAAAGGCCACGCTGAGTTGGAAGGCGGTGGCACACTCAACGTGACCGGGAAGTTGAAACACGCCATCTGCGCCAAAGAATACATGGAGGTGAAAAGCAGTACCGGCACCATCAACATCCTTGGTGCCGTGAGCGACGGCATTCACTGTGGCAAGGGGAAAGTGGCCAACACCAATAACTACTTTGAGATGAGCGGCGGAACGGTGAACATCGTCAACGTAGGTAGTGACGGCATCGACGCCGACGACTTCGGCGTAGTGCGCATCAAGGGCGGCGCGCTGAGCATCAACGTAGCCGACAGCGGGTCTGGCATCAAGGCCGACAGCACACTGACCGTATCGGGTGGCAACATCAACATCCATGTGGCAGGCAACGATGCAGACGGACTTAGGTCGAATTATGCTGTCAACATCACCGGCGGCACCACCGACATCTACGTTGAGGGCGACGGTTCGAAAGGCATCAAGAGCAAGAACGACACCGAAACGACCGCCACTGTCAGTAATGGCGGCGACATCAGCATCAGCGGTGGCACAATACGCATCGAACATCTGGGCGACACCTATGCCGACCCTTCGACAGGCGACACAAGCAGTTGCGTAGGCATTGCCGCAGACAACAAACTTACCCAAACTGATGGCGAAGTGGAAATCCTCTCCATGGGAACCGACTGCCAAGCCTATCGCGGACGAGGCGGCGAGCGTCTTGAAGGAGGCACACTGAAGATTACTCGCATCCCATGGAAAGTTAAGAGGCGCGACTACCAATACGACATGACGGTCTATGGCGCCGTGCAACTCAACGGCTCACTGCTGACCGACTACAGCGAGGTCGCCGTAGGTGCCTTCGATGGCGACGTATGCATCGGCTATGCCGACTTCGAACCAGAAAACTATGGAATCATCCGCCTATTCGGCAACGAGGTTGCCGGCAACGCTGTCAGTTTCAAATATTTCGACTGGACTACGATGGAAGAAGCCGCCCTTACCGCAGACCGCGACATCGCCTTTGAGACATCTGCAGTTTATGGCACCCCCAGCAATCCTGTCATCTTGAGCGACGGAGGCGAGAGCATCTTGCTTGGCGACATCAATGGCGACGGCGAGGTGAATGTCACGGATGTGATGGCGGGCGTCGGCTACATCCTCGGCAACAAACCTGAAATATTCATCTTCGATGCCGCAGACGTCAATGACGATGGCGAAGTGAATGTCACCGACATCATGCACATCGTCAACATTATCCTCAATTGACACAAAGTACGCCTCCCACCAAATGGGAGGCGTACTTTGCAAAATGGCATTGGGA
>CAMKSZ010000049.1 GCA_946415525.1 uncultured Prevotellaceae bacterium | reverse complement strand
AGTTTTTAAGTAGTTTGTTTTTTGAAAATCGGTTGTCGTGAGACATCCGATTTTTGTTTATAATTACTTTAAAGCAAAATGGCAAATCTTTTAGACGGAAAATCAAAAAAACAAGTATTGCTTCCATTATTTTTGACTATTTTTGCAATGGAATTAGATAAACCTTTAAATCATGGAAAATAAACAGTTTTTTTTCGCTGTAGATTTAGGTGCTACAAGTGGCAGGACCATTGTTGGCACTTTGGCCGAAGGCAAGTTCTCATTGGAGGAACTCACACGTTTTGACAACAACTTGATACAAACAGGCGGCCGTTTCTATTGGGACATTTATGCCCTTTATTTCGAGATTATCAAAGGGTTGAAAGTCGCAGCACAAAGACAGTTGCCCATAACATCCATTGGTATCGACACCTGGGGAGTCGATTTTGTTTTCATTGGCAAGGATGATGCTATTTTGCGTAATCCACGTGCTTATCGCGACCCACATACTTTCGGAATGATGGAAGAGTATTTTGAAAAGTGTGTCGACAAGAAAAAAGTGTATGGCATCACCGGAATTCAATTCATGAATTTCAATTCCCTCTTCCAACTTTATGCAATGCGAAGGAACGATGATGCCGCATTGGCACATGCCGACAAAGTGCAGTTTGTTCCCGATTGCCTGAGTTACATGCTCACAGGAAAGATGGTATGTGAATACACTATCGCTTCCACTTCGCAAATTCTGAATCCACAAACAAAGCAACTTGATGATGAATTACTTGCCAGTGTTGGATTAAACCGTGACCATTTTGCTGAGATGGTGAATCCAGCAACGGTTATTGGCACTCTAACAGAGGAAGTGCAATCCATGACGGGATTGGGGCCGATACCTGTCATCGCTGTAGCAGGACACGATACCGCAAGCGCAGTGGCTGCTGTTCCTGCACGCGATGAACAATTTGCATATCTGAGTAGTGGCACTTGGAGTTTGATGGGCATAGAAACGAAAGAAGCCATTATCAACGAACGTAGTTTTGAGTACAATTTCACCAATGAAGGTGGCATAGAAGGGACTACTCGTTTCTTGAAAAACATTTGTGGCATGTGGCTTTACGAACGTTGCCGCAAGGAATGGACTGATGCGCCGAAATCTCATTCACAATTGCAGGCTGAAGCAATGGAGGTGAAACCATTCCAAAGCATTATAAATCCTGACGACAAGGCCTTTGCCAATCCTGCATCTATGATTGAGGCCATTCAATCTTATTGCCGAGAGACCAAACAGCATGTTCCTGAAGGCTATGCTGAGATTTGCCGTTGTATTTTCGACAGTCTTGCACTTAGATACAGGCAAGTGTTCACTTGGTTGAAAGAGTTTGCCTCTTTCCCCATCAAGACCTTACATATCATTGGAGGTGGCTCGCTCAATGAATATCTTGACCAGTTTACAGCCAATTCCACAGGGGTGGAGGTGCTTGCCGGACCACAGGAAGGTACCGCCATCGGCAACATCATGCTTCAAGCCAAAGCATGTGGATCGGTTGGCGATGTTTGGGAAATGCGCAAAATCATCGCTGAAAGCATAGACATGAAACGTTTCGTGCCAAAAGACAAGGATCTTTGGGATGCTGCCTATGAGCGCTATCTTGAAATTGTCGAATCTAAAAAATGAATTCTTAATTTTTAATTTACTTAAAACCTATATCAAATGAAAGCAGAATTAATTGAAAAAGCTTATGCTGTAGCCAAAGAGCGTTATGCTGCTATGGGCATAGACACTGACAAAGCCATTGAAGAACTTGAAAAGCAACAAATCTCACTGCATTGCTGGCAGACCGACGATGTGGTTGGTTTTGAGCGTAATGAGGCCCTCTCTGGTGGTATCCAGACTACAGGCAACTATCCTGGTCGTGCTCGTAATATCGACGAGGTTCGTAAGGATATTGAATTCGTGAAGACATTGTTGGCAGGCAACCATCGCCTCAACCTACATGAAATCTATGGTGATTTTGGTGGCAAGTTCGTCGACCGCGACGAAGTGGGCGTAGAGCATTTCCAGAGTTGGATTGACTGGGCAAAAGACAACAAGATGAATCTCGATTTCAATTCCACTTCCTTCTCTCATCCCAAGAGTGGCGACCTCACCCTTTCCAATCCCGATAAAGGCATTCGAGATTTCTGGATTGAGCATACCAAGCGTTGCCGTAGGATTGCTGATGCTATGGGCAAGGCCCAGGGCGACCCCTGCATCATGAATATCTGGGTGCACGATGGAAGCAAGGATTTGACGGTCAACCGCAAGAAGTATCGTGAGATTTTGGCAGCCTCCTTGGATGAAATCATGGAGGAGAACCTTCCCAACATGAAGGCTTGTTTTGAAGCCAAACTTTTCGGCATCGGTCTTGAAAGTTACACTGTAGGCTCACACGATTTCTATACCGCCTACTGTGCCACACGCAAGCAAATCTATACGCTTGACACAGGCCATTACGAGCAGACAGAGAATGTGAGCGACTTCGTTTCCACTTTGTTGATGTATGTTCCAGAACTGATGCTTCATGTTAGCCGTCCCGTGAGATGGGATTCCGACCATGTCACTATTATGAACGACCAGACACTTGACCTCTTTAAGGAACTCGTCAGGGCAGACGGACTCAAGCGTGCACATGTTGGACTTGACTATTTCGATGCCAGCATCAACCGTATCGGTGCCTATATCATCGGAACACGTGCCACTCAGAAGTGTATCCTTCAGGCTTTGCTCGAACCAGTCGCCAAGTTGCGCGAGTTTGAGGACAATGGTCAATATTTTGAGCGTCTTGCCCTCATGGAAGAAGCAAAGTCGATGCCTTTCGGTGCAGTATTCGACTACTTCAACCTCAAGAACAACGTTCCGGTGGGAGACGAGTACATCGCCGCTATCCAGCAGTATGAGAAAGACGTGACTTCAAAGCGTTAATACAATAGTTGAAGATTGGGAGACTTCCGACTCCCAATCTTCATTCTTCATTTATCTTCTGATTAATATGGAAATCATTATCGGTTTGTTGATTATAGCGGTTGGTGCTTTTTGCCAATCGAGTTGTTACGTGCCGATCAACAAGATTAAGGATTGGAGTTGGGAAAGTTATTGGATTGTCCAAGGTGTTTTTGCTTGGTTGGTATTTCCACTACTTGGCGCATTGTTGGCTGTTCCTGCAGGACACAGCCTTTGTGAACTTTTTACCGCCTCCAATTCATTCAATATTTGGATGACCATTTTCTTTGGGGTTCTTTGGGGAGTCGGGGGACTTACTTTTGGCCTTTCCATGCGTTATTTGGGAGTTGCACTCGGACAAAGTATCGCTTTGGGCACTTGTGCAGGATTGGGCACCATTATGGGTCCGGTATTGTTAAATATCTACTTCCCAGAACTGAAACCACTCGAATCGCTCAATTATGCAGTTATTATTGGAGTTGTTGTAACACTGATAGGCATTGCCATCATTGGTGTAGCAGGATCCATGAAAGCGTCTTCTCTCTCAGAAGAGGAGAAAAAGGCTGCTGTTAAAGACTTCAATTTCCCCAAAGGATTGGCAATTGCCTTGTTGGCTGGTTTCATGAGCGGTTGCTTCAATGTGGGGCTTGAATTTGGCAAGGGCATTAATTTTGGAGAATTGACAGACCCCATGTTCCGCACGTTACCCGCCACCTTGCTTGTGACGCTCGGTGGCTTTGTCACCAACGCTATTTATTGTTTCTATCAGAATGGAAAGAACAACACATGGGGTGATTATAAGAAAGGTCGTGTGTGGGGCAACAACTTGTTTTTCTGCGCGTTGGCAGGAGCGTTGTGGTATAGCCAATTCTTCGGTCTTTCTCTTGGCAAGGGTTTTCTGACCTCTTCCGAGACACTCACCACTTTGTCATTCTGCATTTTGATGGCACTCAATGTCGTGTTCTCAAATGTTTGGGGAATTATCCTCAAGGAATGGAAAGGATGCTCAAAGACCACCATTGCCGTGCTTCTGGTGGGCATTGTCGTTCTTATCATTTCATCCTTCCTGCCCCAACTTATTTAGCATCAAATGACACCTCTTTTCAAAGATTCAGCCGCCATCTGATAAAGATGGCGGCTGAAATATTACTATAGGGAGTAATTATTTAGGTAGGTTGAAAGCCACGGACATCTCTTTCATCTGTTCCTGGCTCATGCCTTCTGGCTCAAATCCCATGTTTTTAGCATTAACATAGATTTTGGCACTCTTAGACAACACATCAATTTGGTCAAAGGCATCCATCACGTCAAGACCTTGTGCGAACACACCATGTTTCTCCCAAAGAACCACATCGTAGTCGTCGAGTTCTTTCAAAGTGGCGTCAGCCAACTCTACACTGCCTGGAAGTGTATAGGGGATAATTCCAAGACCGAGTGGGCAAAAAGCCTTTGTCTCGGGAATCATACTCCACAACAGATTGGTGAGGACGTCTTTTTCCAGAAATGCCCTATTATGACTCATGGCAACCAACTCTATTGGATGAGTGTGAACAGTGGCATTATAAGCCGAACCTTTCTCGATAAGATGGTTGTGGACTGTCAAATGTGAAGGCAATTCACTGGTAGGCTGCACCAAGTTGTCTGCAATGATGACATAACTGGCACAATCGTCAAGTATGCGGATAACGCTACCATTGTCCATAGGCCACCGAGCAAGGTCGCGCATGCGCTTGCCAGTACCTTTGCAGTAGAAATAACAACCTTTCAAATTGGGAAGGGTAGCCCCAATTTGTTTCACTTCACTTATGGCGGGCATCTTCTTGATTTCATCATCGATAAATTTGGTTACGTTTACGGTGATGTTTCCACCGTTGCGCTCTGCCCAGCCGTTTTGCCAAAGATAACCAGCAACTTCGGCTATCTTTTCTACCTCTTTCTTCAGTGTTGGACGTCCTTCAAGTATACTTTTCATAATTAGATGTTTGTTGGGTTTATTTTGTTGCAAAAATAGTAAAATGGATGCAATCGCTACAATGCTATTTGATTTTATTCCCTTTGAATTTGATAATTCTTGCTGCTAAGAGTTGCTGTCTCTGAATTCACTGGGTTTCATGCCGGTCTTTAGTTTAAATTTCGAAGAAAAGTAGTCGGGAGATTCAAAGTTGAGCCGGTAGGCTATTTCCTTGATACTCATCTTAGTGGTGGACAACAATTCCTTTGCTCTTTGCAATCGTAAATCTTGTTGATAGAGGGCAGGAGAGAGTCCAGTATGCTGTTTGAAAAGTTTACGGAAATTGGAATAACTTACACCAAGTTCTTCAGCCAACTCTTGGATGGTCAGGTCGCTCTCCAAAGATTCCCTTATACGCATTCGTGCCTGACTAATCATCTTCACATGACTATGGTTCTTGCCAAGAATGATATTGCGCTCCAACGAATACATCACGCCAATCAAGTGGTTGACCAAACCAGCCAACATCTGCTGACAATAGGCTGCCTCTTCATGGGCAGAATTCAAGGCCGATTCGTATAATTCGATGATTTTCGAGGAGTACCCAACATGGTATATGGCTTTGTTGCGACTGAGAAAACCGTCTTCTACACGGTCGTCCATATTTTTCCCTTTGAAACCAATCCAATAACTTTTCCAATTAGAGCCTGATACGGGGCCATAACTGTGCCATTCTCCAGGGAAGAGTAGGAAAATATCGCCAGACTTGATACGGACTTCCCCCATGGAAGTAGAGCGAAAGACACCTTCTCCCTCTATGAGGTAGAGCATTTGGTATTCGCCAAGTACACGTCCTTTGTCCATGTCGAAATAATAGCCATCTGCGTGTCCCTTGGTCGGATATGGCTCATTAATGCCAACGTCGTCATAACCAACAGTTGAAACTGTCAATCCCCATTTTGCATCACGATCGTTGGCTACAAGATATTTGCTGTTTTGCATAGTGTTTCTTAATGCTGGATAAGTGTATGCAAAAATAACTAAAGTAAAGGAATATTCAAAATTATTATCGATTTTTTTGGCGATTTGCAAAAAATGATGGATATATTTGAACATAAGCGCACTTTTTAGTAACTTTACACCCGATTATAAAATCGCACTGATTGTAATGAACAAAAAGACTATCCTTCATATACTATTTCTGCTGGCACTTTCTGCCGCACTTATCTATATCACGCGCTCACTTTTGATGTCAATCGGCATCATGATGCTGCTCTTGCTCATTGACTCCTTCTTACTGCAATACGACAACAAGCGTAGGCGGGAGTGGGAAGAACGCAGAAGGAAAGAGCAAGAAGAAGACAATTCAAACAACAAGAGTTGAGGCTTTGATGAAATATGGAGTTGTTGCGTAATCTTTTCAAAGAATGTTATGGGCAAGAGCCACTGTCGATGGTGCCTATCACTGGCGCAGGAAGCAATAGAGCCTATTATCGTATTGTAGGGAAAGAGGGAGAGAGTGTTATCGGGGTAGTAGGCACCAGTAGCGATGAGAATAATTCTTTCATTTATTTGGCAGATCATTTCAGAAAGAGAAAACTTCCTGTCCCCCGAGTGATTGCTGTAAGCAAGGACCGGATGCGATATTTGCAGCAAGATTTGGGAGAACTTTCATTATTTGATGCCTTGAAGGGCGGAAGGGATGCCGGCGGACGTTATAATTTGAGAGAACAAAAACTCTTGGTTGAAACCATCCGCCAATTGCCCAACATTCAAATTCGTGGAGCACGGGGACTCGAATGGAATAATTGTTATCCACAGCCTGAATTCAACGAAGATAATGTACTTTTCGACTTGAATTATTTCAAATATTGTTTTCTCAAACCCACAGGCTTGGATTTCCACGAATTAAAGTTGGAGGCCAATTTTCACTTGATGGCCAAAGACTTGGTAGATGAGCCTACCGACAGTTTCATGTATCGTGACTTCCAAGCACGCAATGTCATGATAGATGCCGAGGGCCATCCATCTTTCATAGATTTCCAAGGAGGACGCAAGGGGCCCTATTATTATGATTTGGCCTCCTTCCTTTGGCAGGCTTCTGCCCGTTATCCTGACAAATTGAGATGGAAACTGATTTATGAATATTATTATGCGCTGAAAAATTACACAGAGGTGCCTTCCAAACGGCATTTCGTCAGCCGACTTTCGCTTTTTGTACTATTCCGGACACTGCAAGTGCTGGGAGCCTATGGCTTCAGAGGTTATTTTGAGCGGAAAAAGCATTTCCTCGACTCGATTCCTCCTGCTATTGATAATCTTAGGCGGATGATTCACGAAGGCGGATTCCACTATCCTTATTTGATGGAGGTGCTCGATAAACTTACACAACTTCCACAATTCCAAGTGAATGAGACTGTATTGCAACGTACAGATGGATTTAGAATAGCGGAAAGCAATGTTTACAAGAGCCACCGCAACGATGGTCCTGCCACCTTCTCTAAATACGACGGAAAAGGTCCACTTGTCGTGCGGGTGTTTAGTTTCTCTTACCGTAAGGGGATTCCTACCGACGATGCTGGCAATGGAGGGGGCTATGTATTCGATTGTAGGAGCACTCATAATCCAGGAAGGTACGAGCCCTACAAACAATTGACAGGACTTGACGAACCTGTCATTCGTTTCTTGGAAGATGACGGAGAGATTCTAACCTTTTTGGAAAGTGTGTACAAATTGGCTGATGCCCATGTTGCCCGATACTTGCAAAGAGGATTCACCGACTTGATGTTTTCTTTTGGATGTACGGGAGGACAACATCGTAGCGTTTATTCCGCTCAGCATCTTGCCATTCACCTAAATAGGAAATTTGGCATTGAAGTGCGCATTTGTCATCGTGAACAACAAATTCAACAAACACTTCCCGCATTATGAGACAGGCTATGGTTTTCGCGGCAGGACTTGGAACCCGACTTCGTCCAATTACCGACAACATTCCGAAGGCATTGGTGCCCATTGGGGGACAACCTTTGTTGTGGCATGTCTTGATGAAGTTGAAAACCGATGGTTTTGAACGTGTGGTTGTTAATGTTCACCATTTCGCCAATCAAATAATCGACTATATTCGTGTGAACGATTGTTTTGGTCTGGACATACGTATCAGTGATGAGCAGGGTATGCTTTTGGAAACTGGAGGAGGCATACGAAAAGCACTGCCTTTGTTTGAAAGCGACTCGCCTGTATTGATACACAATGTTGATATCTTAAGCAATGCCGAACTCTCACATTTTTATGAAGATATGGTCGGCAACAAAGATGTCGATGCCTTATTGCTTGTGAGCCAGAGAAAGACAAAAAGATACCTTTTGTTCGATGATTCCCTACAATTGGTTGGATGGACAAATATTGAAACCCATGAAGTAAAATCTCCCTTACAACATTTGTTGGTAGAGCAGCAAAAGATGTTGGCATTCAGTGGTATACACATAGTTG
Source organism: uncultured Prevotellaceae bacterium (assembly GCA_946415525.1). Taxonomy (GTDB): domain Bacteria; phylum Bacteroidota; class Bacteroidia; order Bacteroidales; family Bacteroidaceae; genus Prevotella. The sequence goes on along the minus strand of CAMKSZ010000049.1, from coordinate 7,686 downwards.
CTCCTTCCATGTTCCCCTTGTTTGCTGCTGCTACCGAGCGTTTCCCCATTATGGATTTCTACCTGAAGCATTGTGCCGGGACAAAGATTAAGGGTGTATGCCAGCAGAATTTGCGATTGTTGGATGTGGGCAAACTTGATTCTTTGGTTCAAGCCGAACAATTTGTCAATTTGGTTTGAGTGCCGTGTTATTTCTTAGAAAAAAGAAGAATATCATTAATAATTATATAAATAGAATATGCAACAGAAAATTATCATTCTTGACTTTGGCTCTCAAACCACTCAGTTGATTGGTAGGAGGGTTCGCGAATTGGATACCTTCTGTGAGATTCTACCTTACAACAAATTCCCTGTCGACGACCCTTCCGTCATCGGAGTGATTCTTAGTGGATCACCATATTCGGTACATGACCCGGAGGCATTCAAGGTAGACCTTTCGCTTTTCATGGGAAAAATACCTGTCCTTGGCATTTGCTATGGCGCGCAGTTCATCTCTCATTCCTTGGGAGGGAAGGTGGAGAAAGCGGATTCAAGAGAATATGGACGTGCTCATTTGCAGTCAGTGGACACGGAGAACCCTCTGTTCTATGGTTTTGAGCATAATTCTCAAGTGTGGATGTCACACGGAGATACTATAACTGCAATACCTAATGGATTCAAGACCATTGCATCGACTGCAGATGTACGTCAGGCTGCCTTTGCATCAACACAAATCCCTGTCTGGGCTGTCCAATTCCACCCAGAAGTGTTTCATACTTTGCAAGGCATGCAACTGCTTCGAAATTTTGTTGTCGGCATTTGTGGATCGCGACAAGAATGGAGTGCGGCCTCATTTGTCGATACCACTATTGCAGAATTAAGGCAGCAATTAGGAGCCGACCGTGTCATTCTTGGTCTATCCGGTGGCGTTGATTCCAGTGTTGTTGCTGTTCTGCTCAATAGGGCGATTGGCGACCGACTAACATGTATTTTCGTCGACCACGGAATGTTGCGCAAAAACGAATTCCACAAAGTGATGGAGGCTTATCAAGGGTTGGGGCTAAATGTTGTTGGTGTGGATGCCAGCAAGAAGTTCTTTAACGACCTGAGCGGAGTGATAGATCCTGAACAAAAGCGGAAAATCATTGGGCGTGATTTCGTAGAAGTTTTCAATGCTGAAGCCAAGAAAATTACCGATGCCAAGTGGTTGGCGCAAGGAACCATTTATCCCGACCGTATAGAATCGTTGAATATTACAGGTAAAGTGATTAAGAGCCACCATAATGTCGGTGGACTTCCCAAAGAGATGCATCTTCAGTTGTGCGAACCCCTAAAATGGCTTTTTAAAGACGAGGTACGTCGAGTAGGCTATCAACTCGGTATGCCAGAACGGCTCATCAAGCGGCATCCCTTCCCGGGGCCAGGATTGGCGGTACGCATCCTTGGCGACATCACCCCTGAGAAAGTACGCATCCTTCAAGATGCCGACGATATCTACATTGAGTCAATGTTGCAGTATGTTTGTGAAGATGGCGAAGTGCTCTACGACAAAATATGGCAAGCCGGTGCAGTGCTCTTGTCAACTGTAAGAAGTGTGGGTGTCATGGGGGATGAGCGCACTTACGAGCATCCTGTCGCCCTGCGTGCAGTCACCAGTACTGATGCCATGACGGCCGACTGGGCGCATTTGCCCTACGATTTCATGGCAAAGGTGTCCAATGAAATTATCAATAAAGTGAGAGGGGTTAACCGTGTTTGTTACGACATTTCATCAAAACCACCAGCAACAATTGAGTGGGAATAATCGACTTTTTGTTCGCACATGACTTCCTCCTGGGGAAGTTCATGTGCTGAACTTCTTGTCAAGAGCGCATTCGTTTCATGATCACATAAATGATAACAGGTGCTCCAAGGAGTGGCGTGACGGCATTGAGCGGAATTACTCCCTTTTCTCCAGGAAGATAACAGAGTAAATTACAAATCAAGGCGACAACAGCACCTGTTAGAATAGTGGCAGGAAGCAACTGACGGTGATTTTCTGTTCCTAACAGCATCCGTGCTATATGAGGAACGGCTAAACCGATGAAAGAAACGGGACCACAAAATGCTGTGGTAATGGCGGTCAACAAACCTGTCACCACCAATAGCCAATTGCGAACGCGAATGGTATTGATGCCAAGGTTTTCTGCATACTCCTCTCCCAAAAGTAAGGCATTAAGAGGTTTTATAAGTAGCAATGAGGCGAAAAGCCCCAACAATGTAGTTCCTGCAAACAAAGGGATATGTTTCATTGTCACACCACCGAAATTCCCCATTCCCCATACGGCATACGACTTCACACCCTCCTCAGTAGCAAAGAAATTGAGCAAGGAGATGACAGAAGAAGACATGAAACCTATCATAACTCCTATGATAAGCAACATGACGCTATTCCTCACCATGGTGGAAAATAAGAAAATCACGGCAGTCACCAACATTGCACCTATGAAAGCACCAAAAAGAACTGCAACAAAACCTGTCAATTCGTATTGTCCGGCGCTTAATGTGCCTCCCAACAATAGCATTACCAAGGCTACGCCAAGCCCTGCTCCGCCACTAATACCGAAAATAGACGGACCTGCCAAGGGATTTTTAAAAGCGGTCTGAAGCATCAAACCGCACACGGCTAAAGCACCGCCACACAAACTTGCCGTAATGGCATGGGGCAGCCGTGTCTCCATGACGATGTAGCGCCAAGACTCTCGTGGACAGTCATCTCCGAGAAGTATGGAAACAACATCCTTTGCCGGTATGTAGATGGAACCAAACAACAAATTCATTGCGAACAATATTGCTATTGCCACAAAGGCCATAAAGCAAAACCTAACTCCTTTCATCGCTTCATCCTTTTGAAAACATTATTTGACAGGAGCATAATATTTCAACTCGCCTAAACCTAAATCGGGATGAAGGAGAATCATGTATTCACGAAGTAGAAAATCTGGCCTGAAAGAAACTTCCTCAAAATATGGTACATTTTGGGTATCTACATACCAAGTCGATTTCTTCTGGAAAGCCTTAATCTGACGATAACCGTCATATTCAGAGGCTAATCGGTTGTAAGTAAGACTTCCAGAACCATAATAATTGAAAAGCCACACTTCAGAATCTCCCGCCTTGTCAAGAACTGTCTCAAAAGTCATTGCCAAACTACCGCTGTGCCTATCGTCTTTCCAAGGATAGGTGCCACCAGCATCAATTATCAACTTTCCAACAGAACTTTCTCCACCTGGTACATACCAAGTACCACCTGTAAGTTTCTCCGTCAGCAACGATGTCTTGTGAGGAATCTGTTGGGCCATTTGCTTAAGGGCAACATACGATGAATCTACGATGCCAAAAAGCGAATCTGCCTCCACTGTTTTACCCCAAAGAAGACCATATAACTTCATCCATTCTGCACGAGCAAGAGCAGAGTTTTCCATATAATCGGCACATTCCATTAGTGGTATGTCGATATCTTCTAAGCGTCCATAACCTCCTGAATTTTCAAAAGGGGATACCATTAACAAATCAGGCTGAATATCAATGATTTTTTCAACAACGGGATTCATTCCGTCGCCACAATCAATGATATGTCCTGAGTTTACTCCTTCCTTGACGAAATCTACAAGAATGTACTTTAGGTCGGCAACTCCTGTTAGTTGTTTTTCCGCATTCAGCCATGACATCAACTGACAATGGGCAGAAGTGAACACAACTGCTTTTTCTATAGGTGTCCGAATGACAGTTCCTGCAGGAAGATGGTCGGGAAGAGGCTGATTTTTATCAACCAAGACGTAGCGATGCAATACAGAGCCTTTTTTCCATGGATTGTCTATTGTAACATAGGTATATTGTGGGTATCTTACAATATGAGGCAGTGACGCATACTTAAACAGTAATGTGTCACCGCCTTCTGATGTTACGTTATGTCTTTTATCGCCACATGCTATGGTGGCCACGATGGATAAAAGCCATCCAATCAAAAGGAAAACCTTCCTCGATGCTTTCACTTATCTAATTTAGAAAAAACCGAATTGTTGGACTTGTATTCTGGCACAATCTCTTTCATCTTTGCCACAATCTGCATGTCGTCGTAGGAATTGGAGATAGACACCAAATCGTCGATTTCCTGACTCACTTCTGAGTAGTCATACTCTCGAACTTCTGCAATACGAATTTTCTTGTGGAAACTCGGTTTCGTATTTTCTTCCGTGGAAAGAAGTTCCTCGTACAATTTTTCCCCGGGACGGAGGCCAGTATATTTGATTTCTATATTTTTTGCCCCACTAAGCCGAATCATCGACTTGGCCAAATCGGCTATTTTAACGGGTTCTCCCATATCGAAGACAAAAATTTCGCCTCCTTTACCATGAGTACCAGCCTCCAAAACCAACTTACATGCTTCTGGTATCAGCATGAAATAACGGATAATCCGCTCGTCGGTGACTGTCACAGGACCGCCACTGCGTATCTGACGTTCAAAGAGGGGAATAACGGATCCATTTGAACCGAGCACATTGCCAAAACGAGTGGTAACAAACTGAGTCACACCTTTCACCTTTTTATCCTTGATGGCCTTGTCAAGACTTTGAACATAAATTTCGCAAATGCGCTTTGAACAACCCATCACATTGGTGGGATTAACGGCTTTGTCGGTTGAGAGCATCACAAACTTCTTCACATTGTATTTCACACTAAGGTCGGCCATTACTTTAGTGCCATACACATTGTTTTGAATGCTCTCGCTGGGGTTGTCCTCCATCATCGGAACATGCTTATAGGCAGCAGCGTGGAACACATAGTCAGGACGGAACTGCTCAAAGATATGTTCCATGCGCTTTTCGTTGGAGATGGACCCTACGATGGTCGTAGTCTTGATGTCGGGCCATCTATTGTGCATCATCAGGCGGATGTCGTGCTGGGGAGTTTCGGCAGAGTCGATGAGAAGCAATTCCGATGGTTTATAATCAGAAATTTGTCTGACGATTTCAGAACCAATAGATCCGGCAGAACCTGTCACCAGAATTTTCTTGCCGGTAAGCATTTCTCCCACTTTCACCATGTCAACTTCTATCACATCGCGAGGAAGAAGGTCTTCCACGCTGATCTGCTTCATCTGCACATTCGAATAGTCGCTGTCTTTGTTCCACTCCCTTGTGCCTTCCACCATGAAAACTTTGATGTCGCTGTCGAACAAAATGTCTTGAAAAGACTTATTCTTTCTAAATGCGTCTGCCTGAAGAGGCGACACCAAAACAGCCTGAACACCTTTATTTTTAAGGATGTCTTCTATGTCCTTCCCGATAATATAGACTTTCTCACCCATAAGAACCCTTCCCTTGTAGTCGGGGTCGGTGGTTAGGAAGCCACGCAGGGAGAAATTTGAATCTTTTGAGTTGCGAATGTTCTTTGCTAAACCGACACCTCCGTCGCCCACACCGAGAATGAAGGTTCGAAGAGCCTTTTCACTTTTATAGGAAACATCGAAAATGGTTTTCACCAAAACACGCCATGCCCACATCAAAATCATGGCTAAAGCATACATGGCGAGAATCTGTCTTCCTTTGAGTGGAACAAACAGGTCATTACGGAAAATATCCCAGTGAATCTTGCCGATGGGATAGTGCATAATCTCGGCTATGACACAAGAGAGAAGCATCGCATAGGCTACACGGCGCAAATCTACAAAGGAGGAATAGCGTACCACACCAGAATAGGTGTGGAACACGCGGAATCCTATCAAATTGAAAACCATGTAAACGATAATGGTGCGGGATGCAGCCCCAAAATGAGACAGCAAAGAAGAAGCACTTGTAAATAGCAATAACACGAATATGCCAGAAACAAAGCATATGAGGCAATCAAGAAGAAGCACCGACCAATAGGGTAGTGCTTTCTTGGTGAAATACCAGTTAAGTATCTCGTCAAGTAATCCTTTCATGTATGAAGAAATTGCTGAAAAAATATTATTCATTATTTGAATGTTTCTTTCATAAATACGATGATTCATGTTGCATCTACTACGGTCGCACATGGAACCAAGAGGACACAAAACAACGTTGGCTGATAGTCTTTATCCTGTTGTCGTTGCAAAGATAGGTAAAAATAATGAATTATTCTTCGTTTTTCATTCTTTTTTTATTCAATGACAAATAGTGTGTACAAATCCTTGATTGACATCAAGCCTTTACTCTTTTCATGTTCAATTATCAGTTTGTTCCTTGCCATCTTCAGAATCAAAGAAGGAATCGTTGACAGCATCTTCTTGCATTCCCATTGAGTGATTGATGCCAATGTTATCAAGAGCGGGTTTGGGGAGCATTAGGCTATAGATCTCAATAGTGGGGCAAATATATGTTTTCATAACTAATGATGGATTCTTTATTGATTGGGTGTATTGCCGAGTATGTATTTGACGATTCCCATCACGTCAGATACATTAACATTATTATCTTGATTAACATCTATCTTCTTGGTTCTAATCGTATTGGTTTTATTACCCAATAGATAGTTGACCACCAGCATGACATCGGTTACGTTTACATATCCATCGTTGTTGGCGTCACCGAAGATAAAGGGGATTATTTTAAGCGGAAGGCTCGCAGGATGGGAGGCATCAATATTTTTAGGCAGGGCAAGGTAGGCCTTGTTGGCTCCTACAGTAAATGCCCCACCATTAGAAGCCCCCCAATAAAAGCCTATGCTACCCGCATCTTGTCTTGCGTTCAAGGTAAAACGGAAAAATTCATAGCCTTCAGTTTCGCCATTTGGTCCAATGGTTGATTGGGATGTGTCGAATCCAAGTAATCGATTGTCAGGGTCGTTTTCACCCTGTTGGTCCGTAACTTCGAAAGTGACTGTGCGGATGCCGTCAACAAAGGTGTCGAAACCAGAATTGAGTTTTAGAATCACGGCTGTGTTTTTAGGGATCACATCCTCGGGTTCGTATGTGATGGAGGTCTGTCCTTCCTCACCAGATACAGTGTAGGTATAGGCTGTTACCTCTTGGGGCACTATCAGTGATTTTTCCTGATAATATAAAGATGTCCATCCGCCAAACGTTTCCTTGAAATTGACATCAATAGTCTCGACTTCATCAGTCTCATATTCAATAACAATACTTTTCAAAAATAATCCTGTGGTTTTCTTTTGACAGAAAAGTTCAATAATTATGTCTCTATCTGGTTTCAATTCCATACCAATATCACAGCTATATATTTGAAGTTGAGTTGATAAAGGGGTGCTTTTAATGACTTCTGCGCCATTAAAATTGACAACAATTTTTGCAGTAGATTGGGAGGTAGAATTTCCTGCTGCATTTATGGTTATCTTCTTTATTATTCCAAGAATACCATTGGCCTTGAAATCTAAGTAATTAAAATCATTTCTTTGTGGAACAAAAAACACACCTCTTTCTTCTTCATAAAAAGGGCCGCTGCAATTGGTTTCTATTCTCCATACCACTCCATCGTTTGCACTAACAGGGTTGTTAGAATAGTTCTCCGATGTGAATGTCAAAGTGCTTGTCTTTGTTGCACCCCATATATAGGAGGAGATTACCACAAAGATGGAAATTAGGAATATCTTCATGTAACCGTTCATAATTTGAATGATTTTTATAAATTAGGACTACAAAAGTAGTCTTTTTCCTTGACTTAATAATGTTAAAAGCAAAAAATATTTA
>CAMKSZ010000048.1 GCA_946415525.1 uncultured Prevotellaceae bacterium | reverse complement strand
ATTTTTTGATGGGCAGAATGCCCGTCATATAGACACCGGCGAAGACCCTGACGGCCTGACTGTTCTTAAACAGTCTCCTCAACCAGTTGACGTATTTGTCCATGGTCTGTGTCCCTGCCTTGAACTCGCGGCAGATGGCATCCCACTCGTCGATGATGAAGACGAAGCGCTCGCCCGTAGCGATGGCGATGCGGATGAGTACATCCATCAAGTCGTCGCCATCGCGTGACTCTTGTTCGGGATAGGCTTTCAGCACATCCTCCTTAATTGCCTGGTCTATCAGTCCCACGATGTCGTCGTCATGGTATCGCGTGACGAAAGAAGTCATGTCGAGGAAGATGACGGGGTATTTGTTGAGGTGCTCCTCGAAGGAAGGGTGCTGCGCAATCTGCAGGTCGGCGAAGAGGCTGCGGGAATCGACGGAGTGGTCGTAGTAGGCGCAGAGCATCTTTGCCGCCATCGACTTGCCGAAGCGGCGGCAGCGGGTGACGCAACTGAAGCGCCATTCCGAGAATAAGGTGTCGTTGACGGCGGCTATCAGTCCCGACTTGTCGATGTATTCATGTTTTCGCGCGGATTCAAAACCTTCGTTTCCGATATTGATGTAGGTGCCCATGGTTGCTGCAGTTTGATGGTTGGCAGATGTCTTGTCAATCTGCAAATATAGCAAATGCAGGGGAAAGGACAAAACAATTCTGAGTTTATTTTGCAAAAACAAATGTGGACGAATTACATAGTGAGGAGTTTAGAAGTTTGGGAGTTTGGGAGTTTAGACAATACTATGGCTAACAATGGGCAATTTGAGGCATACCGGTGGCATGGCGCAGCCCGTCAGCAGCACAAAATTCGCCCTTCGCTAAATTTATTCCACTCCAAGCAGTGTTTTTCTCATTTTTTATACTATCTTTGCCGCAATCAGTCGGAATTTAAAACAAAATAAATGCAAGAGACAAGACAAAACCGCATAGCAAGACTTCTCCAGAAAGAACTGAGTCTGATATTCCAATCGCAGACCCGCATGATGCACGGCGTGATGGTGAGCGTCACCCGTTGCCGCATCTCGCCCGACCTCAGTGTCTGCACCGCCTACCTCAGCGTGTTCCCATCGGAAAAGGGAGAAGAGATTATGGCCAACGTCAACAACAATGTGAAGAGCATCAGGTATGAATTGGGCACCCGCGTGCGCAACCAACTCCGCATCATCCCCGAACTTAGGTTCTTCATAGACGACTCACTCGACTATATCGAGCACATCGACGAACTGCTCGGCAAATAGCGGCACCGACGGCAAGCCATGAATTTTCCCCTATACATCGCCAAGAGGTATCTCTTCTCGAAGAAGAGCACCCATGCCATCAACCTCATCAGCGCCATCTCCGTGCTGGGCGTGGCCGTAGCCACCATGGCCTTAGTGGTCACACTCAGCGTGTTCAACGGCTTCCACGACCTGGTGGCCACCTTCTTCACCTCTTTCGACCCACAAATCAAGGTGGTGCCGACCAAGGGAAAGACAGCCCCCTCCGACGACCCCATACTCGCAGAAATCAGGCAACTGCCGCAGGTTGACGTCGCCATGGAGAGCGTCGAGGACTTGGCGTTGGCCATCTATCACGACAAGCAGACAATGGTGACCGTCAAGGGCGTGGACGACAACTTCGGTCAACTGACGCATTTCAGCGAGATTCTCTACCCCGACGCAGGAAAGGAGGTGACGCTGCATGCCGGCATCCTGGAATATGGCATCCCCGGCATCCGTCTGGCACAGGTATTGGGCACCGGCTCCAACTGGCACGACTATCTGCACATCTACGCCCCCGAGCGCGAAGGGCAACTCGACATGACCAACCCCGAGGCGGCCTTCACCGCAGACTCGTTGCTTAGCACCGGCGAGGTGTTCGTCGTCAACCAAGGCAAATACGACCGCAACTACCTCGTCACCTCCATCGCCTTCGCCCGCAACCTGTTCGGGCAACAAGGCATGCTGTCGTCACTCGAACTGCGGCTGAAGCCCGGCAGCGACTTCGACGGCACCAAGAAACAGATGAAACAGATAGCAGGCGACAAATACAAGGTACTCGACCGCTACGAGCAGCAAGCCGACACCTACAAAATCATGAACATAGAGAAATTCTTGGCCTATGTCTTCCTCTCCTTCATCCTCATGGTGGCCTGTTTCAACATCATCGGTTCGCTGTCGATGCTCATCATCGATAAGAAAGAGGACGTTGCCACCCTCCGTGGCCTTGGGGCTTCCAACCGCCAAATCTCCAGCATCTTCATGATAGAAGGCCGCATGATAGCGGCGGCAGGTGCAGTGCTCGGCATCATTCTCGGCCTCTTGCTCTGCTGGTTGCAGATACGTTTCGGACTGGTAAGGTTGGGCAACACCAGCGGCGCCTTCATCATCGACTCCTATCCCGTCAGCGTCCATTTCTGGGACATCGTGCTGGTGTTCGTCACCGTGATAGCCATAGGATGGGTGGCAGTTTGGTATCCCGTTCGTCACCTCAGCAAAAGGCTGCTTGACGAATAAGAGGACAAAAAAAGACTTGGCTCAAACCAAGTCGATATGCTCCACTTTCACTTGCTCGTGCAAGAACAGTTGCGCACTCTCCGAGAAGCGCTCCGCATTCTCCGTGGTCAGGTAGCGAACGCCACCGCCCTTGGTGCAACGCGACTCCATCTCGGGATGGCGGGCGAAATAAGACTGGAGGCTCTTTGCCACATACTCCCCCTGGCGCACCACACGCACGCCAGGCCGGCAAAAGGCCATGATTTTCGACATGAGGATGGGGTAATGCGTACACCCTAAGATGATGGTGTCGATATCGCCGTCGCTCGCCATCAGTTCCCCCAAGTATTTTTGGACGAAATAGTCGGCACCAGGGCCGTCGGCCTCGTTGTTCTCCACCAGAGGCACCCACATCGGACAAGCCTTGCCCGTCACCTTGATGTCGGGATGGCGCTTGGCAATCTCGATATCGTAACTCGCACTGCGGATGGTGCCCTCGGTGGCGAGGATGCCCACATGGCGACTCTTCGTCAGTTCGCCCACCACCTCGGCGGTGGGGATGATGATGCCCAGCACGCGGCGGTCGGGGTCGAGTCGGGGCAGGTCTTGCTGCTGGATGGTGCGCAGTGCCTTGGCCGAAGCAGTGTTGCAACCCAAGATGACCAAATGGCATCCTAATTGGAACAACCTCACGACCGCCTGACGCGTGAACTCATAGACCACATCGAACGAACGGGTGCCATAGGGCGTGCGGGCATTGTCGCCGAGATAGACATAGTCATACTCAGGCATCAAGCCACGAATGCCCTGGAGGATGGTCAACCCCCCGTAGCCCGAATCGAACACGCCGATAGGCCCTGGCTCGACTGGCAGTTGCGTCATTTGAGTGCCTCCTTCACCATCTCGGAGACATCCTCACCCATCGTGGGGTCGATATACGGACAAGCGTCGCCATCGGTGTTGAGGATGAAGGCATAGCCCTGCTTAGCGCCTATCTCGCGCAACACGCCACCCAACCGCTCACGCAGCGGGGCATAGGCGTCGGCCTCAGCCTGGCGAAGTAGTTTGGCAGCCTCAGCCTTGAATGCCACATTCTTTTTCAACAGTTCCTGCAACTCTGTCTGACGCTTCTGCAAGATGGTGGGGGCAAAGTCGGTCTGCCCGTCGAGGAACTCCTCATATTTCCTGTTGAACTCCTCCTCCACCCTCTTCGTCTCAGCATCGTATTTCGAGCGGAGGTCGTTGAGGTTGGCCTGGGCGATGGCATACTCCGGCATGGAGCGGAACGCCTCTTCGTAACTGAAATAGCCAAACTTCACCTGCGCTTCCGCCACAAAGGAGAGCAGCGCAGCCATTAACAAAAAACAAAATCTCTTCATGCTTAAGGGGTATTCTGTTAATTCTGATTTTTATTAAGGCAATATTCGATTGTATTTTTCGAATAAAGGGCAGGCCCTGGTCGGCCTGCCCCAGAATAGCGTATCGTCTTGCTATGCGACTGCTTATTTCATCTTGGCCAACTGAGCCTTCACCTCATTGGTGAGGTCCTTGCTAAGCGTGTCGTTGATGTATAGCACGCTGCCTGCCTCCATGACATACACATAACCGCCCGACTTGCCGACAGTCTCGATGGCCTGGCGCACTTTGGTGAAGATAGGCTGGAGTTTCTCCTGCTGGGCTTTCTGGAACTCCTGCTGATTTTGCTGAGCCTGCTGCTGGATGCGGTTGTACATCTCCTGGAGTTTGGCCTCCTGCTCCTGCTGCTGTGTAGCGTTCATCGAACTCTTCTTCTTGTCGTAGTCCTCGGCGAGACGCTGCAGTTCGTCCTGAGAAGCCTTCAGTTCGTTCTCGTACTGCTTGCCCACGGCCTCGATTTCGCCATTGGCACGGCTGAACTCGGGCAGCGACTGGATGATGGCCTGGGTATCAACATGTCCGAACTTTTGGGCGAAAGTAGCCAAAGGAACGAACAACATCAGCATAATGATTACTTTTTTCATTTCTGTCGTTTTTTTGATTGATTATTTGATTGATAATTTCTGGTTTACTATAAAATCAGTTAATGGAATAGCCTAATTTCTCGAGCACTTCGTTGCTGATGTCCACCTTCGGCGAACCGAAGATGATGCCGGCGTCGCTCGAACGGTCGAGCACCAACGAATAGCCACGCAACTCAGAGATGTCCTTCACGGCGGTGTAGATCTCCTCCTGGATGGGCGACATCAAACTCTCGCGCTTCTTGAAAAGTTCGCCCTCGGGACCGAAATACTTACGCTTCAGGTCGCTGGCATCCTTCTCCTTCTTCATGATGTCCTCCTGACGCTTCTTCTTCTGGTCTTGCGAGAGGAACACCACCTCGTTCTGGTAGTTCTTGTACATCGTGGCCGCCTCGGTGTTGAGTGCTTCCACCTCAGCCTGCCACTTCTTCGACACTTGGTTGAGTTGCTCGTTGGCCCGCTCGTAGGCAGGGATATTCTTGAGGATGTAGTCCATGTCTATCAAGGCGAACTTCTGTGCGTTGGCCGTCAGCGCCATCAGCGCCAAGAGGCCCATCATCACCATCTTTCTCATCTTCTTCTTGTTTTTGAGGGTTAAACGTATTCGTTAAAATTCCTGTCCCAGCACGAAGTGGAACTGCGACCCGCCTTTCTTGCCCCACACGGTATCGAAGCCATAGGCCCAGTCGATACCCATCAGGCCAACCATCGGCAGGAAAATGCGCACGCCAGCACCGGCGGAACGTTTCATGTCAAACGGATTGAATTTCTTCGGGTCGTTCCACGCATTGCCAGCCTCTAAGAAGGTGAGGCCGTAGATGGTGGTGTTGCCCAAAAGGAAAGGATAGCGCAACTCCAGCGACAGGCGGTCGTAGGCATAGCCGGCGGCACCCGATGGAGTGAGCGAACCGTTGTCGTAGCCGCGCAGACCCACGGTCTCCTCGGCATAGCCCGTGGAGTAGCCGCTCATGCCGTCGCCACCGACATAGAAGGTCTCAAACGGCGACTTCTTGTATTTGTTGTAGTAGCCAAGGATACCCAATTCCACACGTGTCATCAGCACGAAGCACTTGGAGCCGCCGGTGAGGGCGGTGAAGGTGCGCGACTTGAACTTCCATTTGTGGTACTCCACCCAGCGGTATTTCTCCTGCTGCTCCTTGGTGTAGTTGGCCGACCGGTAGTTGGTGGCAAGGTGTTGGTAGTCCTTGTCGTCAAATTTCGACCAAGGCGGCGTCACCGAGAGCGAGAGGGAGAACTCGGAACCCTTGCGCGGGAAGAGTTGGTTGTCGGTTGACACACGGTTGAGTGCGATGTTGAAGTTGAGGTTGTTGCAATTACCCGTAGTGACGAGGAAGTAGTTCCAGTTCTTCAGCATATAGCGTGTGTAGCCCACCGACAGCGACAGCATGAAATAGTCGTCGGGCCAGCGCAGGCGCTTGCCCCATCCCAGCGAGGCGCCGAGGAGTTTCACATACTTGTCGGGGTCGTAATAACTCTCAAAGTTGTTGTAGTAACTGCTGCCATAGCCGCCATAGAGGTAGTTGTAGTAGCCGTAGCGGTAGGCGGAGTTGTAGTAGGTGCTGGAGATGTCGGACTGCTTCGAGTAGAAGACACCCACATTGAACTGTATGGGTCGCTTGCCGCCAAACCACTGTGTGGAGTACGATGCGTTGTACGACTGATAGTATGTTCCGTTGGTCTGGGCGCCGATGGAGAGCACTTCGCCGTCGCCGATAGGCATGATGCCGCGGTGCTCCTTGTTCTTGTTGAACAAGTTGCGGATGGAGAAGTTATTGAGTTTCAGTCCGATGCGCCCGATAACGCCCGTCTGTCCCCATCCTAAGGAGAACTCGATTTGGTCGTTCGACTTCTGCTCCAAGTTCCAGTTGATGTCCACCGTTCCGTCCTCGGTATTGGGTTGCACGTCGGGCGACACCTTTTCAGGGTCGAAATGGCCCATCGAAGCCAACTCACGCGCCGAGCGCATGATGGCATCCTTGGAGAAGAGGTCGCCCGGCTTCGTGCGAAGTTCGCGGCGCACCACGTTTTCATAAAGCCGGTCGTTGCCGTTGATGCGCACATGGTTGATGTGTGCTTGCGTGCCCTCGACGATGCGCATCTCCAAGTCGATGGAGTCGCCCACGATGTTCACCTCGGTGGGTTGTAGGTTGTAGAACAGATAGCCGTTGTTCCAATACTCGTTGCCCACGGCGTCATCATCCTCCGAGAGGCGCTTGTTCATCTGTTTCTGGTTGTAAACATCGCCCTTGTTCATGCCGAGGATGCGGCTGAGGTAGTCGGTCGTGTAGATGGTGTTGCCCACCCAATTGATGTTCCTGATATAGTATTTGCGGCCCTCGTCCACTTTCACATAGACATTGACATGCTTGTCGTCATAATTCCATACGCTGTCCTCAATGATGGTGGCGTCGCGGTAGCCGTACTCGTTGTATTTCTCTATCAGTTTGTGCTTGTCCTCCTTCCACCGTTCGGGAGTGAACTTCTTCGACTTGAAGAAGTTGGCGAACTTGCCTGCCTCATGTGTCTTGGCGAAGGCACCCTTGCTGAAGAAGCCGCCCTTGATCTTGCCGTCGGTCAACTGTTCGTTGCCGTCGATGATGATCTCATGCACCTTCATCTTCTGTTTCTTATCGACCTCGAAATCGAGGATGACCTGGTTCTTGTTGGCCACGTCGTCGCGCTGGGTGATGGTGATTTCCGCATTCTTGAAGCCCTTGTCGTCGAAATATTTCTTGGCGAGGATGCGGGCACGGTCGAGCACGTTGGGCGTGAGGCTTCCACCCTTGAGCAGTCCGAGTTTGGCTTCCATGTCCTCCCGCTCCGACTTCTTCAGTCCGATGTAGTTGATGGTGGAAACCCTCGGGCGCATGGCCAAACTGATGTGGAGGTAGATTTTGCCGTCCACGATGGAATCGGCGGAGATGGCCACCCGTGAGAAGAGGCCGTGACGCCAGTATTTCTTCACGGCGTCGGTGATTTCAGTGCCAGGCACGGTGATGGTCTGTCCCACGGTGAGACCCGAGATGCCGGTGAGCATGAAGTCCTCATATCCCTCCACACCCGAGACATTGATGCCGCCCAACACACAAGTGCGCGGGACGCCCGCATACGAGATGTCGGGGTTGACGATTTTCTCCTGGGCATGCGTCGCACCGCAGATTGCCAAGGCGACGGCAGCAAGGATACTCCTTATATATATCATTGTCTGAGAATTGACGAAAACGTATGTTTATTCTTCCTCCACCTGCGCCTCGGTCTTCCCGAATCGGCGCTGGCGGTTCTGATAGGCCCTGATGGCTTCGTGCAGGTCGCTCTCCATGAAGTCGGGCCAATAGGTGTCGCAGAAATACAACTCCGAGTAGGCGATTTGCCACAACAGGTAGTTGGACACCCTCACCTCGGCCCCCGTGCGGATGAGCAGTTCGGGGTCGGGCATGAAATTGGTCACCATGTGGCGGGAGAGCATCGCCTCGTCGATGTCGCCGACGTCAATGCGCCCGGCCTTCACCTCGGCGGCAATCTCGCGGGTGGCCTTGGTGATTTCCCACCTCGACGAATAACTCAGCGCCACCACCATCTGCATGTTCGTGTTGCCCGCCGTGTGGTCCATGGTTTCCTGCAACTTGTCCTGCACGTCCTTGGGCAGTCGCTCTATCTCGCCGATGACACGGAAGCGCACGTTGTTCTTCATGAAAATCTCGTCTTCCAAGGAAGAGAGCACCAAACTCATGAGCGAGGCTATCTCGTCAACGGGACGGTTCCAATTCTCCGTCGAGAAGGTGTAAAGGGTGAGAAACTTCACGCCCAGGCGTGTACATTCAGACGTGATGCGCCTGACGGCGTCAACCCCCGCCTGATGCCCGAAACTGCGCGGCTTGCCCTGTTCGAGCGCCCATCGTCCATTGCCGTCCATGATGATGGCAATATGCTCGGGAATACGGTTTAAATCCAAATTATTCATCCTCGTTATGACATGTTCTACACTTGGCCATGAAACTGTAGGTGACCGACACCTGCAAGGCCGAATAGCAGTCGGTGTTCTTGAAAAGTCCGCTGC
This sequence comes from uncultured Prevotellaceae bacterium, assembly GCA_946415525.1. Taxonomy (GTDB): domain Bacteria; phylum Bacteroidota; class Bacteroidia; order Bacteroidales; family Bacteroidaceae; genus Prevotella. The sequence continues at coordinate 7,662 of CAMKSZ010000048.1, read as the reverse complement.
TCTTGATACTGTATGGGTCGGGCGCCCCGTCGAGTTTGTCGCTCAACGTGAAATGAACCATCCACTCCACGCCGAGGTTGAGACGGTCGGCCAACTTATATTTGACGCCCACCCCTAATGGAAGGTTGGCGGTAAAGACATTTTCGGGCTTCGCCTTGGCGAAGGTAAATCCCAAGCCCATGGCGATGAACGGCGTGAGCCGCTTGGCACCACGGTAGTCGCGCCCTGTGCCGTAGGGCCAGAAGTTGTATTCATACGTGGCACTGAGGTCGATGGCAGTGTTCTTGAACTCGTGGGGTGTCTCCTGCATCCCAGGATAATAACTGTCGTCGTTCTTTGACGACCCCTTGAGCGTACCTATCCCCAAGTTGGCCCTGAAGCCATGATAAGGGTTGATGATGCGCCTCAGCATCACCGAGGCCATGGGTTGCCCTACCTTGAAGATGCTGCCGTTGAAGTCGCCCTCGTAGGTCATTATTCCCAATCCCGCTCCTATCTCCATACGGTATTCCACGTCGCCCTGGGCAAGCATGGCCTCGGGCAACAGGAGCATGACCAAGAAGAGGAAGCGTCTCAGCATAGGCTCAACGATTGTAAGATGTCGGGATGTCGGGAGAACCGCCACTCATGCGACCGCGCCACACTTGTCCCGTGCCGCCGCAAATCAGCCAGAGATGGTTGCTGGAGTCAGTGGTCATGGTGAACACGTCGCTGCTCTCAAATCTCTTGGGCAACTTGTAGATGGTGCTCTTCGACCAATAGATGCCTCCGTTGTTGCTGTAGTAGAAATGCTGGAATCCCTTCTCGGTGCATCTTCCCAGTCCCTGACCGCCCAGGGCGAGTAGGCCATTGCCGCAGGCGACGACCGACAGCGACGCCAAGCGCGGCAGTCTCCATGTGGGGTAGTCGGGGTCGCTGACATACATCCAATAGTCGATATGCTTTTCGTCGGAGGGGTCTTCCACCTTGCTCCAAACATGCGCGTACTCATCCTCGTCCCATTCCGACACGCTGCGGTTGCCGATGATGCTGACGGTCTCCACCTCGCTGTTGACACGCGACTCGACCAGGCAGCAGGATATTTCATTCGTCGGTAAAAGCATCGGACTGTCGTCGAGCCCCTCCTGCTCCCATGTCTTGCCATGGTCGTCGGAAGAGAGCAGACCGCCGTCGAAGTCCCGTGCGTAGAGGGAGCGTGAACCGGCTGCCAGGAGTTGGGCGATCGATGCCCGCCCTATCCTCGTCCACTGGTGGCCGTCTTCAGAGCGCAGGATATATCCGTCGGCCAAGACGAACATGTATTCGCCCAATGTCACCACGTTGCGACAAGCATTAGCCGGCAGGGGTTGGTATTCGTTCTCCAAATTCCATCCGATGCCATTTTCGGGGGTTGAAAAGACAAAGGTGCTGATGCCGTCGTTCGCGAAGACAAAGACCTTCTCGTTGAGTGCAACGGCCTTCATTTCGACAGCGTTCTGGAAAACACCGACAGCACCCACATTGTCCCACAAGAAAGAGTCGGCAGGCTCCTTGTGAACGTTGACCTTGACGGTATAGCGGGCGCGGTTCTTCCCGTCGAGGGAGTTGACCTGGATGGTGCGGGGCACGGAAAAGTCGATGGAATCCTCGCTTCTATAGTAGAATAGCGAGTCGCTGATCATGCTCTTGATGGTGATGATGCCCGAATTCTTGCTGGAGATAGTGCAGAGCACGTGCTTGGCATCGATGCCGTAAGGCAGCGAGTCGGGGTTGTAGATTGTCCTCTCTACTTGGTCGATATAGAATTTATAACCGCTTCCCGACACGGTGGCCACGGCAGTGCTGTCGCTACCGTTCTTGGCTTTCACCTTGGTGTATTTCTTGAGATTGCCCAGCGAGAAGGCGGTGATGGCGGCATCGCCGGAATAGGTCACCGTACTCTCGCTGTCCTTCAGACACGAGGAGAACAAGGCGACCACCAAGGCCATGCAACCAAAAAGCATCCATCTTTTCATCAGTCTATTCTTATTGAGTTCAACGCCACAAGAGCCCCTCCCACCCCGATGTATCAACATCAACAAGCGGAAAAAAGCCGTCATGACGCCATAATTGGGTGCAAATTTAATCAGAATTCCGCAAATATAACGAGTTTTCGCTACTTTATTATGTAAATTATTGATTTATTGTGCATTTTTTAAAGTCTTTTAGATTTACGGGCCGCCCTGACATCGAGTAAGGGCATAAAAAAAGAGGACGACATGAATCACTCATCCCGGCCTCCTGAAAACAATTCAACGAATGTTGGTCTTTACCAATGCAATGACACTCAGCACTGTCGCAACTGCGACGAGACCAAGCATCACTGCCGTCTCAAAATCTAATAACATAATCTTTACCTTAAATCTATCAAACTACTAACCTAATGAAAAAGCATTCTCACGAACACGATGCAAAGGTAATGGATTGTTTGCGCACACACAAGCCTTTTGGGCGTTTTTTTTGTCAAATATCGCCTTTTTTGACCTAAGTCAAGATGGGTTTTGACGACCATGATGCCCTTGATGCAAAACTGCCCCCGTGGAGTCCACGGAGGCAGCAACTGTCGATGGCCCTGATGGGCGTAAAAACATTTTAGAGTTTCGGTCCGGCGGCGACGAGTGCCTTGCCAGCCTCATTGCCCTCATACTTCACAAAGTTCTTGATGAAGCGTGAAGCAAGGTCCTTGGCCTTCTCCTCCCATACATTGGGATCGGCATAAGTGTCGCGCGGGTCGAGGATGTTGGTATCGACACCCGGGAGCACTGTGGGCACCTCAAAGTCGAAATAAGGAATCTTCTTTGTGGGAGCGGTGTTGATGCTGCCGTCGAGGATGGCGTCGATGATGCCACGGGTGTCCTTGATGGAGATACGCTTGCCGGTTCCGTTCCAACCAGTGTTGACAAGATAAGCCTTGGCGCCGTTGGCTTCCATCTTCTTCACCAGTTCCTCAGCATACTTGGTGGGATGCAACTCGAGGAATGCCTGTCCGAAGCAAGCCGAGAAGGTCGGTGTGGGCTCAGTGATGCCACGCTCTGTTCCGGCGAGTTTGGCGGTGAAGCCAGAGAGGAAGTAATACTTTGTCTGCTCGGGGGTGAGGATGCTCACGGGAGGCAGCACGCCAAAAGCGTCGGCAGAGAGGAAAATCACCTGCTTGGCAGCCGGTCCGGCGCTCACAGGGCTGACGTTCTTCACAATCTTCTCGATGTGCTCGATAGGATAACTGACGCGAGTGTTCTCGGTGACGCTCTTGTCGGCGAAGTCGATCTTGCCCTCGGCATCGACGGTCACGTTCTCGAGCAGAGCGTTGCGGCGGATGGCGTTGTAGATGTCAGGCTCGCTCTCCTTGTCGAGGTTGATGACCTTGGCATAGCAGCCGCCTTCGAAGTTGAACACGCCATTGTCGTCCCATCCGTGCTCGTCGTCGCCGATGAGGAGGCGCTTCGGGTCGGTGGAGAGGGTGGTCTTTCCTGTGCCGGAGAGTCCGAAGAAGATGGCGGTGTTCTCGCCGTTCATGTCGGTGTTGGCCGAGCAGTGCATGGCAGCGATGCCCTTGAGAGGCAGGTAGTAGTTCATCATTGAGAAGAGGCCCTTCTTCATCTCACCGCCATACCATGTATTGATAATCACTTGTTCGCGGCTGGTGACGTTGAACACAACGGCGGTCTCGGAGTTGAGGCCCAGTTCCTTGTAGTTGGTCACCTTGGCCTTGGAGGCATTGAAGACGACGAAATCGGGCTCCTGAGCCAGTTCCTCGTCGTTGACGGGACGGATGAACATGTTGGTGACGAAGTGTGCCTGCCAAGCCACCTCCATGATGAAGCGAACCTTCATGCGGGTGTCCTTGTTGGCGCCACAGAAGCCGTCAACCACGTAAAGTTTTTTGTTGGAGAGTTCGGCCTTGGCGAGATCCTTCACGGCAGCCCAAGTCTCCTCGCTGGCGGGGTGGTTGTCGTTCTTGTACTCATCGGTGGTCCACCACACGGTATCCTTGGAGGTCTCATCGACAACGATGAACTTGTCCTTGGGCGAGCGGCCGGTATAGACACCTGTCATCACGTTGACGGCGCCCAGTTCGGTGAGTTGACCCTTGTCGTAGCCTGTAAGCCCCGGTTTCATCTCTTCTTCGAAAAGTTCCTCGTAGGAGGGATTGTAAATCACCTCAGTAGTACCGACAATGCCGTACTTCTCTGCTAAAATTGCCTTATCAAACTTTGCCATTTTAATATAATATTAATAATTTACGAAATTTCCCTTTACCTTATTTTTTCGACCGCAAAATTAGCAAAAAAGCATGGATTGACAAAAACATCGCACACAAAAAATAGCGTGTGCAATTTTTTTTGCGTTAAAGTTTTTAAATCAGCACTGTTGCATAAGACATTTGCAACTTGTGGTTTACAAAAAACGTCGTTCGCCTCCCGCCTGCCCGCCATCCGCCAATATTGACGGAGAAGGGCAGCCGAAAGGCGAACGACAAGTCGTGCCCGACCTACTTCACTTCCCAGGTGTCGTTGGTCTCAAGCAGTTGCATGAAGTTGTGATATTTCTTTTTCGCAGCCACTTCTTCTATCTGCTGGGCGACGGCGGTCTCGTAGGTAGGGGCATCGACATCGCGGATGACGCCGAGCGCCACGGGGAAGCCGTGCTCATTGTCCATCATGGCCAGTTTCAACTGCAGGGTGTTGTCCTCGCAATGGGCGTCGTGCACCAGCACGTCGTCGAGGGTGACGCCGTTCTCGCCAATCTTCACCACCTTCAGGCCGAAGCCTTCCTGCACCAGGCCGTACTCGTTGTTCTCGCCGAAGACGAGTTTCTCGCCATGGCGCACATAGATGGCATTTTTCTTGCGGCCTTCCTTGGTGTAGATGGGGTCGTAGCAGCCATTGTTGAAGATGACGCAGTTTTGCAGGATCTCGCACACGGCAGCGCCCTTATGGTAGTAGGCGGCCTTGAGGACATCGACCGTTCCCGGCGAGTCGCTGGCCACGGCACGGGCGAAGAAATGGCCTCTCGCGCCGAAACATAGTTCTGCCGGGCGGAAGGGGTCCTCCACCGTACCGTAGGGACTGGACTTCGACACGAATCCTCTCGGCGAAGTGGGTGAATACTGTCCCTTGGTGAGTCCATAGATGCGGTTGTTGAGCAATATCATGTTCAGGTCGATGTTGCGCCGCATGGCATGGATGAAATGGTTGCCGCCGATAGCCAGTCCGTCGCCGTCGCCGCTCACCTGCCATACGGTGAGGTTGGGGTTGGCCACCTTGGCGCCGGTGGCGATGGAGGCTGCACGGCCGTGGATGGTCTGCATGGCATAGGTGCTGACATAGTAAGGCAGGCGGCTGCTGCAACCGATGCCCGAAATCACGGCCATCTCATGGGGAGCCACGCCTACCTCGGCCATTGCCTTATGCAGTGAAGCAAGGAAAAAGTGGTCGCCGCATCCGGGGCACCAGCGCGGTTGACCTTTTTTATAATCTTGTGCTGTATATTCGCTCATGTTGTTCTCCTTTTCTTATTTCTTGATTATCTCATCGAATGCCTTCACCAGTTCGGCCACCACGAAAGGCTGGCCCTTGACCTGATTGAACTGATAGGGGACGAATGCGTCGACCTTGGTGCGGAGATAGGCGGCAAACTGGCCCAGGTTTTGCTCGGCCACCACCACCTTGGGATATTTCTTCAGCACTTCCGCAGTGTTGGCGGGAAGCGGGTTGATGTACTCGAAATGCGCGAGTGCCACGCGGTGTCCCTGGGCACGCAACTCCTCCATGGCGGAGTAGAGATGCCCGTAGGTGCCTCCGAAGCCCACGATAAGCAGTTCGGCGTCATCGCTGTCGCCATGCACCTCAACGTCGGGAACGGGGATGCGGGCCACTTTCTGCGCACGCAGGCGACACATGAGGTCGTGGTTCTCGGGGTCGGTGGAGATGGCTCCAGTCTTGCCGTCCTTCTCCAAACCGCCGAGGATGTGGGTGTAACCCTCCTGTCCGGGGATGGCCCAATAGCGGACGAGGCTCTCCGGGTCGCGCTGGTAGGGCGTGTAGTTGCCTTTCTGCTCCGGCGTGACATAGTGGGGATGGATGTCGGGCAACTCCTCCATGGTGGGCAGTTTCCAAGCCGCCGAACCATTGGCGACGAAGGCGTCGGAGAGGAGGATGACGGGAGTGAGGTGCTCCAAGGCCATCTTGGCGGCGGCGTATGCGGCGTCGAAACAGCCTGTCGGACTATTGGCGGCGATGACGGGCATCGGCGACTCACCGTTACGGCCATAAAGGGCCTGCAACAGGTCGGTCTGCTCGCTCTTGGTGGGCAGTCCGGTGGACGGACCGCCGCGCTGCACGTCGATGACCACCAATGGCAGTTCGTCGATGACGGCGAGGTTCATGGCTTCCGACTTGAGGCAGATGCCCGGGCCGGAGGTGGAGGTGGCGGCGAGGGCACCGGCGAAGGAAGCGCCGATGGCGCTGGCGCAACCCGAGATTTCGTCCTCGCACTGCACGGTGATGACGCCGCATGACTTATGCTTCGACAGTTCATGCAGGATGTCGGTGGCGGGGGTGATGGGATAGGAACCAAGATACAGGCGCAGGCCGGCCTTCTCGGCAGCGGCAATCAAGCCGTAGGCGGTAGCCTTGTTGCCGGTGATGTCCATGTATCTGCCCGGCACCTTGGAAGTGGACTCTATGCGGTAGGTGGCAGGCACCGACGCATGCACGTTGTGGCCATAGTCATAGCCAGCCTGCACCACCTTGATGTTGCTCTCGGCGATGGCGGGTTTCTTGGCAAACTTCTCCTTGAGGAAATTGGACACCAAGTCGAGGTCGCGGTTGAACAACCAGCATACCAGTCCAAGGGCGAACATGTTGCGGCATTTGAGCACCGACTTGTTGTCCATGCCGCTGTCGGCCAAACAGTCCTTCACCATCTTCGTGATGGGGCAAGCCACCACGCGGTCGGGGTCGATGCCCATCTCGCCAAGGTAGTCGTCGCCCTGGAAATTGGCTTTTTTCAAATCGTTCGGCCCGAAACTGTCGGTGTCGATGATGATGGTGGCTTGCGGCTTGGAATATCTATATTGCGTCTTCAGCGCGGCGGCGTTCATCGCCACCAACACGTCGCAAAGGTCGCCAGGGGTATAGACCTTTCCTGAACCGATGTGTACCTGAAAACCCGACACTCCGGTGAGCGAACCTTGCGGGGCGCGGATGTCTGCCGGATAGTCAGGAAATGTAGAAATACCGTTACCTACAGAGGCGGATACCGTAGAGAAGATATTGCCCGCCAACTGCATGCCATCACCAGAGTCGCCCGAAAAGCGGACAACCACATGGTCTAATTCCTTAATTTCCAATTGTTCTGCCATATATTCTTCTTATTTTGCAAAAAATTTCGTGCAAAGGTCAGAAAATATATTGAAACGGCAAAATAATTTTGAATAAAAAATCATTGTTTTCCGCGCACACCCCCAAAAAAATGAATTTTAATGTGATAATTTTATAAATATGCACATAAAAAGTGCATATAGCACGGAGAATCCGGGGAATCCGGAATATCCGGAGTATCCGGAAAACCCGGAAACCCCGGAATATCCGGCCCCCTAATACTTAAATGTGCTGCCTCCGAGGAACTCCCTCAGCAATGAGG
>CAMKSZ010000047.1 GCA_946415525.1 uncultured Prevotellaceae bacterium | reverse complement strand
GCAGAGCAATGCCGGCAGATGAACCTGATGGCATTGGAAATAGGTGGAAACCAATAGAATGATTAGGTAGTTACAATCATGGCGACGGAATTTCCGTCGCCATGAGCATTTTTATTCGATGATGGCGGTCCAACCGCCGCCGGGGGCGAGGTGGACGCTGAGCCGCTGGCCTTTCGATACAGTGGCGGTGGTGCGCTTGTAGTCGGTGGCGTCGCGGTCGGCATTGAAGCCGTCGGCGAAAAGCACTGCACGATGGTTGCCTGGCGAGAGCATCGACAGGTCGATGATCAGGTCGCGTGCATTCCAGTTGGTCATGGCTGCGACATACCATTTGCTTCCCTTGCGCTTGGCGATGACGGCATACTCGCCCAACTGTCCGTCGAGGCCGACCGTTTCGTCGAAGACCGTGGGGATTTGGGCGATGAAGTCGGTGGTCTCCTGCTCTTTCATGTATTTCGACGGCGAGTCGGCGAGCATTTGCAGCGGCGCGTCATAGAGGATGTACATCGCCACTTGATGGGCACGGGTGCCTTGGCTCATCGGGTTGTTGTTGTTGCCGAAGAAAAAGTCGCGGGTGGCGTTGACCATGGCTCCCGGCGTGTAGTCGAGCGGACCGACGAGCATGCGGAGGTAGGGGATTTGCACGTCGTAGCGTGGTTGGTCGTGCATCGGACCGTTGCCAACGCGAGGCTCCCATTTCGCGTTCTCCAAGCCTTTCACGCCCTCGAAGTTGACGATGTTGGGATAGGCATATTGGATGCCGGTGGGGCGGAAGCCGTGGAAGTCGAGCAACAGGTGGTTGCGGGCGGCGCAGTCGGCGATTTGCCAGGCGGAGCGCATCACGCGCTGGTCGTCGCGGTCGAAGAAATCGACCTTGAAACCGGCTACCCCTCTGTCGGCGTAGTATTTGAACACCTGTTCGGTGTCTTTGGCGCTGTTGCGCCAACTCGACCAGAGGATGATACCCACGCCGCGCTCCTTGGCATAGGGCAGCAGCACGTCGAGGTCGATTTCGCGGTTGAGGTTTTCGGTGAGCGACTCCTCCGTGCTCCATCCCTCGTCGATGATGATGTATTCGAGATGGTTGCGCTGGGCGAAGTCGATGTAATACTTGTAGGTGTCGGTGTTCATGCCGGCCTTGAAGTCCACACCCGTCAGGTTGGTGTTGTTCCACCAATCCCACGCCACCTTGCCCGGACGAATCCAACTCGTGTCGCTCAACTGGCAGGCAGGGCCGAAGTCCTTGGCGATGGTGCTGGCGAGCAGTTGGGCGTCGTTGTCGGTGAGTGCGACGATGCGCCAGGGCATGATGGTGCGGCTGTCCACCTCTGCGATGTAGTCGGCACGCTGTGTCGGGATGAGGTTGAGTCGGGCATGGCCGTTGTTCACCTCTGCGAGGGGGAAGGGGGCGAAGGCGGCCTTCAGTCCGTGGGCCCCGTGCTTGGTTAGGAACATGCCAGGATAATCGACGACGGAGGCGTCGAGCACCACTGCCAACTTGCCTTTGGGCAACCTGACGGCAAGTGGGTTGATGGCCAACGAGTCGGCGAACATCTTTGAGAGGGGTTGCTCGTCGTAGTAACTCTCGAACGAGTAGCAGTAGCGCTCGCCAGAACGGTTGTCGTTGACATAGGGGACGAAGGCGTCGTAGTCGGCGGCGAAATTGAACTCCGCCGTCTCATTGGCGATTTTGAGGGCCTTGCGGCTGGTGGTCTTGATGCGGTAGCCCACGGCGTTGTTGCCTATCTTGAACTCCACCGTGAATTTCCCGTTCGACAGGGTGGTGGTCGTGTAGGCGCCGGTGGTGGCGGTCTTGCCGGCCTTCATGTTCTTCAGCGCTCCGTTGATGCCGATTTCCGAGGCATTGAGCACCTGCGCGCCGTCGAACGTCAGGCTCCAAGTCAGTTGACTTTTCTCTCCATGGATGTCGGCCACGATGCGGCCGTCGGGCGACGACACTTTGGTGTCGCCTGCCAATGCCGTGCCGCACAGCAGGAGCCATGCAGCGGCAAAGGATGCTAATTGTCTTTTCATCATGGTTTTGTCGTTTTGTCTTTATTTCACCACCACTTTGCGGTGACCGACGATGTAGAGGCCCTTGCCGAGTGCCTGGATGTCGGAGGCGCTGGCATGGCGCATGAGGAGCCGGCCGTCGATGGTATAGACGTCGTTGTTGTTGGTGATGGGGGAAGTCGCGTCGTGGATGCCGGTGGTGAGTGCGTGCAACGTCAGGTTGGCGACAATCTGCTGGTCCTTGCAGACGAAAACGGCCTCCTTGGTGGCTGCTACCGGCAGGTTGATGGAGAAGGTGACGGCCTCGCCGCCCTTGCGGGAGGGAAGCACGTAGTCGGTGCTGGCGAACGTGTTCTCGCCGAATTGCTCGATGTAGGCGGTGCCTGAGTCGGAGTTGCTGTAGCCGGTGATGTCGAAACTGGTGATTGCGATGCCGTCGGGCAGATTGATTTTGTATTTGGCGTTGCGCGAGAACTTGATGCCCTTGATGCCGCAGCCGGAGCCTTCGGCATAGCCGTTGCCGACGGTGATGCTCAGTCCGTTGCTGAAGGTCCAGTCGCCGTTCGACGTGGCGGGAGAAATCTCATAGAGCGTGGACTCCTGTGTGCCGCCTTCTTCCAAGATGCTTCCGCCCTGCACGCCGCCTTCATATTGTGCAGCGGTGATGTCGGCGACCAGCGAGTTGAGGTAGTGCTCCAAGTTGGTGTAGCCGTCGGAGTTGACGAGTGCGCCGTCCTTGGCGTCGTTGGCATTGAGCCCGTTGGCTTGCTCCCATGCGTCGGGCATGCCGTCGCCGTCGGTGTCGGCAGGAGCGTTACCGCCGTTGAGGGTGGGCCAGGCACTCCAATTCTCATCGGCATCGGTGGGTTTGTTGTCGGCTTGCGTGTCGATGATGCCCTTGTGGTTGCCGGCACCGGTGTAGGTGGCGAGTCCGTTGGTCGTCTCGTTGATGATGAAGGTGTCGTAACTGTCGCGGCTCAGCGAGGCACCGGCGTAGGCGAGCACTTTCTCGTAGGCCTGTTCGGCGGTATGGGTGGTGGTGAGGATATAGTCGATGGGGGCGCTGAGGCGGATGCTGTCCTTCACGTCTTGGTTCCAAAGGTTGTCGTTGTCGGAAGGATTCACCTGGTTGTACATGCCGTAGGTCCAGTTGTCGCGGGCGACCTCGCTGAATTTACTGTTGACATTGCCATCGACATAGTATTTGCCCCAGATGTGGAGGGTGGGGGCGTAGTCGGCATAGGAGGCGATGTAGGAGTTGGTGCGAATGCCCACAGCAGCGATGCGCTTCTGCTTGGTGCTGCTGATTTGCGCCGTGCCGGGACCTGGCTTGTAGTAATTGTTGACGATGTTCACCTTCATGGCTTCGCCGCCGTAACAGCCGTTGCCTGCCCAGTTGTAGAACACGTTGTTGCGCATGTCCATGCGCTCGTCGAGTTGGGTGGTGTAGCGCGGGCCGAGGCGTGGCACGCGACTCTCGTGATGCGCCATGAGGTTGTGGTGGAAGGAGGCGCCGCTGCCGCCCCAGTTGCCGCCATAGCCGTGCGAACCCTTGCTGTGGCCGGCGTCTTGCAGGCTTTGTGCCACGAGGCACCATTGCACGGTGGTGTTTTTGTTGCCGTAGATGGAGAGGCATTCGTCGATGCTCCAACTGACGGAGCAGTGGTCCACGATGATGTCGCTGTGGTCGAAACCGCCGAAGCCGTCCCACCCGTCGGCACCGCTGGCCTTGACGTTGTTGTTGCCTAAGCGGAAGCGCAAGTAGCGCACGATGATGTTGTTGGCCTTGATTTGCACGGGATAGTCGGCGAGGCAGATGCCGTCGCCCGGCGCCGTCTGTCCGGCGATGGTCACGTTGCCCTTGCTGATGTCGAGTGCCGACTTGAGGTGGATGGTGCCTCCTACGTCGAAGACGATGGTCTTGGCTCCGCTTTGGTTGAGCGCCCATCGCAGCGAACCGGTGCCGTTGTCGTCGAGGTTGGTCACATGTAGCACCTTGCCGCCTCGGCCGCCGGTGACGTAGCGCCCAAAGCCTTCGGCGCCGGGGAAGGCGGGTGTCTTCTCCTGGGCCATGACGGTGGTAAAGGTGCAGAGGATGGCAAATAAGAAAGTAATCGTTTTGCGCATGTCTTTATGTGTTAGGTTTTAGAAAGAAAGGCACGCCAAGTGATAGCGTGCCTTTCGGGGTAATGTGGTTCTGAATTAGTTCCAACGGCTGTCGCCAACGTTGGAGGCGTCGAGGGTGGCAATAATCTTGAAATTGCCTTCTCCAGGATTGCTCCAGAGTTGGGTCTCCGACATGTTGAGGGTCTCCACGCCTTCGATGGGATAGGTCTTCGGGGCCTCTTCCGTGCCGAAGTCGGTGTAGATGAAGTTGGTCTTGTAACTGTTCAGCACGATGGCTGTCGTGGCAGTGGCGTTCATCAGCACGCTGCCGATGACACCGGCACGGTAGGGCAGGATGGCACCGCCAGCCGACTCCTCGGAGGCCATTGCCGGACCGAAGAGTGTGTTCTTCACGTTCAGGGTCACAGGGTTGGCGCCGAAGCGGAAGAGCGGGGTGTTGGCGTTGGCGTTGGTCTCCATCGGGGCGTAGCAGAAGGTGCAGTTCTCCACGTTCATCTCCAGCGGGTTGACCGTCTTGCGGAAGTCGCAGAGCATGACGATGTTGGTGAACGTGCAGTTCTTCAGGCTGACGTTGCGCCAGTCGCCGCCCTTGTCGGCGTTGGTGAACACACCCTGGTCGCCGATGGCGTTGACGACACAGTCCTCCATCTTGATGTTGTGGATGTGGTCGTTGGCGGTCTGTCCGCGCACCACGGCACGATAGCCGGTGATGGAGCAGTTCTTGAAGGTGAGGGTCTCCACTGTCGATTTCACGCCGTTGATGTTGAACACCTGACGGCCGCCCCAACCCTTGTCGGTGTTGTCGTAGAGGCTCTCCATGTCTCTGGCCTTGTCGCTGATGAAGTTGATTTTCTCGAAGACAATCTCCTTGACGTCGGCGCCGTCCTTGCCGATGGTCATGCCGCCGGTGGAGATGATGGTGGCGTTGCCGGAGAGGCTGAGGCCGGTGACGAACTTGATCTTATTGGCCATGGCGGGGATGGTGGTGCCGCCGGAGATCTTGTAGGACATGCCGCCCTTGAGCACGATGGTGACATCGGTGCCGGGGTTGTGGCTGACGATGCTGTCGAGTGTCTCGGTCGAGATGAAGCGCTCGCTCTCCTTGTCATCCATGCCGCGCATGTCGAAGACGTAGCCGTCGTAGTTCTCGGGGGCGGTGGTGGTGAAGCGCTTCTTGCCGAGGTACTTGCCGTTGTAGTAGGCCTCGAGGCGGTAGGTGGTCTTGGGCTCGAGGTTGCTGATGAAGATTTGGCCGGCAGCGAGGTCTGCGTCGGTGACGACGATGTCCTGGATGTGCTCGCCGGTGCTCTCCTTGAAGAGTTTCAGCAGGTCGTAGCGGGTCTTGCCGCCGTCAGCGTCCCAAGTGGCCTTCGCCTGTGTGTCGATGATGGTCGATGAGGTGAAGTTGTTGAGCATGGTGGGATAGTCGGCGGTGGTCACGCTGGTCTGGTAGAATTTCGACTCCAGCGAGCGTTTGGTACTGATGGCCTTGAGTTTGATAAGGTATTCAGCGTCGTAGGCCAGGTTGTTGAACCTGCAAGTGGAGGTGTCGGTGGTGATGACGATGGAGTCGCCACCGTTGGAGGGGACGAGCACGGCAACGTACTTGTCGGCGTCGGCATAGGAGTCCCACTTGAGTTCCAGGTAGGGCACTTTTTCGGCGTCGAGTCCTGTTATGATATTACTGTTTGACAATACTGGGCGGAAGAGCCTGCTCATCGTGCTGTCGTCGTCGTCGCTACAGCTGTTGAGTGTTCCCAGGCCTACGGCTGCCAGTGCCAGCAGCAGCATTGATTTTATGGTCTTGTTCATAACGACTGATTTGATGGTTATTTGTATGGGGTTTCTACTACAGTGATTTTCACGTTGGTTCCTTCTCCGTCATAGCCGAAGCAGTAGCCGTTGTTGTTGAGCACCTTGCTCGACGAGAGGGTGGTGGTGCCGATGGGCAGCACATAGGGAACAGCGCCGGTGCCTTTGCCAGTGTCGCCTGTGTAGCCGCGGTAGATGCGGGCGGAGTAGTCGCTGCCCGAATAGGTGCGGCGGCGGGTGATGTTGGTGTCCTCACCCTTGTTCACGGTGACTACGACGGAGTTGGGGGCGGTGCCTAAGGTGTAGGTGACCACGCCGGTCTCGCTGTTCGTCACCTTGGAGGCGCTCTCGTATTCCTTTCCGTTGTAGAGATAGACGGTGGTGGTCTTGATCATCTGGCGGCCCCAGTTGCAATAGAAGATGGAGTCGGCGCCGACGTCCTTGGTGTCAATCCTATACTTGTCGTTGTACCAGGTGAGTCCGGAGACGTCCTTCGTGCCTTTCACCTTGTGGTAGTAGAGGCGGTCGGCCTTGTCGATGTACTTCACGTAGTCGGGGTACTTCTGTGCCACGCTCGGGTCGTTCTCGAGAATCTCGGGGACGGAGGCGATGCCGTAGCAGAGTTGCTGGTAGATGTTGTCGTTGAGTTTCTCGCCGTAGTTGTTCCAGCGCTGGAGGTCCCACTTGCGGAGGCACTCGCCGCCAAACTCCCAGGCACGCTCGTTGACGATGGCCTCGAAGAAGGCTTCCTTGGAACCGAGGTTGGCCACGTAGTTGTCCACCTGCTCAGCATAGTTGGGGGCACCGTTGAAGGCGCGTGCGCGCACCTTGCGGAGTTGCTCCTTGGCGAGGGCGGTGGGGCCGTTGAGTTCGTTCTCGGCTTCGGCGAGCATCAGCAGCACTTCGGAGTAGCGCATCAGCGGCCAGTTGATGCCGGTGCCCTTCGATGAGCCGGCGCCCAAGGCGGCGGGGCAGAGGAAGCGGTCCCACTTGGCCACGTTCATGCTCAGTGCGGAGAATCCGTTCTTGCCGGTCTCGTTCACCTTGATGGTGTCGTTGTCGTGCTGGTAGCGCGAGCAAGTGGCGTCGCGGCGCACGTCGTTGTCGGCAAAACTCATGTAGTAGATGGGGTTGATGCCCACCTGGTTGGTGGTGGTACCCTTGGTCTTGGCATTGGTGTTGGTCACGCCGATGCACCATCCCACGTCGCCGCCTTTCGACTCGAGGAAGGCCACTTCGTAGAGCACTTCGTCGTTGTTCTTCACCATGCGGTTCACCTCGTTGTCGAAGGCTGCCTTGTAGTCGGGGTTCAGTTCGCGGCCTTTCATCTGGATGAGTTTCAAGCAGTAGTCCTTGGCCATCTGGTAGTATTCCTGACGGTTGCGGGCGGTCTTCTCCGTGCCGTTGACATCGGTATAGGTGACGGCGAGGGCAGCGTCGCCGTTGACGTCGAGGTAGTCGTCGGCTTTCTTCATCGTGCCGTCGGAGGTCATGCCGTAGCCGGCGCGGAAGAGGGCCATCTTGGCGATGAGGCCGATGGCGAAGTCGCGGTTCATGCGCTCGATGCCGCCGGTGTTCTGGTCCGACCATTTCATGTTGGGCTCGTATTTCACGAGGTCTCTCAAGCAGCCCGAGTAGATGTAGTTCTTGTCGGTACGGTTCTTGTCAAGTTCGTCGCCCCATTTCGAGGAGGTGTCGTAGTAGGGGACGTCGCCCCAGAAGTTGCACATCATCAGATAGCGCCAGGCCTTCAGACAGGCGGCCTCGCCCTGAATCTGCAGGATGTTGGAGTCGGTGCTCTTGCTGGTGTTCACGCCGTCGATGGCCTTGTTGGCCAATTCGATGGCGTTGAGGCAGTTGTTCCATGCGTTGTAGATGTCGCCGAAGGAGACATCCATGGCGGCCTGGAGGCCCCAGATGTCGGAACGGTGGCCGCCGCTGGGACGACCGGCGTTGGGATTCTGCGTCTCCACGTCGGTATTCTGCATCCAGACGTTCGACATACGCGAGGTGAACGGGTCTTCGGCAAACAGGACATAGATGCCGTTGATGGCTGTCGTGGCATCCTCCACGCTACTGAAGGTCAACTTGGGGTCTTGCTCAGAGGGATGGTCCACGTCGAGCAAGTCGCTGCAAGAGGTCATCATCAGTCCGCCAAGAATGGCAGATGCTAAATATATTTTCTCGAGTTTCATGATTCTTATGCTGTTTTGATTCTTGATTCTGGATTTAGAATGTCACGTTCAGACCGAAGGTGAATCCGCGGCTCTTGGGGTAAGAGGAGTAGTCGATGCCAGGCGTGAGGCTGGAGTAACTGTTGTTGCGCGAATAGGAACTGACCTCGGGGTCGTAGCCTGTGTAACTGGTGAGGCAGAACAGGTTGGTGGCAGTGGCATAGACACGGCAGTTCTCGATGCCCACCTTCTTGATGAGGTTCTTCGGGAACGAGTAACCCAAGGTGACGCTCTGCAAGCGGAGGTAGGAGGCGTCCTCGATGGCCCACGATGTGGGGAGCACGACGGCGTCGCCGGTGGAGAAGGGGCTCCACATCGACTTGGCTCCCTGTCCGTTGCCGCCCTCGTTCCAGTAGGCCAGGTCTTCGAGTGAGTTGAGCAACTGACCGGTCTCGGGGTTGAGGTAGGAGTAGGCGTTGGCGGGGCGCATGTCGTCGAGGAAGTTGGGATAACTACCGCTGCGATAGCGGGCGCTCGATGCAATCTTGTTGGCGTTATAGACGTCGTTGCCAATAGAATAGGTGAAGTTGGCAGAGAAGTCGAAGTGCTGCAAGAACGTCATGTTGAAGCCGAAACCGCCTTGGCAGACGGGGTTGGTGTCGCCGATGACCACGCGGTCTTCGTTGCCGATGGAACCGTTGCCGTCCACATCGACGAGTTTCATCGTACCGGGACGTACGCCGATGGTGCCGCCGAGGAGGCTGCCCACGTCGGCCACGCCTTCCTTGAGCGTGTACTTGTCGGTGGCGGGGTCGTAACTGCTGAAGTCGGCGGTGGTGTAGTAGCCGGCGGATTTCCAACCGTAAATCAAGCCGATAGGCTCACCCTTGCGGATGATGTAGTCGTCTTGGTTCTTGTTGTCGGTGCCTGCCCATCCGGATGCGAAGGGGAGGTAGTCGATGCCGTCCTTGATTTCATCGACGTTGCTCTTGTTGAAGCCGATGTTGAAGTTGGCGTCGAGGGTGACGTTCTTCTTGTTGAGGATGCTGGCGTTGAGTTGGAGTTCGATACCCTTGTTCGAGGTCTTGCCGCAGTTCTCATAGACGTGGGTGAAGCCGGGAGCGGTGATGGTGTGCATGACGAGCAGGTCCTTGGTGGAGTTCCAGTAGAGGTCGATGCTACCGTTGATGCGCTCGTGGAAGAGACCGAAGTCGATACCGAGGTTGCGGGTGATGGTGGTCTCCCAGGTGAGGTCGGGGTTGGGGAGGATGGCACGGCTGCCGTCCTTGATGCCGTAGTGGTGGTTCTCCACGTCGCCGACACCGTAGCGCTTCGAGCCTTGGTCGAAGTAGTAGAGGTCGAGGGCTGCGCCTGAGGGGATGTTGTTGTTACCGGCAGTACCGAAGGAGAGACGGAGTTTCAGGTTGCTCAGCACTTTCTTGGTGTTCTCCATCCAAGGCTCCTCGATGACACGCCAGGAGAAGGCACCTGCGGGGAAGAAGCCCCATTGGTTGCCCTTGCTGAACTTCGACGAGCCGTCCTCACGGGCGGTGAGGGTGAAGAGGTAGCGGTCCATGAGCGTGTAGTTGAGACGGCCGAAGAACGAGAGCAGGTTGTCGTCGGCGTAGGTGTAACTCTTCACGGTCGGTGTGCCCTGGCCTTTGGAGAAGTTGTCGAACACCATCTCGGGGGTGTAGTTGCGACTGTATCGGCTGCCGTGCATCAGGTTGTAGTTCTGCTTGCTGATGTTGAGTTCCTGGCCCACCATCACGTTGAAGTGGTGAATCTTGGCGATTTTCTTGTCGTAGGTGAGGTGAACTTCCTCGCGGATGGAGTTGAGGCTGTTCTTCTGCCACTCGGCGAGGGGCTCGCCGCCCTCGTAGGAGGCGTTGGTGGTGGTGTGGCCCCACCAGTTCTTGGTGTCGTTGAAACCGTAGGTGTAACCGCCCTCAAGGTGGGCAGAGAGTCCCTCCAGCGGGGTCTTCCAGTCGAGGCTGGCGTTGAACTGGAAGCGGCGCTGGTTGCGCTGGCGCCAGTAGCGTGCTGCCTGCTCGGCGAGGGTCATCTGGCTGGTGAGATACTCCTGGTACTCCTCGTCGCTCATGCTGGCGATGTCGGGGGTGATGTAGTCGGCAAGACCTTTGGTGGCAACGGAGGTGATGGCTTGCGAGGTACGGATCTTGTAGGTGCCGCCCTGTGTGCCGCTACCGTTGATTTCGGTGTCGCTCACCTTGGAGTTGAGGTTGAAGGTGAGGTTCTTGTTGATCTTGTGCTTCAGTTTCAGGTTGAAGGAGAAACGGCTGTAGTCGTTGTTGGGCATCAGACCGCCGTTGAAGTCGTAGGTGCCGGAGAGCGAGTAACTGGTCTGGTCGGTACCGCCGCTGACGCTCACGTTCTGCTGGGTGGAGAGGACGTTGGCACCGAACATGTCGTCCTGCCAGTCGATGGCCTTGACGCTCTTGTAGATGTCGAGGTCGTCGAACACGCCGAAGTTCTTCTCGAAACTGGAAATGGCGGAGGTGCCACGGAGGGCGGCATACTCGTAGTTGGACATGACGTAGTCGTAGGTGTCCATGGCGTCCAGGCGCTTGGCGATTTTCTTCGTTTGGATGAAGCCATTGTAGTTGACACGGCTCTTGCCGCTCTTGGCTCCCTTGGTGGTGATGAGGATGACGCCGTTGGCACCGCGGCTACCGTAGATGGCGGTGGAGGAGGCATCCTTCAGCACGGTGATGTCCTCGATATCGTTGCTGGAGATATCGTTGATGGAATTGGCGGGGAAACCGTCGACGATGTAGAGCGGGGTGTTGTCGCTGGTGATGGAGCCGCCGCCGCGCACGCGGATGACGACCTCGGCGTCGGGCGAACCGTCGGTGGTGGTGACGCGCACACCGGAGAGTTTACCGGCCAGGGCTTCACCTACGTTGGGAACGGGCACTTTGGTCAGGTTTTCGCCCTTGACAGTGGACACAGAACCAGTGAGGTCTTTCTTACGGACAGAACCGTAACCGATGACCACCAACTCGTTGAGCGATGCTGTCTCGTCCTCGAGTTTGATGCTGAACTCGGTCTTGCCGGCAATCTGCACCGTTTGGGTCTTCATGCCGATGTAGGAGATGGTGATGGTCTTGCCCTTGACATTCTGCAAGGTAAAGTTGCCGTCGAGGTCGGTGACGACACCGTTCTGCGTTCCTGTCTCCATGACAGTCGCGCCGATGATGGGCTCGCCGCTTGAGTCGGTCACTGTACCTTTGATAGTCTGCGCAGTGATGTTGCCCACCATCATGGTGAGGACCAACAGTAGCGCCAATCTAAAGAATTTAAAATTACCAGACATAGATTTTATTTTAGGTTGATTAAAAAATACTATATAGAATTAGGTTAGAGACCTTGGGGTAGTTTGTTTCTTCACATGAGATGTGATTTAGGTGCAAAGATAACTAAAAAATATTAAATAACGTTCATTTCCCTCATCTTTGTGGTGTTTTTAACTAAAAAGGCAGATTCCCATGCGGAAATCTGCCTTTGAGGAGTTGACATTTACGATGCAAATGCCTTAGTGTCGCATTGATGGTTTGCGGAAAAGCGGATTAGAACAGTTCAAGTTCCTGCGTGCGCGCTTCTTTGTCGGAACCGTCGCCGCCGACGCCTTGCTCATAGGTGCCGTCGCTGGTGAGTTCCATGTCCATCACTCTTCCTGTGAATGCGTGCATCGTCTTGACGACGGGTGCTGAATACGTTTTTTTCATGATGCTAAAGGTTTTAAGGGTTATTTGATGACTGTTTTCTTGCCGTTGACGATATAGACGCCCTTGTTGGGCTTCGTCACCTTCTGACCATTGAGGTTGTAGATGTCGCCTTGTGTCAGGGTGTCGAGCAGACGGGCTGCCTCGATGCCGTCCACCAAGTCACCGTCGAAGTCGAAGGCGACATTGGCCGACGAGGTGCCCACTTTCTTCAGGTAAGCACGGTAGGCGCGGATCTTGTTGCCGCCATTGGCCTTGGTGAACTCGTTGACGTCGGCGATGAGGTCGCCTTCCACGATGGGCGACTCGCCCTTCTCATAGGCGGTGTAGGTGCCCACGAAGGCGTATTCGCTGTCGCTGACAGTGAGGTCGGTGGGTGCTACCACGGTCTTGTTCTCAAAGAATTCGATTTGGATGTCGGCATTGGCGAACACGGCATACGGTGTGTTGGCGGCCAAGGTCTCCACAGGCTTGAACTGCAGGATGAGGTTGCCGTCTCTTTCGATGGTGCCGATGTATTCGAGCACCTTGGCTCCGCCATTGTCGTCAAGGTCTTTAACTGTTGCCTCGAAGGGCAGCACGATGGTGTTGAGACCCTTGTAGAGGACACGGTCTGTCACGATGGCGGGATAGTCACCTGGAGCAAGTGGTTGCTTGTCGTTGTCGAACATGGCGGCACTGGCATCTTGAATGTCGTAGATTGACATTTCGCCGAGACCACCCATTCCATTGGCGCAGCGGATGCCAAGCACGTCGCCGTCAGCGGTTTCTATGTCGAAGGAAGTGCCTTCGGTGATGCCGACGAAGACTTCGTTCTTGAATACGGCGTAGGCGATGGCGTCTTCAACAGGTTCCCAAGTCATTTTTCCGTCTTCGTAATCTATGGAGGTTCCTTCTGCCTGAATGGTCAGGTCGGCGGGATTCCAAGGCTCCTCTTGGGCGAGGAACATGTTTTCGTAACTGTAGAATTCTGCCTGTTCGCCAGTGAGAATGGTCTCAAACTGTCCACCGTAAGAGGTGATGATGTTGGAGGCGGGGTTGATGATGTCGCCTTCCTCGTTGGTCGTACTGTATTCGCCGAATACCTTCGGGTCTCTGTTGTTCATGCCCTTCTGGGTCCAGCGCGATTTCACGAGGGTCTTTTCGGCGTTGGCGTCGAGCATGGTGAGGAGATAGACGGCGATGGGGTTGTTCTGCCAAGTACGGCCGAAGTTCCAGTCGCCCTTGCCCTCGGCGAGGTCCACCACCTTGCATTTATCGAACACATAGCCGAAGTTGCCCTGAGTGGTGGGGGCGCAGATGGTGCGGCCACCGGTGCCGTTGATGTTGCGGGGCTCCAGCGAGATGGTGGTGTTGACAAAGCGCACGTCGCCGCCGCCGCAGATGAAGTCAACGGTGCCGTGGATGTCGCAGTCCTCCCAATACGACTGCTTGGTGTTCTGGCTGTAGTAGGTGTCTTGGTAGGAGAGCATCCTCACGTTCTTGAAGATGGCGCGGTCGCCCCTGTCCTGGAAGCAGACGGCACGTCCGCCCTCAAGGCCTGCTGCCTGTGCACCGTAGTAGTCGAGGTCGTTCTTCAGCGTGATGTCCTGCATGTAGAGGTTCTTGCCCGAGTTGAGCAGTGTGGCGGTCTTGCCGATGCCTTCGTCGGTGTAGTAGGGAGCGTTGCGGATGATGGTCTTCTCCATGGACTGTCCGATGAGCGACACGTTGTTGCCGCTGATGGTTGTCAGTGTGGCCATGTCGAGGTCGTAGGTGCCGTCGGGCAGGAAGATGTAGGCACGCTCTGATTCTGCGCTGCTGTTGGCGCCGTTGACGATGTCGAGCACTTCCACGAGGCTGGCGGCGTCGCTCGGGGTCACGAAGTACCAGTTGCCTTGCTTGACGTAGTTGGTGGTGGTGTAGTTGACGATGCGGATGCTGTGGATGTAGTTCTCGCCTCCCGACTCCACGTCGATGTAGAGTTTGCCGGGCTCGCCTTCGTAGTTGAAGGTGCTGATCTCGCCGTCGCCTTCAGTGATGGCGGGGACGCGGCCAAGTTCGGTGCCGTCGGCGCTCTTGAACACCAGTTCGGCGCCTTCCTTGCCATACTTGCAGGTGGCTACGCTGACGTAGGCCTTCTGGCCCACGAGGAGTTCGATGCGGTCGCCGCCGCGGAAGGCCCATCCGTGCTGCGTGTCGTGCCAGTAGCCGTTGCCCACGGAGACGAATGCCTCGTGGTCCTCGGGATAGAAGAGGGTGCTGGTGAGGTCGAAGTTGTACTTCTTGTAGTCGCTGGGCTCCTCGATTTCGGTGGCGTAGGCGTAGAGGGTGGTGTTGCCGGTGATGATGTCGCTGGTGGTGTATTTCTTCTCACCGGGCTTCACATACCAGCCGCGCACCTTGAAGCCTTCGTTGGCCTTGGCGGTGGTGAAATCGACGGCAAACTCGCCGATGGGGGCGTCTTTCTCCACAATCTGCGTGCCCATGACGCTACGGTCGGTGTCGAGGTAGGTCAGGGTGAAGTCGGGCTTCTGCACGAAGTGGGCGACATACTCGAGGGTGACGGGACCGAGGGTGACGGGGATGGTGACGTCGCAGTGGGTGGCGTCGCCGTCGTAGGTAAGTTCACCGATTTCGCCGGTGATGGCGGTAACGTCGGTCAGCGGGTTGGAGGCGGAAATCATCTCCTGGGTCTTGGAAATCTCGATGGTGGCGTCGTAGCCCTCGAAGACGTTGTCGGCGATGTATTTCACGCCATTGGCGGTGAACTCGCCGAAGATGGGCACTTCCACCATCTGGCCGTTGAGCACGCCTTTGATGACGATGTCGGCAAAGCCGATTTGCTTGCCGCTCTGCAACTTATAGAGGTTGATGCGCAGGCCGCAGGGTCCTTCGCCCGGTGTGGCGCCGGTCACCTCGTAGGAGAGGTCGCTGAATTTCTTCCCGTCCTCGGAGGCGATGGCGGGATTGGTGCCGCTGTTGCGGTTGGGCTTCACCTCGGTGGCGAGGGTGACGGTGGTGCCGTCGGGATTGAGCCATGCGATGTCGAGCAGACCGTTGTCGGTGCCGAAGCGGGTGGTCTTGAATGCCACGGAGGTCGGGGTGAAGGTCAGGCCGTATTGCGGCTGGATGACGAAGTCGATGATGTTGGTCTCATCGGCCTTGTTGTTCTGGTCGTAGGGCTCGAAGCGGGTCTGGTCGAAACCGCCGCCGGCATTGACGTCCTTCAAGAAGAGGCCGCTGCCATACGACACCTTGCTCTTGACGAAGTAGTCGGCAGCGTCGCCGAAGTCGGCGGTCTGTCCCTCGGTGCCGAGGTTGAACGGGAAGGTGGCGGTGGCGGGCTTGTCCTCCAATGTCTCAGGAGCCTGCTTGGGCTTCTGCACGAGGATGATTTTCAGGAAATAGTTGTTGTCGTTGGTGGAGGTGATGGCTACATAACCCTGTGCCACGTCGCCGTTCTTGGCGGTGTATTCGGTGGAGGGATTGGTGCCTGTGTTGGTGATTTCCGTGTCGGAACTGCCAATGGTGTAGTAGGAGTAGCCTGGGTAGCCAAAGACGGTGACGACGTCGTCGGTGCTCTGGACGGGCACTTTGAAGACGGCGCCCTTCCTCACCTGGATGTTGTTGCCGTTGTTGCGGAAGGAGGCTCCATTGGCGGCGACGGTGATGGCGAGGCCGTTGCCCTCGATGGCGTCAACCTTGCCCTCTTCGGAACTGCCCGAAAGGGCCATGGTCTGTGCCATGACGTTGTCGTCGTTGTAGTCCCATGTGCCGGTGATTTCCTCGGCGGGGGTGAGGCTCTTGTTGAGTTCTACCGACACCGAGTAGATGTAGTTGTTGCCTGCGGTGGCGGTCACTTCCACGAAGCCTTTCTTCACTTCGGCGTTGGTGGCCTTGTGGGTGACCATGCTCTCGTCGCCGTTCTCGTCGGCGCCGACGGCAAAGTGGCAATAGCCGGGATAACCCACGACGGTGACGATGTCGTCAGTGGAACTGACGGGCACTTGCAGGATGGTGCCGGGGTTCATCTGGGCGTTGTTGCGGCCCACGCAATAGAGTTTGCCATTAGTGGCATCGACGTGCATGGAGACGCCTTCGACATTCGACGGAATGTCGGCCTCCACTCCCTGATAGTTGGTGCTTTCACAGATGCCGGCGGGGAGGTCGTTCTGGAAATCCCATGTGGCGGTGGTGGCTGCACCTGCCCACATTGCCGAAATCAGCATGAAGCACAACATGCTCATTCGTTGCAGTTGTCTTTTCATAAGCGTTGATGTTAGAGATTTGGTAATAGATATTATGATATGTAGTTGTTTAGGTTTTGGCGACAGATTTACTGCCCCGTGACAATTTCTTTGCAAAAATAGAAAAAAAATGTGAATCTGCAACCGAAAAGGAAAAAAAATGAAAAAATGAAGGAAGGCTTGGATCTTGGGGACGGTTCTCGCGGTCCACTTTTGGCCCTGTTTATAGTCCTATGGCTGATG
>CAMKSZ010000046.1 GCA_946415525.1 uncultured Prevotellaceae bacterium | reverse complement strand
CCAATCATCACGGGGTTGCCGGTCTTGTCGTTCACCTTGATGGGTTCGGCATCGAGGTTGCGTGCGCGCAACGACACCTTCTTGGCGGAATAGAAAGGATTGACCCAAAAGAATCCTGTGCGAGTGAACGTACCGCTGTATTTTCCAAACCAAGTGAGTACGCGGGCTTCATTCGGTTCCAGCAACAAGAACCCACACCAACAGATGATGTTGACGAGAAGCAACAGTCCGCAACCGCCCAACAGCCATCCGCCCACTGTTCCATTGCTGTCGTCGAGGAGGACAATGCTATGGATGATTCCTACGATGGCCAAGGCGAGTACTGCTAAATTGACAAACAACATGGCAAAGCCGTTGAACACCGATCCTTCAAATGATTTTTCTTTTGTTTCCATAACGATATTGTTTGAAAGTTTTAAATTATGATATCAATTTGATATCGCAAAGATATGAAATTGTTTTATAAAGGCAATGGCTCTGCACGACAATTTAACAAATTTTAAATAACCGACAGCAGTATTGGGGTGGCTCAAGCGGCATGAACCTAATTACAATATAAAAGACGCCACCCTGCGACATCTTCACTATTTCTTGGCCTGATTTGTGCATTTTAGAGGCCGCTCTGACAAAAATAACGACCTATTCCGAGATTTGTCACATTATTGGCCGCTTGTCACAACATGCAAAGACGAAAAAGGCGAAAAAACTTTTCCAGCCATGACATCCACCCTATCTTTGCATCAGAAATCAGAAACAAAATAAAAACAACAATAAAAAAATACAATTATGAAAGAGACAAAAAATATGATGGCAGCACTTTTCGATATGATGTCAAAGGCATTTTCGAACAAGGAAAATAGTAAGGTGATCATCGCAGAACAACTGCCCACCTCTGTCAAGAACTTCGTGATGTTCAATTTCCCCACCCAGAACATCGCATCCATCGAGATGAAGCAAGACGCCAATGAGACCGTCTATGAAATCTGTTTCAGCGAAGGCACTGAAGTCCGCATCGACAGCAACGGCAACTGGGAAACGGTGGATGGCAAGTTGGATGGTGTACCCGTCTCTATTTTGCCCGAGAGCATCAAGTCATTCATAAAGAATCACCTTGCCAATATGCGGATTCTCAGGATTGACAAGACCGACCATGGTTATCACACATTCCTCTCCGACGCCTCCATGGTGGATTTCAACTATAATGGAGTGGCAGCATAAGTCTTAATCTATCATAAATTACTTTACCTTTAATTTTAAAATGAGAGGGAGGGAAACCACCGGTTTCCCTCCCATTTTCATCCACGCCACAGACATCGAACGTCGTGGCAAGTAGGATGACAACAAACACCTCATTTATGAGCCACCTTTTTCCTGATGGTCTTGGCCAGTTTTTTAGAAGGTTCGGGGCTGTCACATTCGAACAGGCTCCACCTCACCTTCCAAGAGAGCATTTCTCCAGGTTGAAGTTTGACGTATTCCCCCTGGCTTTCCAATTCGATATAGGTTTTTCCCCTGTTTACATAGACTTGGATTTCCGCTTCTCCAGGTGCCGGTTGCCCAGGAGTCAAATCGTCGAATTGTTTCAGCATCACCAGTCCGTTGCACAGATAGGCCAACCATCCTTTTCCGTCGGCATTGACTTTGCGGTTTTCGTTGGTCACATCAGGTGCCAGCCAAACCAGGCCATGTTCCGCCACGAAAGGCATCAGGCCCGCAGGAGTGATGCCCTCCATAGGAGCATCGAAGAATATCAGTCCGCCATGAGGCACCCTCGTGATTTCCCACGGCGCCACGCTGTGCGCCACCTTGTCGGCATTGACAATCTGGTACTCCACCACCACGGAGTTGGTTTTCGGGTCGGTCTGGAACAATTTTTTCACGCGCAGTCCAAGTTTTTCAGCGACAGCACTGGTCAGCACCAGCGAGTTGCCCTCCTCGGTCACCTCATAGGGATATTTGTCGATTTCGGGCACAGGAGGCCAGTTCCACTCTTTCTGCGGACTTGTCCAAAACGTGCTGCCGAAAGACTCCGGCATGGTGAGTTGCGACAGCATCTCCCGTCCATTGTGTTTGAAGGAGACGATTCTGCCACCCGCCCCCGTATCGATAGTCATGGAGACATTGCCAACCGAAAGTACACGCAAAGGATTGGGGAAGACGATACGGTAGTGGCCGCTCAAGTGCATGAATGCAAACAGTCGCAGCAAACCGTCGTAATATGCATCGAAATAGCCGTCGTCGAAAGGTTGGTGGGGCATTTCCCACAAGGCTTTCACAAAATCCCTCTTTTTCTCATGGCCACACATCACCGATGCAGCAGCAGAAGTAGCCACCAGTCCGATGCTGTGACGAAGTTTCTTGAAGCCCCCAGCAGGCAAGATTTCATTCTCCTCGGGCAGCGAGCCATCTACACGGTATTGATCGACAAAATCGTTGATTCCCTGGCTGAAGAGGAAATTCTGAATGCGCTCGCCATATTGCCGCTGCCATTCCTTGTCTTCACAGCACCATTCATAGTCGAGAGCGATGTTCATCGGCACCCGCCACGAGTCGTAGCGGAAATTGGCACCACCCGACCGGTTCATCCACGGATTGCTCATAATGCTGCCGTCGTAGAGACACAAGTCGGGGTTGAGGCCCGTCTCAGGATGGATGGCCTTGTGGAGAAACTCCCGTGCCTTTTGGGCTGCCTGCCGCCAATAGTCGGCACGCCCGTCGTCCGCCCATCTTGCCCACACCTCGTAGAAAGCAGGGATGTGGTAGGAAGGGTCGGTGAACCGCGACCCCATCCTGTCGGGGGTGAAGGTAATCAGTTGGTAATCGGGATGAATCAGCGGCATCTGTCCGTCGGTGCCGTCTTTCGCCATGGAACAGTCGAGGATGTACTTTGCTTCCTTCTTGTAGTCAATGCCCGTGTCGTCGCCCCAGCGGTTGGATGCGAAAATCAACGATGTGACGAAATAAAGTTCACCGTCCGAGGCCGCCCCTTCGGCGTTGTGCGTGCCGTCGGTCTTGCAACTCCAGGCGAAATACCCCTCACGCGGTCCGCTCTTGTGCTGCATGTATTTCTTGCTCCACCTCCACAACCGGTCGAAGATGTCCTTCTCGTCCATCTGCACGGCAATCATCATGCCATACGACATCCCCTCCGTGCGCACGTCATGGTTTTTTATGTCGCTGACGTAGCCCAACGAGTCTCCCACCTCGAAATAAACTTTATTGGGACCTCTGAACACATCGTCGAACACTTCCTTCAACTTGTCCTCCACGGCTTTCGGTGAATAGCCCATTTCGACAAAGAGGTTTCGGTATTGACGCGTCTCAAACGCACCTTTCTCCCACGGTTGACGGTTGAATCTCTGCCATTGTGCACCTAAAGGCAAACACATGGAAATCATGGCAAAAAACATTAACAAAGCATTTTTTCTCATCATATCGTTTTTTGTTGGCAAAAATACGAATTATTCTCTTTCCCCCATTGCATTTTTGTAACAAGTGCATTAGGAAGTGTAACATGGAAATACCAAAGCGCACTCACCCGCCACTCCCTCCCAAAAGGAAAAAAAAACGATGATGTGTTGTTCATTAAAAAAAAACATACTAAATTTGCAAGGAATAAGCAATAACATGAAAATACCTACGTTTTTTAGCCCCTCAAGTTCCATTGCGGTCCGCCTGACATGGCGAGTCGTAGGCACGCTGTTTCTTATCCTTCTAATCATAACCGCCATCTTTCTTTTCTTGATGTGGTTTGTCGGCATCTTCATCGTATCAAACCTCTATTGGCTGAAGATGGATGCAACCGCAGAGAAGATCAACAACCTCTTTACATCTGTAGAGGTTGTCTTGAAAAACAACGTGCCTGAAGTTGAAAACAGCATCAACAAGAAAGGAGGAGAATACGACGCCGTACTGCATCTGCTCAACCTGAATCCCAACTACGTGGGGGCCGCCGTAGCCCTTGACCCAGCCCAAGAGCCTAAGAAAGGCCAGCAATATGCCCCTTACGCTTTTCGCGACTCCACCGGCATCAAGACCAAGATGCTCACCTCCAAGGAATACGACTATGTGAACCAGGCATGGTTTTCCAAGCCAATGAAAACAGGCAAAAGCGAATGGACAGAACCCTACGTCGATAAGGGAGGTGGAGAAATCTTGATGACCACCTGTTCAAGGCCCCTGATCAACGACAAAGGCGAGGTATATGGCGTCCAGACAGCCGACCTTTCTCTCGGCTGGCTTACGAAATTGGCACAAGAGGTGGACAGCACCAACAATGAAGACTTCTATTTCGGGATTGACAGCGACCGCAAGGGCAATTCCCGCAGTTGCATCATCACCTCAAACGGGGCTTTCATCGTCCATCCGGACAAGATAGAGGCCAACGACGAAACCATATACACTTTCTTCAGCCAAGTAAAGGACAAGGAGAAAGGGCAGAAACTGATTGAAGAGATTCTTTCAGGCAATCAGGGAAAGTCCTCCTTCATCGACAAATCCAATCGGAGATATGGCATCTTCTATGTCCCCGTGAAGCACACAGGGTGGACCATCGCCACGCTGGTGCCCACCAGCGACCTGTTCGCGCCTGTCAACGTCTTTGTCGAGATAATGATTATTGGCCTCCTTGCCACGCTCTTGCTCATTGCCTTGATTTGCCGTAGAGACATCCACAAGATAATCAGACCATTAAGTCTCTTTGCCTCTTCCGCCGACGAAATCTCCAAGGGCAACCTCGACACCCCCCTGCCCAACATCAAGACCAAGGACGAGATGTTCATGCTCCACAACTCTTTCTCCACCATGCAGCAGTCGCTCATCAACCAGATAGAGGAAATCAAGAAGGTGAATGAGGAAAAAGGCCGCATAGAAGGCGAATTGCTCATCGCTCGCAACATACAGATGTCGATGATTCCCAAGACGTTCCCCGCCTTCCCCGACCGTACCGACGTGGACGTCTTCGCCCTGATGAACCCAGCCAAGGAAGTGGGTGGCGACCTCTACGACTTCTTGGTGAAAAACGAGAAATTGTATTTCTGCATAGGCGACGTATCGGGCAAGGGCATCCCTGCTGCCATGGTAATGGCCGTGACACGAGCCTTGTTCCGCACCTCCACCTCCCACGACAGCCATCCTGGCAAGATAGTCAGCGGCATCAACGAAATGATAGTGGACGACAACGATTCAAGCATGTTCGTCACCCTGTTTGTCGGCGTCCTCGACCTGCCGACAGGTCGTCTGCGCTACAGCAATGCCGGGCACAACCCGCCATTATTGATCAAATCCTCGAGCGTGGAACCGCTGCCCTGCGACGCCAACCTCCCCTTGGGCATCATGGAGAACTGGAAATATACGACGCAAGAGACCATCATCGATTACCAAACGATGATATTCCTATACACCGACGGCCTGACCGAGGCCGAGGACATCCATTTCAACCAATTTGAAGAAGAACGAATCATCGAGGTGGCCAAGCAATCCACCAACAACCCCAAAACACTAATCGAACAAATGGAGAATGTTGTGAATCAATTTACCGGTGACGCCGAACAAAACGACGACATGACCATGCTTGCCATTCAGTACACCAAACAACAGCAATCCTACACACTGTTCAATCGGAGCATCAAGTTGAAGAACGACATCGAGCAAGTGCCTCTACTTGCAGCCTTCGTCGAAGAGGTGTGCGAGGAAGCCGGGCTCGACATGGGTACCTCCATGAGCATGAACCTCGCCATTGAGGAAGCAGTGGTCAATGTAATGAACTACGCCTATCCCCCCGGTACGGTGGGCGACATCGACATCCAGGCCATGGCCAACGACGTACAGATGAAATTCATCATCACCGACTCGGGGAAGCCCTTCGACCCCACTACCAAGGAAGACATCGACACCACCTTGCCGGCCGAGGAGCGCCTGATTGGTGGATTGGGCATACACCTTGTCAAGCAAATCATGGACAGCATCAACTATGAGCGCACAGACGGGAAGAATGTTTTGACACTGAGGAAGAAAATCAACTAAGCCAACAGACAAATGACAGACAACATCCTATCCAGTTTCATCAGTTTGTTTGCGCTTTTCGGCAAAGAAAAGCAAGTGGACGAAGAACGGGCCAAGACGATGCTCGCCAACTACCTGCGCCGCCACTTTGGCATCCGCAACATCGACTTGTACCTCGACCTCTACAGCGACATGCGCATGGCCTACGAGATGACCGACGACCTGGACAGCGAACAGACAGCGACATATATTTGTTCGACACTGCATGGCAAGATACAGGGAAGGGAGGAAGCGCTATTGTTGCTCAGGGTGATGGAGTTCTGCGGAAGCGACGGGGATGCAACCAGCCCCATGTTCACCACCATGGCCACCCATTTCCACATTCCAGAGGTACAATACAAGGATTTTTCCGACTTCGTGGCCAATCGCGAGACAGAACATGTCAAACTGCACACCATTGAAGGGTTTGACGGAAAAATCAAGACGCTGCTCGACCAACAGACCGGACTTCTCCTCTTCACCTACAATGGCAGCGACACCGTGACGCTCAACGACGTGCCGGTGCTGCCTGGCGTCTATCAGGTGTGGCAGCAAAGCAGCGTGCTAAAAAACGCCACAGGAAGACCTGTCTATTATTCCTCGATTATCAGTTCCTACGACAAGGACAAGCAACAAGCAGCGGAGGTGGAATTTTGCGGACGGGACATCAACTTCAGGTTCCCTAACAGCGACAATGGCATGCACGACCTTAGTTTCACGCTCAAAAACGGGGAAATGTTAGCCATCATGGGAGGGTCTGGTACAGGGAAGACCACGCTGCTCTCGCTACTCAACGGTTCACTGAAGCCCCAACAAGGCAGCATCACCATCAACGGTCACGACATCTCAGAGCCAGAGGCCAAAAACCTGATTGGCTACGTCCCCCAAGACGACCTTCTCATCGAGGAACTCACTGTCAGCCAGAACTTATGGTTCACTGCCAAACTATGCTTCGAGGGCTTGCCCGACGAGCAAATCTCCCAGCGCGTTGACAAGACACTGAAAGACTTGGGGCTCTATGCCGCCAAAGACCTAAAAGTGGGTTCCGCCATCAACAAATTCATCTCTGGCGGACAGCGGAAGCGACTGAACATCGCCTTGGAACTGATACGCGAGCCTGCCGTCCTTTTCCTCGACGAACCCACCTCGGGACTATCCTCCGCCGACACCGAGAAAGTCATCCTCCTGCTCAAGGAACAGACTCTCAAAGGCAAACTGGTCATCGTGAACATCCACCAACCCTCGAGCGATGTCTATAAACTCTTCGACCGCCTGTGGCTGCTTGACAAAGGCGGATATCCCGTATTCGACGGCAACCCCATCGATGCCATCACCTATTTCAAGGAAGCCGCCAACTATGCCGATGCAGAGACAAGCACCTGCCCCACCTGCGGCAATGTGAATCCAGAGGTGGTGCTCAACATCATCGACGAGAAAGCCCTCAACAACATGGGGGAACAGTCCGACGAAAGGAAAATGACCCCACAGAACTGGCATGAACTATATTTGAAAAACCGCGAGGCAATGCCGGCCCCCGCCGTGCACGACGTGCCCGCTTCAGACCAAAAAAAGCCGGGTGTATTCAAGCAGTTTGCCATTTTCCTGCACCGCAATATCATGACGAAGGCCACCAACATCCAATACCTTGCCATCACGCTAACCATAGCCCCGGCATTGGCAGTCATCTGCGCCATGCTCACCCGATTCTCACCCCCTGAGGGTTATAGCGTAATGGACAACAAGAACTTGGTGAGTTACTTCTTCATGGCGATTATCGTTGCCACATTCACCGGTATGAGCGGCAGTGCCGAAGAGATTATCAAAGACCGTGCCCTCCTGAAACGCGAGCAATTCCTCAACCTGTCATACGGCAGTTACATTTGGTCGAAAATAGTCTATATGGCGGGGGTTTCTCTCTTGCAGACATTCCTCTTCATCTTGGTGGGCAACAGCATCATGGGACTGCACGGGATGTTCCTCACTTGGTGGCTCATCCTGTTCGCCACCGCCATGCTCGCCAGTCTGACAGGCCTTCTGCTCTCACAATGCCTCAACTCTGTGGTGGCCATCTATATCTGCATCCCGCTGCTGCTCATCCCACAGATTTTGCTCTGCGGACTGGTGGTGAGTTTCAATGACCTGACGCCCAAGAGCACCACGGGTAACGTACCCTTGATAGGTGATGTCATCCCCTCAAGATGGGCCTACGAAGCCTTGGCTGTCACTTCGTTCACCGACAACGAATTCGACCGCATGAGGTTCGATGTCGAGAAGCAGAAATACGAGGCATTATACTACAACATGGGGATGCTCT
The DNA here is from genome assembly GCA_946415525.1 of uncultured Prevotellaceae bacterium. Lineage (GTDB taxonomy): Bacteria > Bacteroidota > Bacteroidia > Bacteroidales > Bacteroidaceae > Prevotella. The sequence goes on along the minus strand of CAMKSZ010000046.1, from coordinate 8,427 downwards.
ACGAACTGCAGTCACAGTTGGAAACAATGGAGAACGAGCGCACAACGGGAAAGGACGTCAAAAAAGACCATTTGGCGGTCATCAAGACCAACCTGCCGTTGGTGACCGAGTATTGCGGCATGGACAAATACACTGGCGACTGGTCATACACATCTCTTCGTGACTATATGAAGGAGGCCGAACGCGTATTGTCGAAACTGACCAACCAACTCACGTTGAAGGCAGACAAAATAATCGCCGCTTACATCCAAAAGCATGGCAAGGAAAAGTTGATGCAACTGAAACGCGACAACCACAACCTGAAATTGGAAGACTGTGTGACGGGGGCCGACCAACCCCGCATGCTCGAAGTGGTGGACCACCATATCGTCGCACGTTCGGGCCAGATTTACCTGACACCCAGTAGCCATAACGGCCGTGCTCCCTTTTATAGCAGCGAGAAAATCTTAGGCAACTGGCACGTCAAGACACTGTGGTACAACTTGACCGTGATGCTTGTCATGGGCATCATCGTGACGTTGCTGCTGCTGTCCGACTGCCCCGGACGGTATATTAGAAAAGACGCACAATAAGAAAATATTCACGCCTTTAACAAAAATTGAGGTCTTTTGATATTGAGTATCTAAAATTTTTTCCTATTTTTGCAGGGAAATATGAAAAAACGTGCTCTATAGCCCGCAAAATCTAATAGAAATCAAGTTATAATCAATAAAATTAATAATCAAAATCAAAAAAAGATGAAGAAGTTATCCATTTTAGCCATTGCTTTTGCTGCCGTCATCCTGGCATCATGCGGAGGCAAGAAAACCGACCAGCCGGAAGCCGCACAAAACGAAAAGAGTTTCGAACAGGAGCAGATAGAAGCCAGCATCAAGATGCATATCGACAGCATTGCCGCTGAGATTGGCCAACTGAAGCAGTTCCCGTTCGTGCAAGAAGGTGGACTCACATTGACCAACGAAGAGAAACAGGTCAAACCCGAGTACCTGCTCAATCCCTCTGTTGCCGAAGAGGCTGCCACGCTTTCTGAGAAATACCGCATCCTGAGCGCCCTTAGCGTTGACAAGAAGATTGCATCGCTCTATGAAATGCCTACAGACGAGTACGACAAGGCCATTGCCAAGTTGACAGCCGACATCAACGACCCCTCCTTCAAGGTGATTGAGGACGCCAACAGCCTCTTTGAGACCACTTCCGCCCTCTATGATGCCATGAACGAGAATGGCCGCATCAACTATTTCTGGCAACTCGCTTCTGCAGCATTGGTGGAGCAACTCTATGCCATCAACCAAAATGCAGACAAGTTCCTCACCGCATTCGACGACAAGGCTGCTTCCAACGTGACCTTCCGTATCGTGCTGATTCTTGACGCCGTGAACCGTCTGGCAGAGTACGACCCCGAGATCAAGCCTGTGAAAGAAGCCATCTCTTCTCTTGAAGTGCTCAATGCCACCACTGTTGACGAACTGAAGGCTCAGTTGGCAGAAGCCAAGGACAAGATCGATGCAGCCCGCAGTGCTTTGATCAAATAACATTCAAACACACCCAACCATCCATGCCCTCCCAAAGAGGAGGGTATGGAAAGGTGGGTAGATTGTTTCAAAAAAATCATCCACCATACACTTATATCGTTTATCATGACATTGGAAATCAAAGAGCATCAGGGAGGCATGACGGCGGTCTTCAGTGGCCGTTTGGACACCCCCACTGCCGTGAAGGCTCAGCAAGACATCGTGCCCCTGCTTGAAAATGCCGACAAGGAAATCATCTTGGACTGCGAGAATTTGGATTATATCAGTAGTTCTGGTCTTCGCTTGTTCCTCGCCATCCGCAAGGAGGTATCGGCCAAGGGAGGGAAAGTGATTGTGGAGCACATCAAAGACGACATCAAGAAAGTTTTCATGATGACGGGGTTCATCCAATTGTTTGAAGTGCGCTAACAGCCTTCGTAGGTTTTCCTAAAATCTTTCAAAACACGTTTTATACGTGTTTTTTTTGTTTTGCCAACATCCTTTTTTCACTCCTCCTTCCGTGGAAGAGTGCTATTGCGTTTGGGATTTTCCTTGGCACCGTAGTGCAACAGGCGGGAGGCGGCAGTGATGATGCCCTTGCCTGTGGGCGATGTTGTGATACGCAGTTTGTCGAAGGCTTCTTGCGTCCGCTTGAGAAGGTCGTCAGCCTGATTGAAACGCTCGTAGAACAATTGCACGCGGTTGACAAGTTCGTTGGCGGTCTTCATGATTTCTTCTTGGTTCTCTGCCTGCCTCACTTGGCGCCACGTCATCTCCAGCACCCGCAGCATCATATACATGTTTTGACTGCCCGATATAATCACCCCTTGGTCATAGGCTTCTTTATATAAGGTGGCATCATGGGCGAGCGCCAACTGCAAAGCGCTCTCGTTGTAAACATACATCATCACGAAGTCGGGCTTTTGCCTCCCTTCGTGGATATAGCGGCTGTAATTCTTATGGGCAAGTTCCCTGACGTGGTTCCGCACCGACAGCAGGTGCCGCCTGAGGGCATCGGCACGCTCCTCCTCGCCGTCGGCATTGAAATAATCCTCAAAAGCCTTCATCGACATCTTCGAGTCAATCACCACGTCGCGCTTGTCGGGGAAATGGAGTATCACGTCGGGAATCATGCGACGCCCGTTCTCCTCCTCGCGCACGGCAGTGCCCCGTTCGTCGCGCAGCGTCACCTGCTCTTCAAACTGCACGCCCACCTCAAATCCCATTTCTTCGAGCAGGGTGCGTAGGCGGAGTTCGCCAAAATTGCCTTGCGCCTTGTTGTCGGAAGTGAGCGCCTGCGCCAACTTGTCGGCCCGCTCCCCCACTTCGCGAGCCTTTTCGAGGTTGGCCTTGATGGCGGCATCGAGCCGTTCCATGCTGGTGGTATGCTCGCGGTCGCTTTTCTCCACGGCCTCCTTCATCTGGCGCAGGTTTTCACGCAGAGGGGTGAGGATAGCCGAAAGTTGCTCTTGGCTGTGTGCAGAGAGTTCTTCGGAGCGTCGTTTGAGGATGTCCTCGGTGATGGTGTTGATTTGTTCTTTGACAAGGGTCGCCTGTTGTTCCATCTGCGTCCGGTGCTGTCGGCGCAGTTCCTCAAGTTGTCGCTCATACTGTTGCCGGTCGTCGTCACGCTGGTGGGAGAGCGCAATTCTCAAGTCGTCCATCTGTCGCTCAAGATTAGCGGCCTCGCTCTGCAGCACGTCGCGCCGGGCGGCCAAGGCTGCCCGCTCGTCCACCAGTTGGCGGATGTGCTGCCGTCGCTCTTCAGCCTGCTTTTTCAATTCTTTGTTCTCGTCGTCGATGTATTTCTCGCGAGCCTTCAAGGCGGTGATATGGGTACGGGCAGCGAGATAGGCAATGGCGGCGCCGACCAAAGCCGACAAGACGGAAAAAATGATGGTGGTAGTCATATTCTATTGAATGGTCTTCAAGGTGCAAAATTAATGAGAAACAATGCAAAAACCCCATAAACAAGGAAAAAAAACAAACAAAGAAAAGCAGCGCCCCATCACCCCCCAATAATCCACCAATAAAAATGCCCCATCCTGCCGATTTATAAAATAAAAAGTGTATATTTGCACAAGCGGAGAGCCCGATCACCCGGAGCATCCGGAGCATCCGGATTATCCGGAGAACCCGGAATACCCGAAAACCCGGAAAACCCGGCCCCGCCCCCCTAAACAAAATAATCATCATCTATGAGAAAAATTACATCATTGCTGCTTATGGTCGTCAGCATGCTGACGGCATCAGCCCAGGAGAATGTTTATGGCTTCGATGTCACCGACGACATCGGACAGAAAGTTTCACTTGAAGTCTATCGAGACAAAGTGCTACTCATCGTCAATACCGCCACGCGATGCGGATTCACCCCCCAGTACAAAGACCTGCAAGCCCTCTATGCCAAATACAGGGAGATGGGCTTCGAGGTGCTCGACTTCCCTTGCAACCAGTTTGGCCAACAGGCTCCTGGCACCATTCAGGAAATCCATGAGTTTTGCACGGCCAATTTCGACATCACCTTTCCACAGTTTGACAAAATCGACGTAAACGGCGCTGAAGAGTCGCCCCTTTACACCTATTTGAAAAAAGAGAAAGGCTTTGGCGGCTTCGACCTCAACGACAGATTAGGCAAACTGCTCGACGAAATGCAAGCCAAGAAAGACCCTAACTACGCCAAGGATCCGAGCATCAAATGGAACTTCACCAAATTCCTCGTTGGCAGCGACGGCAAGGTGCTCGCCCGCTACGAGCCCACGACCCCGATGGAGACTGTGGAGGCTGGCATACAAAAAGCCCTCGGCATCAACGAGGTGATTGGCACCATCCTCTCACGGCGCTCCATCCGCCAATACAAGGACACCCCCGTAGAACACGAGAAATTAGCGACCATTGTCCGCTGCGGCATCAACGCACCGAGTGGCATGAACGCCCAACCGTGGCTTGTGCGGGTGGTGGAGAACCAAGCGTGGATCAAAGGAACCACCGAACTATACAAGAAGTCCAATCCCGACCAAGTGAAACGCGACCCAGGCTTCAAGACCATGTTCCGCAATGCCCCCAACGTCATCGTCGTTTGCACCCCGAAGGGTCGTGGAGCCGTCGATGCCGGTCTGATGGGCGAGAACATGATGCTGGCAGCACAGTCCTTAGGGTTGGGCACCTGCTGCCTGGGCGGACCGGTGCGGTTTCTCACCTCCACACCCGAGGCAAAACCCTTCCTCGACCAACTCGACATCCCTGCCGACCATGAGATTTGCTATATCCTCGCCGTAGGCTATCCCGACGAGTCGCCCGAGGCTAAGCCAAGAGACGAGAAAAAGGTGAAATACATTCCTTGATAACATCACCTCAAGGTACTATTGTGTTTTTGGGGAAAAAGATTTGCACCATTGAGCAATGTTCATTTTCGAGCAAAATATTTCGCAAATAAAACATGAATAAAATTTTTGTATCGGGAAAATAAACATTATCTTTGCAAACGAAATAAAATTTCGGCCCAACACAATCCTACTTATTATACTATTTATGAACGGTGGAGTGCATCATGTGCTCCACCTTTATTATTATTGGAATTGGTATGTTTGCTGCATCCCGTTCGAAAAATCATGCAAAAACTTCACCCAATATGTGATTTTCTGACCATAATTGTTTATTTTCGCAGTCGAAACAAACATACTTCCATGAAAACCTCTATTCTACTATTCAGCCTCGCACTTAGCCTGTCCGCCGTAGGTCAGACACGCTATGACAAGGAACAACTCCAGAAGGAACCTCTCAACCGAGGTGTCGTCGCCCTCAGCGACAACGACGGACATGTCTATATCAGTTGGCGCACCCTCCCCACCGACCCAGCCGGACTGCCTTTCGACATCTACCGCAACGGCCAGCGGCTCAACAGTAAACCACTCACCACCGGCGGCACTTTCTTCATCGACGAGCATCCACTCGACACCGACGCCACCTACGAGGTGAAAGGCGGAGGGCATGACGGCAGTTGGACGCTAAAAGCCCAAAGTCCCGCCAACTACCTTAGCATCCCTCTCGACCGCCCCGAGGGTGGCACCGCCCCTGACGGACGCCGCTACGACTACAGCGCCAACGATGCCAGCATCGGCGATGTCGATGGCGACGGCCAATACGAAATCTTCCTCAAATGGGACCCGCGCAACTCTCATGACAACGCGCATCCCGGCTACACCGGACATGTGTTCTTCGACTGCTACCGCCTCACCGGTGAACGGTTATGGCGCATCGATTTAGGGCAAAACATCAGGGCTGGCGCCCATTATACACAATTCCTCGTCTATGACTTCGACGGCGACGGACGGGCCGAAATCATGATGAAGACCGCCGACGGCACCATCGACGGCAAAGGAAAAGTCATAGGCGACCCAAACAAAGACTGGCGCTGCCACGACGACGACCGCAGGAAGGGGCGCATCCTCGACGGTCCTGAATACCTCAGCGTCTTCGACGGCCTCACAGGCGAAGCACTTTGCACCAGTGACTATGTGCCAGGGCGCGGCGATGTCGAGGCATGGGGCGATGGGTATGGCAACCGTTGCGACCGCTTTCTCGCCACCGTCGCCTATCTCGACGGCAGGAGAGCCAGTGCCGTCTTTTGTCGCGGCTACTACACACGCACAGTGCTTGCCGCTTGGGACTGGGACGGACGCCAACTCCACCAGCGATGGGTGTTCGACACCGACGACCCGCAGTGGACGGCCTATGCCGGACAAGGCAATCACAACCTTCGCACAGCAGACTTCGATGGCGACGGCTGCGACGAGATAACATATGGTTCGATGGCCGTCGATCACGACGGCACCGGCCTCTACAACACTGGTTTCGGCCATGGCGACGCCATGCACATCGTGGTGGAGCCGGGCACACAACGCCTGTTCATCTGGGACTGTCACGAGAACAAGCGCGACGGCGTCGATTTGCGCGACGCCCGCACGGGCAAGGTCGTATTCCAAAATCCCTCGCCGATAGACGTGGGACGCTGCATGGCTGCCGACATCGACCCCACCAACCCCGGCATGGAGGTGTGGAGCATCGCAGACCGGCACATCTACAATACCCGAGGCGAAATTGTCCGCGACCATGTCGAGGGACGCATGAGTTGCAACTTCGGCATCTGGTGGGACGGCGACACGCTGCGCGAAATGCTCGACCACGAGACTGTGCTCAAATACGATTGGCAAGCCAACACCGTGCAACCCATCGTCCACTTCGAGGGAATCCGCTTCAACAATGGTTCGAAGAGCAATCCCTGCCTACAAGCCGACATCTTGGGCGACTGGCGCGAGGAGGTGGTGGCAAGAACCCATGACAGCAGCGAACTGCGTATCTACGTCTCACCCCTCCCCACTCCTCACCGCTTCGTCTGCTTGGAGGCCGACATCCCCTACCGCCTCAGCGTGGCCGCAGAAAATGTAGCCTACAACCAGCCTCCCGAGATGGGTACCACCCTACAAACCCCAGCAGGCATACGCTGAAGAAAAATGGGGATTGGTTGAATCATTTTGCAAGGCAAAACACGACACGCTAATTTTGCATCAGAAACGGGACAAGCCCCATCATATTAACAAAAGCCGGACTGCATGATCCAACACTACACCTCTATTCGCATTTCATGCTCTGCCAATACCAACGGCCATAAAGCCAAGCAACCCTCACAACCAGCGGCATGAGCAACAAACATTACAAGGAAAACCTGTTGTATCTCATACTATGGGTCGTCCTTTTCCTCACGCCATTTATCAGTTTCGCACTGCGGATGGCAAACGACTCCAATGTGGAGTTCAACTGGCAGGAGATATTCTTCGCCTGGCGTCTCTTCGTGCCCTTTCTCATCGTGTTCCTTATCCACAATTTCTGGGTGGCTCCTTTGCTCGTTTACAAGAAACGGAGCACCATTTACTGGACGACAACCGCCTGCATCATGCTGGCATTTGCAGCCTATCAATGTAGCAACCGTCCCAAGGAACCTGACAGGGAGTGGGCAGAAAGAAGAAACCACCCGAGACATCACGAAAAGGGCACTCCTCCTTTCGACTTCAACGACAGCCTGCGGCACGACACTCTTCAGCCAGAAGCCAAACATCAGCGAATGGCACCGCCTTTTAAAGACTTCCACGACGGTCCAAGGAGGGGGTTCCACGGTCGTCGGCACGGCGGCCCGCCACCCTTCATGGGCCAGCAGGACATCGTCGCCCTCATCATCCTCGTGCTGATGATAGGCATGAACCTCGGCATCAAAATCTATTTTAAGTCTGCCGACGATGCGGAACGGATGCAAGAACTGGAGAAGAAAAGTTTGGAACAGCAATTAGAATACCTGAAATATCAGATCAACCCACACTTCTTCATGAATACGCTCAACAACATCCACGCGTTGGTAGATATCGACCCCGAGGAAGCCAAGCACAGCATTGTGGAACTCTCGAAAATGATGCGCTATGTCCTACACGAAGGCGCCAAGAGCCAAGTCTCGCTACTGAAGGATCTGGAATTTCTGCGACACTACATAGCACTGATGCGGCTACGCTACACCGACAAGGTGAAAATCTCTTTCGAGACACCCGGCCAACTGCCCGACCGCATCATACCGCCCATGTTACTCATCACATTCGTGGAGAACGCCTTCAAGCACGGCGTGAGTTATCGCCGACCGTCGTTCATCGAGGTGAAAGCCGACGCTCACGACAACCATCTTGTCTTCACCTGCCGGAACAGCAAGTCAGAGGCAGAGCACGAAACGAACGGAGGCGTAGGGCTTGCCAACACCAGGAAGCGGCTCGACCTCATCTATGGCAACAACTACACCCTGCTTATCGACGAGGGCGACGACACCTATAGCGTGACACTCGAGATTCCATTCCTGACGAGTTGAGAGGAGAACTTTTTT
>CAMKSZ010000045.1 GCA_946415525.1 uncultured Prevotellaceae bacterium | reverse complement strand
GAGAAATGGATGCGGCATTCGCATTGGAGGTCATGGACAAGGCTCCTTATATCACTGTGAGCTTCACGAGACCGGACGGCAGGCCATACGGCGTGCCTCTGTCCTTGGCACGCACAGATGAGAAGACATTCTACTTCCACGGTGCTTTGGAGGGCGAGAAGATGGATTGCATAGCCCATAGTCCCATCGTCGCATTATCAGCCGTGACCAAATGCGCCCCAACCATAGGGCCGAAAGACGGGAGTTTTTGTGCTCGTAGAAAAAAAACAATCAAAAAAAAGGATTTGTTGGGATTTGTTGCTATCTTTGTACTCACTGAGGGAAAATCCCCCACTTATGCGTTCTTCCATAATTGGTTTCCATTCTCATCTTAAATCAAACAAACGACACATGAAAAGATTATTTACCATCAATTTCGCATTGTTCTTCTGCCTCCTGCTTTCTGTTAAGTGCTATGGGCAAGACAATTTCACCACCCCACCCCACACGTTGTCATTCCACCAAATTTCGAAAGAATGGAAAAACTATGTTTTTTTCCTACCAGCCGGTACAGAAAAGCACGACATATTCACATTTTTCATTGCCCTAACCGAAGCCTATCCCAATGAGGTGTTCTTTCGTGCCCTCGACAAGCACCTGAATTTTGATACAAATGGCTGGTTGAGTCATTATGTGCTTGACATACCCAATGGATATATGGCATGTTCGGCTGCTTCCGAATTGTCACCCGGTTTCGAGATGTGTTGTTGGAAGAAAACCAATGGCGACCACTTGTACGCTGTCTCCTTCATTGGCTATCGTTATTTGGATGAAAGCGAAATGACAGGCAACCGCAGAGATGAAAGCATCAGCGACCTGTTGTTTTTTGAACTGAAAAAAGGAGAAAGGCGTTTTGTGCCCATTGCACCTGAAACGGTGTTGGGCCAGACCTACGATTTCAAGAAATATCGCGTGAGATTGCCCCGCCATGGCAAAGACATCAAATTGATGGATGAGAATAATACCCGCCTATTGAAAACGCTCAAATGGGAAAGGAATAGTTTCAAGTAACACATTAAGACACCCACCAAAACAAATTGAAAATGATAAAAGTAGTAGCCGTACACACAGCCATGGCTCTTGTGGAGCCAATGAACCATCTTTTCAGGCAATGGTTGCCAGAAGTGAAACTCAACCACATCGCCGACGATTCGCTCATTCAAGAAGTTATTGCCAATGATGGGGTCACCCCTGCCGTCCGCCGTCGGTTGCTTTCCTATTATGTGGCAGCAGCAGATTCAGGTGCACAAGTAGTATTCAATACCTGTTCGTCGGTAGGCGACATCGCCGACTTCGGCAACATTTACTCCCCAATCCCTGTCTTTCGTATCGACTATCCCATGGCAATGAAAGCCGTCATCGAAGCCCAGAGGATTGGCGTCATCTCCACCTTGCCCACCACACTCGCCCCCACCCGGCGTTTGTTGGAGCGAGCCGCCAGTGAAGCACAACGTGATGTGACATTGGTTGACGGACTCGCCAATGGTGCCTTCCAAGCAGGCCAAAGCGGCGATGGAGAGACTCATGACCGCCTCATCGCAGAGGCCGCATCGAAAATTGCAGATGACGTTGATTTGTTCGTTTTGGCCCAAGGTTCCATGGCAAGGATGGAAGAGCGGTTGGCAGGCATAACAGGGAAACCGGTGCTCTCAAGTCCAGTATTAGGCGTACAGGGACTGAGGAGATTCCTCAAAATCGACGGCGAATGAAAAGCCGTAAGGTGATTCTTCTGTTGCTCGTGCTTCTCGGCATGGTCACTTTCCTTGACCGCATCAACATTAGTGTGGCGGGATCGTCGATTATGTCAGACTTGCATTTATCCGCCTCGCAATGGGGATGGGTACAAAGCGCATTCATACTGAGTTATGGGCTGATGCAGATACCGATGGGGATGTTGGGCGACAAATACGGACAACGACGAATACTCACCGCAATTGTCGTATGGTGGTCGATGTTCACATGTTTTACAGGCATGGCAGGCGGCCTACTCTCATTGTTAGCCGTGCGTTTCCTATTCGGCATTGGCGAAGCAGGCTCTTCCCCTTGTTCCACAGGAGTCATCGGCAAATGGTTTCCAAAGAACGAAGTCGGCAAAGCCCAGGGCTATGTGTGGGCCGCCAGTCGCATGGGCGGTGCCCTTACTCCCTTTGTCGTCATACCCGTAATGGCATGGATGGGATGGCGCTCCGCTTTCTACCTTCTTGGAGCCGTCGGCATCATTTGGGCATTGGTTTGGTTTTTCTATTACCGCGACAAAGACGAAGTGCCCATCCTCACTTCTGGGAATTTGTCTAAAGCATCGCATTCATCATTGCCTTGGGGCGTCATCCTCCACTCAAAGCAATTTTGGCTAATATGCGCCATGTATTTCTTCTATGCTTTTGGCAGTTGGTTCTTCTTCAGTTGGTTTCCCACATTTATGGAGTTAGGGAGAGGTTTTGCCAAAAGCGAACTCACCTACGCTGTAGCGGTGCCCTTTATAATGAGCATGGCAGGGAATATCGCAGGAGGCTACCTGACCGACCGTCTTACTGTTCGGTATGGCCTAAAAGTGGGCAGGAAAGCATTGGGTGCCAGTTCACTTGCCATTTCTGCCGTCTGCATGTTTCTCGCAGCCTTTATTCCAGGCAAGATGGCTGTCTTCGTGTTTCTCTCCTTATGTTTTGGCATATTCGACTTGATGTTGCCCAGTGCCTGGGCACTCTGTGTCGATCTTGGCAAGCAACATGCTGGAGCCATTTCTGGAGCAATGAATACAGCAGGCAACATCGGCGGCTTTTGCTGCGGCATCCTCTTCGGATTTCTCGTCGAATCATCCGGCAATTACAATTTGCCACTGTATATGATATCAGGGATGCTGGTGGTCAGCGCTATGCTCTTCTCTTTCATCAACCCCGAAAAACCTCTAATTCCTACCAAATAAATAATGCTGCTGTCGCGTCACTGGTGGAACTTATTATAGAGTTCCACCAATGATGTGCCATCTCCCACATTGCCCGGGAAGATGATGTATGGGAACTTTTCGGTCATCACACAGGGGACACTATTGATAACCTGTCCCTCCACCGTCGCCCATTTCACATGAAGTCCCTTGGTGAGAATGTCATGGGACGTGATGCCCCCCTTCGCCGCTAAATAACTCGGAACAAAAGGCAAGTTTGCTACTATATCCACGAGGAAATCAGATATATTTTGTCCCATGTGCTGTCTTTCCTCGGCATTGTCAAGTCGTATCTCCTTTCTTGATGTAAAGACAACCGGTGTCAGTTTTTTATCATGCGCTTCAGTTATTTGTTTGATGGTTTCCGCCATCATGCCAGACGCATCGTGAAACACCCGATGCACATCCACTTCAATGCCCATCACCTCTGGCTGCGCCAACAAAAGTTGAAGTTGACGTGTTGTCTTTTTCACGTGCGACCCTACGATGAAACAGCCCACCTCCTTGCTGCCATTCAGGATGCTTCGATCAAGAAAAGATTTTGTAGGGATGCCGCTCATCGCCTTGGGAAACGATGAAGAACTACGTATGACGACACTCCCTCGAAATTGGTTTGTCTCTTCCTTTAGCCTACTGCAATAAGCATTCAATTCATCGTAACCAGCCGCATCGACTATCTCATAATCATCAGGACTTCCCCCTTTTTCCTTGATGTAATCCCGCAGGTTGGAAGTGTGATATCCAAAAACATTGTCGTGGGCAAATTCTGTTTCGGAAACCGGTACCAGTCCTTGTTCGGTCTGCATATAATGGACACCACCGATGGTGAGCCGTCCTGCCTCGATGAAAGCGGGGATAAAAGGAATACGTGGCCACACAAGAACACCATGCTTAGTGAGCACCTGTCTCATGACATCTGTTTCCAAGGGGAAATGGCCACGCAAACATGAATCGCTTCGACTTACAAAAAACAATCGAGTGGCATGACAGTCAGCCACTTTGAGCACAGCCTCCATCACTTCGCGTGTAGTTTTTTCCGCCTCTTCACGAGTCATAGCGCGAGTGTTGGTAAGAACATAGAAAAAAGGCTGTCGATGCGAAAACGCTTTGCGGAGCGATGCCTCACTCCAATCGGTGAGCAAGAGGCAACCATGCACGGTCTGTATGCCGGTAGGGTCATCGTCAAGCACCACCATTCTTGTGGGAAGGTTCATTGTCATTTATTTAAGAGGTGGAATACCTTGCATGGCACGTGCTTCAGCCGGCGTAGCCGGTTCACACCCCATGCATCGAATCAGAGCGACCAAACGTTCCACAAGTTCGGCGTTAGTGGCCGCCCGCCGTCCTGGCGCGTAATAGAAACTATCTTCGAAACCGATACGAACAGCATTGGCCCCCATGCCGATGGCGCAAGCCAACATCGAGAAATCGTCCATCTGGTCATGGGTGATACCCCAACTCGTACCCGGCTCACGCAACTCGTTAAGGAAACAAAGATTGCGCCCCGTTGCCGAGAGATTGCTTGACGTCCCTTTGCCCACGCAGAAGTTATAGTGCAACGGTCGTTTCAGCACCCCTTCATCAGCCAATCGAGTGCAAGTCTCCACCATGCTAAGGTCGAACAGTTCCATTTCCGGTACGACGCCACTCCCTTTCATTCTATCCGCCCAGTAGCGGATTTCTGGAAGTGTGTTGACATAAACTGTCTCGCCGAAATTGACAGACCCCATGTTGAGTGACGCCACCTCCACCTCATCCACATTCAGGCACACGCATCGCTGTTCGAGCGAAAGCGAAGAAAGACCACCTGTCGAACCTTGTATAATCATGTCGGTTTTCTCACGAATGCGGCGAATGGTATCGCGGAAAACATCTAATTCGAAGGTCTGTTCGCCATTCAAGTCTCGGGTATGCAAGTGCACCTCGCAGGCCCCTGCTTTGTAGCAGTTGATGGTATCCTGTGCTATTTCCTCGGGAGTGAGTGGATTATTACATTCTTCAGGGATGACTTTTCCCACATGGCAAACAGGAGCAACGGTGATGATGATTTTTCTCATGATCGGGTGAAAGAAGTATTGAATTTGATTATAATAAACACGCTACAAAGATACAACATATTTTAGAAATCAACCACCATTTGTTACAGATTAATCTTCATTTTCAAACACCTAACCCTTATTACCATTAGATAATCTAACAGGCAGCCTGTTCAAATTCAATGATGCAGCATAAATCGCTACCCACGTGGAAGGTGACCAAAATGCAACCATTTTGGTGGTAAACTGTGGGAATTAGCAAATCGCCGAATTTGGCAGGCATTCGATATTCCACCCTAAGTCCATGCACCTCAAAGTCATCGGGAATCAATTCCATGGCCATGCGGACATAATTGGCATTGTTTAAATGCTTATTGTAGTCGATGTCCGCACGAAGAACCTTGATTAGTTCCATGCCAAGTCCTTCCGTCTTAGGCAACGCAATACGACGGTCTCTATAATTCATCGTGAGTTGTGGCTCAATGAGTAATGAATCGATGGTCGGCGCATCCACTTTTTTCAACTTCCCGGTGGATTTGTCGATGAAAGCCCCCATGCTCCATGTCTTATAACACGGCTTTCCCTCCTCATCATAAATAAATGTATTCCGAAAGCCAAACATAGGTTTCATGCCATAAACGGAGGTTGTAACAGTCAACCGTTCTTTATACGAAGGCACCCTAATGACCTCCACCTGCCTTGAAGCCAGCAACTGCGTCATGTTTTGTTGTTCGAAATAACTTTTTACTGTCGGCTCACTATCTATCCACATTTCTGAACAATCCTGCATCATTTGCAAAGCGGAAAAGAGTTTCAGTTTTCCCTCGCTGTCGCAGGTGCTTGTTGTCACTTTGTAATCTAAACTATACATATCGTATTTGTGCAAACATTAAATCAATTCCTTACCAATGTAGAGTGAAGATGGCGTCATCGCCTGCCACTTTCCCCAAATTGATGACAAATATAGGCAAAAAAAGGCTAAATCCTATTTGTGAGCAATCTTTTTTAGGGAAAGAAGGTGAAAAAAATGCCGTACTCTCAAAAATGACCAAATAATATTGTATATTTGAAGCAAAATCAAACGACATGCAAAAGATTATTCTTTTTGTTTACATATTGGCAACAGCCTGCCTTGCTTTACATGCACAAGATACGCCACGTCCATTGGCTTTTCCTACCGCTGAAGGTTATGGCAAATACACTATCGGAGGCAGAGGAGGGCAAGTCTATGAAGTAACCACACTTGATGACTTCGGCGAGGGTAGTTTGCGGGAAGCCATCAACGCAGAAGGGCCACGAACCATCGTTTTTAGAGTCTCTGGGACAATTAGCCTCACAATGCCATTGAACATCACCCACCCCTATATCACCATTGCGGGACAGACTGCCCCTGGCGATGGCATCTGTCTGAGAGGTTATCCACTTACAATCAATGCCGACGAAGTAATTATTCGCCATATTCGCGTCCGTCTGGGCGATGAGACCCATACGGAGTCCGATGCCATCAGTGCCCGTAGCCACAAGCACATCATCCTCGACCATGTATCCGCCTCATGGAGTGTGGACGAGACCATGTCCATCTACCATTGTGACAGTGTCACCGTGCAATGGTGCATTATCTCGGAAAGTCTGTTTGGAGCCAATCATACGAAAGGTGCCCACGGCTTCGGTGGTATATGGGGCGGCAATTACAGCAGTTACCACCACAACCTGCTGTCATGCCATTCGAGCCGCAATCCACGTTTTGCAGGAGGCTCTGGCTTTGTAGATTTCCGCAACAATGTCATATACAATTGGGGGTACAACAGCACATACGGCGGTGGAGCATTACACAAATCGGGAAGAGATCCAAGGTTTTTGGTGAAGCATACCGACATCAATATGGTCAACAATTACTACAAGCCCGGCCCTGCCACACTTATGGGCGAAGTGCATCACCGCATCGCCAATCCCTCGTGGGCCGACGGCGACTGTGGCAAGTGGTATGTAGATGGCAATGTGATGGAAGGCGACGAACAGGTGACCGCCAATAATTGGGATGGAGGCATACACCCCAATTCCACTCTTCCGCAGGTGATGGACAGCATCCACAGAACAGAGCCATGGGATGCCATGCCCATCCATCAACATACAGCGGCAGAAGCCTATCAACTGGTCCTTCGCCATGCTGGTGCCAACTTTCCTTCCAGGGACCAGGTTGACAAACGTGTTGTTGCAGATGCCATGAATGGCACAGCATCCTGTGAGGGCAGCACCTATAAGTTGAAACACCCAATAGCCAATTCAAGTGATAGAAGTGGTATCATCGATTCTCAAAACGACGTAGGCGGATGGCCTTTGCTGAAAGGAGTCCCCGCCCCCACCGATAGCGACCACGATGGAATGCCCGACGAATGGGAGAAGGAACATCATCTCAATCCCCAAGATCCAACCGATGGTCCTCAACTGTCGGCAGATGGTTTATACACCCATTTGGAGGAATATCTTTCCTCCTTGTTGGGTGAATGATTCGCCCTCAAAAAAGGTCCCCAAAGAGACTATCGACTTTAAAAGTTGATATTTATGCATTAATATCTATTTATTTACAATAAAACTCTAAAAAAACGTCAAAAAAATAGTCTATTATTAAAATAAATACCGACATTTGCACGCTGAAAATAGGATTATGGTTTTTCTTGGTAAATTGACCGTAAAATTTTAATAAAACAGGATGCAAAAACTAATTATTCTGAGTGCAGCGTTTCTCCTCTCTCCATTGGGAGCAAGAGCAGATTTTGAACCAGACCCTTCAAAAGAAGCCCCCACCGACTCCCAATATGTATGGAACAAAAATCTCGATGAAGTAGTGGTGACAGGCCAAGGCGGAGCAGTTTCCAAACGCCGTCTTTCTTCAAACATCACCAAACTCTCGTCGGGAGAATTGGAAAAACTTCCAACAGGGCGCATCGACCAGATGTTGCAAAATGCCCTCCCCAACGTTCAAATCACGCTCACCAATGGTCAGCCCGGGACAACGTCAATGATAAAGTCGCGTGGTCTATCTTCCGCTTTCACCAATTCCACTCCAGTGATATACGTTGACGGTGTACGAGTAGATAACTTGAACACCGGCACCTCAATGTTTAATGTGTTGAATAATGCATACGGCAATATCAGTGGGCAAACCGCAGCCTCAAGTGCCATCGGCGACATCCCGATGGAAAATATAGACCACATAGAATACGTTCCGGGAGGTGCCGCCACCACCCTTTACGGTTCTGACGCCGCCAACGGAGTCATTCAAATATTCACGAAGAAAAACGGTTCGGGGCGTTTCAATGCTTCATTGACCACCCAAATGGGATGGGATGTAGCCAATTCACAATTTTACCATTTCGACCGCACCAAAGATCTGCTTCACCAGACAGGTTTTCAGCAAAAATACGGCATCTCTTTCTCTGGTGGTACGGAGCGAATGGGCTATTCTTTTGGAGCCAGCATGAGCCAAAACACAGGTACCATCATCCATAACGGCAATGAGCAGAAGAAATACGACATCCGCTTTGGCAGCAGTATTCGCATGAACTCCATGTTGAAATACACCAATTCCTTTGGTTTTGTCGCCGAGGAATACCAACGCAATCGCAATGGAAACCAAGGTTACTACACAGGCTTATGGTTTGCCGAAGGAGCAGCGGCAGCCAATTTCACTTATATGGCCGAAGATGGCACCCAACGCAACTTCCCTGCCGACATCGATGCCGCCACGCCCTACGAGTATGCCATGATGAAGGCCTTCGTCTCCCAAGCCGAAGCATTGCAAGACCACAAGGAAGAGGTGAAACGTTTTCAAACCTCCCAACAATTGGAATTTACGCCAATGAGAGACCTCACGTTCCATGCCACCCTTGGTCTCGACTACCGCTACAACACTGATAAGTTGGTGGAAACCAACCGTTATCTCATCCACACGCAGATGAAGCCTGTCGGTACCACCGATGCAGGCAGCGTCGGCAATTATGACCGCAACTACTATGGCATCACGGGCGAAATCAACGGTCAATGGAAGCACTATCACGAAGAATTGTTCAGCAACATTCTTACGGGTGGATTCCAGTATTTCAGCACCCACGACCATCAAAGCCTCTACAAAGGACAAAATGTGCGCGATGGGGCACGCATCATGACAGGAGCCGGCACCATCTATGCCGACGAATGGTTGAGTTACCTACATAGTTACGGAGCCTATTTGCAAGACAACTTTGGTTGGCGCAACCGCTACTATTTGGACTTAGGACTACGAATGGACTACAACACTGCTTTCGGTGACCAAGTTGGCTGGCAAGCCTATCCCAAGGTAGGCCTCTCCTACGTCATGAGCGACGAGCCATGGATGAGCAATTTGGTGTATGAAGGGTGGGTAAATTCACTGAAATTTATGGCCAATTATGGTGTGGCAGGCAGTTATCCTCCCGCTTTCGAATACCAACGCACCATTGAAGTCAGTTCCTACCTTGACAAACAAGCCAACACGTTTGGCAAGAACGGCAATCCCAACCTTGGTCCTGAGCGCAAGCACTCCTATGAGATTGGTTTTCAGGGCACATTCCTTCACAATGTCCTCAGTCTTGGTCTCACCTATTATTGTGCCATTACACGCGACGCCCTATTCAACGTACCCACCTTGCCCTCTTCAGGCCAAAGCAGTTCATATCTTGCCAACATCGGCAAAATCCGTAACCGTGGCATAGAATTTTATGCTGGAGCAACACTTATCGACACCAAGGATTGGGGGATGAACGTGCGCGCCTCTCTTAATACCAATGACAACAAGGTGCTCTCCACCGGTGGTGTCGTTCCCTTCGCCATTGGAGGATTCTCCTCACGCACCATAGTCACCGTTGTGGAAGAAGGAAAGTCGGTGGGATTCCTGCGAGGTACCGCCACGAGCCTAAAGGCCGACAACACCGTCGACGAGACCCTTTACAACCAAGATTTAGGTCGCACCATCCCTAAAATATACGGCAATTTCTCCCTATCCGCCCGATGGCGCCAACTCAATTTCACACTCACTGGCGACTATCAGGCAGGAGCCTACGTTCACTCTTTCGATCGTCAGTTCCGCTTTGCAAAGGGCATCAAGGACGATGCCATCCCCGATGCTGCTTTGGCAGGCACTACACAAGCCAAGACATGGTTGAATTTCACCAACTTTTTTGTGGAAAAGGCTGATTTTGTGAAAATCCGCAATATTGGCATCGACTATACGTTTAAATTTCCCAAGTTCGTTGTTCACGACCTCAATTTGGCTTTCAACATCTACAATCCCCTTTCATGGACAAGCAGCAGTGTCGACCCTGAAGCCGTGCTGAGTGGTGCCCGCACGCAAGGTGCAGTGGCCACTGGTGGACTGAGTTACAGCAGTTACAGTCTGCCACGCCAATATATTTTGTCAGCGAAAGTAAATTTCTAACATCCCCCACACCAACCATCGTTTTTCAAAATAGAAAATCATGAAACTTAAATATATATCCTTGATATTGTCAACCATACTAATGGGAAGTTGTGACTTGGTGACACCCGACGAAATCATCAACCCCAATGTAGATGAATCGACGTTTCTCAGTTCCGACAATCCTATGGATACCTGGGTCAACGGAACAGAGAAAGAATTTGCCCTGCATCTTTCTGATTTTGTGGAATTGATGGAAATACTGTCTGACAACTATTTCAACAACTACACGCGCTCAAGCAAGGTGTTTGATGTGCCCCAACTCTTATTCACAGATGCCGACGTGACCAAATTGCAACGTCACATAGGTGCCTTGCGCGAAATGGCTGACTACGGGCTTAACACAGTGGCCAGTGCCGATTCCAAAACGACAACAGCCGATCGTTTCCATTTACTATATATCAAGGCATATTCATTCATTTTAGCCGGTGATTTTTTCAGGGCACTGCCAGTGAAGAATGCCGGCGAAGCCGTGGAGTGGAACATGCAGATGAAGCAAGCGATGGAAGTCTTGGATGAAGCCCTTCCCTTAGCACAGACCAACGAAGACAAGGCTTTCGTTCATACCTTATATGCGAGGGCCGCCCACCGCATAGGCGACCGCGAGTTATCCGTCACCCATGCCCGTCAGGCACTGTCCTTTTCACAAGATTTCTTCCACCAAGTGCAATTCGACAGCAAAAATGGTGTCTTGAGTGGAGTGCAGGAAGCCATTTGGAGCGACTGGTTCCAGCCCCTCCCCCGTCTCGACTTCCTCGACCCCAAGTATTTCCAAATGAACAGCACCGAACAGCGTCCCATCACCATTGCGAAGGCAGAAGAAAACTATCTTATCCTTGCAGAAGCAGAACTGGCCTCCAACCACATAGCCGAAGCCAAATCACAACTCACGGCATTGTTGAAATTAGTCCAATCCCGGCCTGTCCAGACAGGCATCAACGACCAACTCGAAGGCCGCTACAATGGCGGACTGAAAGCCTTTCCCAACGATCCCTCCTACCGAGTTCAAGCCTCGCCCAACGACTCTTTACGCTCGGGCCTAATCATCGACCGCCGTCCACCACACCTTATTGCCATCCCCTATATTTCCGGCACTTCTGTAACTCAATCCATGATTGAGCGGCTTGACAACCACGACAGTGCACTCGAACTGGTTTACCTCATGCGTCAGGAAATATTTTTTGCCGAAGGCCGTCGTCCAGCCGACTTAGGCATCCGCCTACCCCTTTGCGAAGTCGAAGCAGCAAAAGTGAGCAACGGCAGCAAATACACCGAGGCATGGATTCCATCTTACGTCCCACAAAATTACGGTTTGGATGACTTCACCATCGACGAATCAGCCAAGACTGTGACCATCACCCACAACATGAATCGCGTGATTGTGGAGAATGCTCATGCAGTAGAAGTGGCACCGTTCGAATAACCCCATCTCAGGTTACCTCAATCTCACCAAGACCAGCACACCATGGAAAAGAAACGTTGCTTTTTTAACAAAATGGCATTGACTCTTCTGACTGCGGCGCAACTCATTGCCGTTCCAGTCCACTGCCAGTCACAAGAGTTACCGCGCTATGTCATTCTCATCACCATCGACGGACTTAGGGCAGAAATGATAGACGCTCCTGATATGCCGTCGCCCTTCCTGAAAATGATGAGCCGCGACGGGCTTCGCATCGGCAGAGTCATCGGCATCCCTCCCGCAGCCACTTATCCTTCACATACCACATTGGTCACTGGCGAAGTGCCCGCCCGTCACCGGATATTCTACAATCGGCCATTTTTGTGGAACAAAGATACTGCCCGCATCAGTTATTGGTACGCCGACAGCATTGCCGTCCCCACCATCTGGCAACGAGCCCATGAAGCCGGCATGAAAACCGCATCCCTTTTTTGGCCGGTGTCCACAGGAAGTCCCTACATTGACTATAATGTACCAGAGTTTTGGTCACTCGACTACAGTTGCGACCAAATGGCTTACATCAAGCCCTTTTGCACCCCCCAAGGTATTCTTGACGAATTAGAGAACAATGCCTGTGGCATTCTCGACACCATCACCTATCAAGCAGGTTCATTGCAGCGTGACGGACGCACAGCAGCCATGGCCAACTATCTAATGAACCATTATCAACCACGGTTGACCACCATC
The DNA here is from genome assembly GCA_946415525.1 of uncultured Prevotellaceae bacterium. GTDB lineage: Bacteria > Bacteroidota > Bacteroidia > Bacteroidales > Bacteroidaceae > Prevotella. Next base: position 4,288 of record CAMKSZ010000045.1, on the reverse strand, counting down.
CACCTCATCACTACCGATTACAGCCAGCATGCCCTTGGAACCAAGAGTCAACGCCTCTTGGAAGACATGGCCAGCGCCGACCATGCGGTAGGCACGATCATTGAGAATCTTCGACTAACTCATCGTCTCGACAGCACTTTGGTCATCGTGACTGGCGACCATGGCTTTTGCGACTACAATCGAACATTGAGTCCTAACGTATGGCTAACTCGTGCCGGCTTACTCAGTCAGGAGCCAGGCGGAGAATGGAAAGCCTGTTTTCATGGCGGCGGCAACACCAGTTTTCTATACTTGAAAAAGAGCAACGATAAGAAAACCATTCGAGCCATTCGTCGTTTGCTCGACCAACTACCGCCAGAAGAACGCCAACTGTTCCGTATCGTGGAGAAAGAGGAACTCACCACCAAGGGAGCCGATCCAGCCGTCGTTTTGGCACTGGAACCCATTGTTGGTGTCGCCGTCACCAACAACCGTACAGGCGAAACTGTTAGCCATCGCACAGGTGGCACACATGGTTTCATCAGTGGACAAGACCCCACCACATTGATAGCCTACGGTGTGGGCATTACTCCCGGACGCAAAGACTCCATCCAGCAAACAGCCATTGCACCTTGGATTCTTAGTTTGCTGGGCATTGAAAAATAGTTCTCCAATATAACATCAAAGGGGGCGCCCGTTGGGCGCCCCCTTATCATTGATGTAGATGATCGAAACTTCTATTTAATCGCCACTTTCTTGCCATTGACGATATAGATACCCTTCGAAGGATTGTTCACCTTTTGACCGTTCAGGTTGTAGATAGTTCCATTCTCCAAATCGCTGAAACGTGCCCAACGAATGCCGTCGAGCAAGTCTTTGGCGTCTTTCACGATTTGAGAATCCTCGCCTTCATATCCAATGTAGGAAATGACAGCAGGAACGTTGTCATCGGCCAAGGTAAGTCCAAAGGTTGTATTCCATGTGGCAGTGCCCACCAAGTAAGTCTTTGATGCCTCGAACGATGCACCCAAGCCCGATTCGGCGATATTCCAAATCAAGTTGACAACACCGTTGGCATCCTCCACAGCGTACGTTGGAGGAACCTGTGTGCCATTGTTGGTATTGTTGAGCCACCAGAGATATGATTTGCCATCTGCTGTCGAGAGCCCTTTACCTTGGATGACGAAATACTTAACATTCTCCACATAGAGCACTTTTTCTGTCTTGTAGAGCAGAGCAACATTGTTGTCGCCCGTTTGGCTCACGGTAATGGTGTTCTCCACCTCGTCCGCCACCACCTTATCAGGGGCGATGCGGCCTGGGTCGCCAGCCACCCATAAAGTGGCATCCCAAGCATATTCAGCCTCGTCAATAGGCTGTGCTATCTCGTCGGCGAATCCAATATAGGAGAATACCGCAGGTACATTGTTGTCGGCAAGAGTCATTCCGAACGTAGTGCTCCATCCGCCCTCGTCCTTGAAAGTAGCCTCGTCTTGGCCAAGTTGTCCGCCAATGTTAATCATGTTGATATCCCAAGCGAATACGGTCTGTCCATCTTCCTCATAGATTGAAGTCGGCTTGTAACTGCCGCCATCGTTGGTGTTGTTGAGCCACCAAAGATAACTATCGCCATCGTTGACCGACAAACCGGTAGCCTTGATGATGAAATAGTGGTCGGTAGCAGGCACCTTGTATTCTTTGGTCGAACGGAAGATGAGAGCCACATTATTTTGCCCAGTCTGGCTGACCGTAATGGTATTGGCGGCATCATCCGCAACGACATTGTCAGGACTAATTCGCCCGGCATCACCAGCAATCCATTCACTTGCTACGAATTGATAGAAGTTGGTGTCGTTCAACCAGCGGGGGTCGCCCACCTTGGCAGTGTTCTGCGGACAGTTACCGAGGGTGAGGTCGCCAGTGGCGTATTCGCCTGCGAAGACCACAACGCCTTCCACGTTGTCCTTGACGGGTTCATCGGCGTCGCCGGTTTCCTCATTGGCGGAAATGTCGGTCAAGGCACCATCGACAGTGCGCTGGAACGAGTTGCCAACGATGTCCCACACGGGATTGGCACCGCTTTGTCCACCGTTGAGGCCCTTGATGAACTGGCCGCTCTTGCCGCAGTCCAGCACAAGGCAGTTCTTCACTTCATACTCCAGCCACTTCTGGTTGCTCTGACGGTGGCTGGTCACATTCTTGTCGTAGGCAATGTTGTAGAAGGTGGAGTTGAGCAACGAGAATTTCTGCGACTCCAACCCAGCCTCGGTCGCCTTCTGTCCGCTCTGAGAACTGTACAACTGACCGCTGCTCTGCGGGTTGCCGTAGATGGTGGAGTTGGAAATCGTCAACTTGCCGACCACGCCGCCACCGTTGAAGTCAAACACGGTCTTCGAACCGCCAGCCACCTCGACGATGCTGTTGTCAAGCGTCAAATTGCCGACAAGCGCCTTCACCTTGTTGCCGTAGATAAGTTGCTGCTTGAGCCCCTTCACAAAGACGTTGCAGAAGGAGATGTCGCCCACAACGTAGAAACCGTTTTCGTCGAGCGAGCCCTCGTATGGCGAAGTGCTGATGGCTGTCAACGGAGCGGAGAGAGCCGATGCGTCGATAACGGCAGGGGCAATGGGGTCGCCGACTATGGCAAGAGGAGCAGCCGTGTTGATGGTCTCCCCAACAGTGTAGGAGCCATTTGCAGCCAAATTGATGGTTATGCTCTCAGGCATGGGATTGCTCTCGAGTGCAGTGGCCAGTTCTGCGGAAATGTCCTTGCCACTCTCAAGATTGAGCACGATGGCAGGACCGATGGAAGCCTTCAAAGTAACAAGCGTAATCGACTTGACTTGAATAACAAACCAGTTGCCACCATTAGCAATGTTCCTCATGCCCATCTGCAATTTCCCGTCACTTCCGACAGTGGCTTCGATGGTTGCGATAGATTGAGTGGGGTCGCAGGCCGTCTGGGCAATAACTTCCAATGGATAGATGCCATCGTTGGCATATACCTGAGTGATGTCATTACCTACAGCAGCGGCATTCCAAGCCTGACTTGCAACGGCATAAAGTTCCACCTTATAGGTGCCCTCTTGCAATCCCTCGATTGTTTGGTACATAATATCGCCTTCTGCCATTTCCTCGCCAAAACGCTCTGCATAATCATTGCTATAAACACCAGTGGCTCCAATCCAATCAGCCACAGCCTTACCAGCAGCATCGGTAAGGTCAGCACCCGGTGTTGTCTGAGCCTTAACGGCAGTGATATAAGCAGCAATTACATCAGCCAGACAAAGATCGTTCTCTATGGTACGCTCATCGTATGCCTTCTGGATTTCATCCACGTTATAGGCAGCCTTTCCGTCGGCATCAAGAGCGGCCGCTTTCTCTGCATAAGTGTCGAGGGCATTCTTTACATCTGTGTAGAGAGACACGGAGGCTTGGGCTATCTGAATGTTAGCCTGCAATTTTTCGATGGCCTCCTTGTATTCCTCAGCAGTAGTAAATCCGGCATCATCCACCATGGCTGCTTGAAGTTGAGCAAGCACGCCAGCATTCATGGGTTGGGCGGTCATAGCCTGTGCCTGAGCCAAGATGGAGGCATAGAGTTCGGCAGCATTGACAAGGGCTGTCACACCCTTCAATTGTACGATATGCCAGTTGGTATAATTGGTGCTCTTGCTCATGGCGAGTTTCACCATTCCATCATCACCAACTTCCACACCATCCAACACAGCGGTGGAAACCTCAGAAAATGAGGTAGCCTTGTAGGCGGCTATCTCTTGAGCCACTTTTCCCTTGCTTGTCTCAGCGTAGAGTTCTATACCTGTCCTCTCAGTGACAGGACCTTCCGCAGTGTCGTCATCTGCAAAGATTCCCGACCCGATGCCACGGCCGAAAGTAAAGGCAGCAGAACCGTAAAGTTCAATTTTATAAGTGCCAGGAGTGAGTCCTGTCACATTCTGGTAGAACACGTCACCTGTAGATTCGCTGGATGTCTCATATTTCTCACACATGTAAACTGTTTCTCCTGAATTGGTAGTTACTTGCGGAGCAGCCCATGTGGCATATCCAGTAGCCCCCACCCAGTTTGTCCAATTGGTCAATGCGGCGAATTGGGCGGTCATGTCGGTTTCGATGTAAATAGGAGCCGCCGGAGCATCTGTAAGCCAGCGGGGATCGCCCACCTTGGCAGTGTTCTGCGGGCAGTTGCCGAGGGTGAGGTCGCCAGTGGCGTATTCGCCTGCGAAGACCACAACACCTTCCACGTTGTCCTTGACGGGTTCATCGGCGTCGCCGGTTTCCTCATTGGCGG
>CAMKSZ010000044.1 GCA_946415525.1 uncultured Prevotellaceae bacterium | reverse complement strand
ATATCGTAGGACAATTGCACTCGGTTTAGATAAATTCCTCACGCTCGAAAATGCAAATAATATTTGCATTTTACTCGCTTAATCGGAATTTTGCACTAACTTTGCTTTCAGCGAAGTTAGGCGGCACCTCGGCAATAAAAATAAAAATCTTTGATGTTTTATTTTGTATTGCACTCGGTTTGCACTAACTTTGCAAACATGAAGGGAACCATCGCCACATTGTTATTTCTCCTGCTGCCATTGGTGACAGTAGGCCAAACCGACGATGTGATAAAAGAAGACACGTTGGAAGAGTTGACCGTCACGTCGCGTTCAGCGCAAAGACGGATAGAAGAAGTACAAGTAGGCGTGGAAAAGATCGACATCGGAACCATGGCGAAGGTGCCAGCCCTATTTGGCGAGCGTGACATTATCAAGAACCTTCAGTTGCTACCCGGCGTAAAAAGCGAGAGCGACGGGTCAAGCGGCTACCAGGTGCGTGGTGGCACCTCCGCCCAAAACCTCATCTTGCTCGATGGAGCCACCATCTACAACGCCGGTCACCTGATGGGCCTTTTCTCCGCTTTCAACGACAACGCGCTGAGCAACGCCTCCCTCTATAAAGGAATGGTGCCCGCCCAATATGGCGGCGGCACCTCTTCCGTTTTCGACATCAGCACCCGTCCTGGCGACAACGAGCATCATCACTTCAAAGGCAGTATCGGTCTGCTATCCGCCCAACTAACAGCCGAAGGTCCCCTACACAAAGGCGCATCATCATATCTTGCCGCCTTCAGGCGCTCATATATCGACATCTTCCTCAAATCGACGAAGAAATACAAAGACAACACCCTCAATTTCTATGATGCCAACATCCAGTTGAACTTCTCCATGGGAGTGCGCGACCGCCTCTCCCTCTCCTTCTATCGTGGCAGGGACAACATGGGCATCGAAGACCTGATGGACCTATCGTGGGGCAACACCTCCGCCAATGCCCATTGGCTACACACCTCCAACGACCATTTATATCTCAACACGGCACTGACTTTCAGCGATTTCAGGAATGACACAGGCATCGACATGCTCAACATCTATTATCAGATGAAAGGATTCATCAGTCATCTGACGCTCCATCACGATGAAACATGGACCCCCAGCCGCACATTTAACCTAAAATACGGCTTGGAATCCACCTATTTGCAACTCCAGTCAGCCGAATGGGACGTCAACTTGCTTCACCAAAGAGAGAAGCGCGACGCTTGGGTGAACGCCATCTGGGTCCAACAAGAATGGAAGGCAACCCGCCGCTTAACCGTTTCAGCCGGTCTCCGCCTACACCTCTTCTCCGTTCTTGGCGGCGCCCCCTATTACGAACTTGACGCCCAAGGAGACATCATCAACACACTACATCCTGGAAAAGGAAGCATCGTAAAGACCTACGCCAACTTAGAGCCACGCTTCAGCACCCATTTCCGCATCAACAAGCACCAAAGCGTAAAAGTAGGTTACAGTCGCACCACACAAGACATCCATGCCATCCGTGGGAGTTCGATGTCCATGCCTTTCGACCGCTACACGATGACCAGCAACCTGCTTTCGCCCGAGCAAGCCGACCAAGTGGCATTGGGATGGAACGGCATCACCCCCACGAAGAAATACGATTTTTCTGCCGAAGCCTATTATAAAGTCACCAAAAACGTCTATGACTACCGCGACGGCAAGTCCTTCCATTCAGAGATAGAGATAGAACGACTGTTGCTCGGTGGCAAAGGACGCTCCTACGGCCTCGAACTCAGTGCGCATAAAAACAGTGGTCGGCTGACCGGGTGGGCCAGTTATACGCTATCTTGGTCGGAGAACAAAATTGCCGGCATCAGCAACGGCCAATGGTACACCGCCAGCAACGACCGTCGCCACGACCTCTGCCTCGTCGGCTTCTACCAAGCCACGCCCCGATGGGAATTGTCAGCCCTATGGCGCTACACGACAGGGCAAGCGCTCACCGTGCCCAGCGCAAAATACGAGATAGGGGGCACCACCTTTTATTATTATGCCGAACGCAACGGTTACCGTTCCCCAGCCTACCACCGCCTCGACCTCAGTGCCACCTATACCCGACAGTTGCGCCGCACGAAACATATCTGGGCATTTGGCATCTACAACGCCTATTGCCGCTACAACCCCTTTGTCGTCCGATTCGAGAACGACAACGAGAGCCCCACAGGCACCAAGGCCACGTTGACGGCTCTGTTTGGCATCGTCCCTTCCGTCTCCTTCACCATCCAATACTGACATGTCACAATATCTCCCCACCACCCTACTGTCCTTTCTCATCCTCCTTCTCCTCACCTCCTGCGAGAAAGAAATCGACATCGACTATCCCTCCAGTGCCCCACTGACCACCATTGAAGGCCAAGTGACCAACGAAGGAATGGATGTCGTAATCACCCATACCCGGCCGGTAGGAGAAGCGACACCGTCGGCAGGACTCCCTGGCGCCCACGTCACCATCTCTTGGGGAGACCAAACCCAAGCACTTGCCTACAACCCCACCACAGGCCACTACCATTCAGACACAGCAGGTCAACCCGGCAACACCTATCATCTGAGTGTCGATTTTGAAGGCACCCATTACGAGAGCCAGTCCACCATGCCCCTCCTCTCCACCATCCTTTCCACCACATTCGTATGGCAAGAAGTGCTGAGCGAACGCCTGTTGGCCTTCGAAGTGTGGGCCAGCGACCCAGAACCAGAGACGAGGAATTACTATTGGTATCGGATGGACCGCCGCTCGTCTCATCCCCACGGTAAAGCCAAGCAAACGGGCGAAGCCTACCGCTGGAACGTGTTCGACGACCGCGGCAACCCGCCGGGACGCATTTACCGCGACATCATCTGCATGACAGAAAAAATGGCAGAGGAAGACGAAGAAGAGCAATGGGAGCGCATTCTCTACGACGGCGACACCATCAAGTTCCAACTCATGGTCATCGACAAACCCGTCTATGACTTTTTCCGCACCCTCGTTGTGGGGCAAAACGGGCGAGCCAATCCCGTCGGGAACATCAGCGGCGGATGCCTTGGTTATTTCTCCGCCGCCCACATCTCACGAGCAAAGGACGTCATCTACCACGCCCCCAAAAAATAGTTTTGTCCTCACCCATGAAAGATTTCGCAGCCATCGATTTTGAAACCGCCAACAACGAGCCCACCAGCATTTGTGCGATAGGAGTGGTGACAGTGAGAGACGGAGAATTTGCCGACACATTCTACTCTCTTGTCCACCCCGAGCCCGAATATTACTGTTATTGGAACATCCGCACCCACGGCATCACGCCAGAAGCCACCTACAACGCCCCAATTTTCCCAGAAGCATGGCGCCAAGTCGCCCCAATGATAGAGGGCCTCACCTTGGTGGCCCACAACAAGGCGTTCGACGAGAGATGTCTGAAAGCCGCTTTCCACTGTTACCAGATGGACTACCCCGACTACGACTTTCTCTGCACCCTTATCGCCTCACGAAGAGCCTTTCCCCATGCCGTCAACCACCAATTGCACACCATTTCCCAATTGTGCGGCTATCGCCTGGAGCATCACCACCATGCCCTTGCCGACGCCGAAGCCTGTGCATGGATAGCGAGAGAGATTCTTTGAAGTGATGGAAGTGATGGGAGTAATGTGAAGGATGCAAAAAAAACGCGGAAGATCACTCCCCCGCGTTGTCTGGAACTTTACATAGAGAATATCTGGCTCGCTGGCCAGTATAATGATATTGATAATTATTGGGCTAATTGAACAATCCACCAAGGCGAAATATAGGATACACGATAGTTTCCCAAGACGGATGCACAGCCTTTCTTAAGTTGATAATAGTTAGTTATGCTGCAAAAATATAAAAAATATTCGAAAGTTCGTATATTTTGGTAAAAAAGTTACGTATAGAACTCATTTTTTCGTCTATTTCACTTTATTATTTGCTGACAAAAACTTATTTTTGCAATTACAAACATAAAAAGAACATACCATGAGACCTTTTTTTCATACAAGTCTGCTTGTTGCAACCCTCATGTGTTGCATCCCCCTCCATGCCCAAACATCAGTCACCAACTATCCCTTGGATACATTGCGTAGTTGGACACCCACAGAAGCAGTTGGCGACCTCAACAAGGATGGCTATGCCGACTTGGTGCTGATAGCGACACCCCGCATAGCGGAAAACATGAAGAAGAACGAAGCCGGCTACGAATTCAACTTCAACCCACCAGTCCTTGCCATTTATTGGGGCCAAAAAGACGGAAGTTATGTTTGTTGGCGACAATACGACCGAGTCATCCCCGCCACAGAAAACGAATACATCTTTATCACCCCCTCCCTCACAATTACTCCCCAAGGGACACTTCGCATTGACCTGGAGCAATTTTCCAGTGCCGGTTCATGGAGCAACTATCAAACTACGTTCGTTTATAGATACCAACAAGGCGACTTCTACCTCATTGGGGAAGACGAAGAAAGCATGGCACGGAACACCGGTGAGGCAGAGTACATTAGCGTCAATTACCTCACGCACAAGAAACAGCATCGCACTTACAATGCCTTCGACAAGAAAAAAAGGCCCAAGGAACGCTGGACGAACATTCCCAAGAAACCCCTTGAAAAACTTGGTGCAAAAATATTGGGAGAATAGGCGCCCACTTTCAAGGCACCTATTCCCCCTTGCTATGCGTGAAATAAAATTTATTTCACGACAAACTCAGCCGTTTGCAAATCCTTGTCAAGCGAAGAACTACCAAACAAGATTTTATAGCGCCCCGGTCTGACAGACAACTCATCGATGGACGGGTCGTAATATTGGAAAGCCTCGTCATCGAGCGTTATCGTCGCCTTTCGCGTCTCGCCCGGAGCCAGTTGCACCCTTTGGAATCCCTTCAACGACTTGATGGGCGCCTCAGGATAATCAAGAGCCTTGACATATACCTGAACGATTTCGGTACCCTCACGTTTGCCGGTGTTGGTGACAGGAACAGTGACTGTCACCTTGCCCCCAGCCCTCATCGACTTCGCCGACAATTTCCCCTTGCCGTATGCGAAAGAGGTATAGGACAATCCATAGCCAAACGCATAAAGCGGTGTGCCCTTGAAATACCTATAAGTGCGGTTCTCCATGCTGTAGTCGAGGAAATCCGGCAAGTCATTGTTGGAAGCATAGAACGTCACAGGCAGTTTCCCCGACGGGCAGCAATCGCCAAAGAGGATGTCGGCCAATGCCTCAGCCCCACCCTGTCCTGGGTACCAAGCCTGTAGGATGGCATCACACTGGTCCTCTACAGAAGCGAAAGCGATGGCCGACCCCGAGCAGTTGACGAACACCACCGGTTTTCCGGTGCCGTGCATCGCCTCCAGCAGTCTTTGTTGCACTTTGGGCAGTTCGATATCTGCCTTGTCGCCCCCTTCGCCTTCCATACGAGCCGAAATGCCACCAATGACGATGATGGCGTCCGCCTTTGCCGCATCGGCAGCCACCTCGGAGAAATCCACCAAGTTGCGCTCGCAGAAGTCAGCCCTAAGCATGGCGAAATTGCCGTTGCCCCGTTTATATTCCAACACGACCTCGTAGGTATTTCCCTTAACGACAGGGAACGACTTGTATTCCACATTCCTTCTGAAGAATCCCCCACGTCGCTGTCCCGACTTCGCATCCTCCACCACTTCTCCATTGACCTTAAGCAAATAGCCATTGTCGGAAGCCACGGTATATTTCATATCACCGGTGAACGTAGCCACATAAGTACCCGTCACCCTCACAGAAAGGCTATCGTTGTTGATGCCCTCGGCAAAGCCCCAAGCGCCGAAAGTGGAGAAATTCAATTCGTTGTAATTGCCAGTCTTGTCGGGATTTCCCTGCAGATTCTTGTTGTTGTAGAACTCCACGAACATGCCCTTTCCGCCGTTGAAATCCTGTATGTGGTGCACCGTTGAATACTCGTCGGCCAATTCGCAAGCACGATGATAGACAACCTTTGCACCAGGAAGAGCCGCCTTGATGCCCTCCAACAACGAATGTTGATGCTCTTTGGTAGGAGTTCCTCCATAATTGCCATTAAGCAATTCGACATCGTCGGCATTCGGTCCCACGACCGCCACCGTCCTTACTTGCTTGGACAAAGGCAGCACCCCCTTGTTTTTAAGCAGCACCATTGCCTCCTTGGCAGCCTCCACCGCCAAGCGATGGTTTGCCTCACTGCTGATAACGTCAGGAGCGAGTTGTGCCCACGGCGACATGTCAGCCGGGTCGAACATTCCCAGTTCGAAGCGCCCCAATAGCGTTTTCCTCAGATGCTCGTTGAGTGTTTCCTCTGTAATGAGTCCTTTCTTTAGCGCCTCTGTGAGAACCATGAACACCTTTCCGCACTCCAAGTCAGTGCCATTGAGTACAGCATCGACTGAAGCAGACAAAGCATCGGGGTGCGTCTCATGCTGTCCCTTGTTGTAGAAATTGTTGATGGCATCGCAATCCGTCAGGACGATGGCATCATACCCCCATTTACGCCTTAAGATATCTACCAACAACCTGTCGCTTGTGCAGCACGGCTTCCCCTCGTAGCGGTTGTAAGCACACATCACCTCCCGAACATTGCCTTTTTTCACCAAAGCCTTGAAGGCAGGCAGATAAGTCTCCCACAGGTCGCGCATCGACACCGACGCATTATAGGAATGACGCAACGGTTCCGGTCCGCTATGCACGGCATAATGCTTGGCGCACGCATGCGTCTTGAAGTATTTGTCATCGTTGCCCTGCATGCCCAAGACCGTCTGCACGCCCAAGACGGCATTCATATACGGGTCCTCGCCACATGTTTCCTGTCCCCTGCCCCATCGTGGGTCGCGGAAGATGTTCACGTTGGGACACCAGAACGTCAGTTCGGGATTTCCGGGATAATAAGTAACCCCCATCGGAACATTGAACACATTATGGTCCGAACGATTCCAATTGGCACGAGCCTCATCGGAAACCGTGGAAAAAACATTATAAAATAATTGGCTATCGAAAGAAGCCGCCATGCCTATTGGTTGCGGATAAACCGTATATCCCCCCTGTCGTACGCCATGGCAAGCCTCACTCCACCAATTGTAAGAAGGAATGCCCAGCCTGTCGATGGACACCGACTTGTTCATCATCAATCCCACTTTTTCTTCAGGTGTGAGAAGGGAGATGAGGTTCTCAACCCGTTCCTCGAAAGAGAGGCCGACATTCTGGTACGGATATTTATGTCCAGGCGAAGCACTCAGGTTCCGGTCTTCGACAACCGCCTTGACCGACAGTGCCCCCAGCGTCGCCCCATCGCCACCGATGAGTTCAACACTCCTGTCCGTCTTGCCCTTTTGCCCACGTGGCGAAAAGGCCACCATCACCTTTGCCGACTCCCCCGGCAAAATGCCTTTAGTAGGATAGAAAGCCCTTATGCACTCACAACTCGGTACCGTCTTCTGTATTTTCACTTCCCCCTTGGACGTATTGCGCAAGGTGAACGTGTGACAGACGGTTCCATCGGAAGCATCCACAGTGCCAAAATCCCATTGGTAAGCATCGAAACGAACAGAACTTTTCTTTTGTGCTAAAAGGGGTACGGCGACGAACAGCAAGGCAAGCGCCACCCAACATTTATTTCCCATAACAAATGACAATATAAAATGAATAATTGAATAATGAAGTATTGGAAGCAAATTTATCAAAAAAAAGCCACTCATCCAAACAAAAAAAGCATTCATTTGACACATTCAGGCAAGTTGTTACAAAAAATAAAATGGTTGTTACGCATCAAACAATATCAGTTTCAACATTTTTTATTATATTTGCACTATCAATTACAACATCAACTATTTCATCTTCATTACAATGAACAGACCACTTCTTTGTTTCTTTGCAGCATTGGCCACTCTGACAGCAGTAGCCGCTCCCCATGAATTTGCCAGTCCCAACGGTCAAATCGTCGTGAACGTGAACGACACGGAAGGCTGCCCCACCTATACCGTGAGCCTTGACGGCACCACCATCCTTCTCCCCTCCCCACTGGGCTTGAAGACCAACGTTGCCGACTTGACCACCAATTTGTCGCTCACCAATTGTGAAACGAAGACCATCAATGACAGTTATACTCTTGGGAACATCAAACAAAGTCGCGTGGAATATACAGCCACAGAGGCCACCTGCCATTTTGCACGAGACGGCCGTCCGGTGTTGGACATTGTATTCCGTGTGAGCGACCGCGACGTCGCCTTCCGTTACCAACTTTTCCCCCGCCGCGACACCCGATGCTGCATAGTCGAAGAAGAAGCAAGTGGTTTTCTGCTTCCCGAAGGCACCACCACCTTCCTCTGTCCCCAATCCAAACCCATGGGCGGTTTTGCCCGCACCTCACCCAGTTACGAGACCCCATATAGCACCGACCAACCCATGGGCACCAATGGATGGGGCGAAGGCTATACCTTCCCCTGTCTGTTCAAAGCCCCACTTTCACAGGGGAAAGACAGTGCAGTAGGTTGGGTATTAATCAGCGAGTCAGGCGTTGACGGCAGTTATTGCGGCAGCAGACTGCTCAACGTCCACGACGGCCTCTACCGCATTGGATTCCCCCAATCCGGCGAAAACAACGGCCTTGGCTCCACCACTCCCGGCATTCCCTTGCCCGGACACACCCCCTGGCGCACCATCACCATCGGCAAGACCCTTGCCAACATCGTGGAGACCACCGTAGCCTTCGACTTGGTAGCCCCCCGCTACGAAGCGTCCCGTCCCTACACCTATGGAAAAGGATCCTGGAGTTGGATTATCGGCATGGACAACAGTTGCAACTACGACGAGCAGCGCCGCTATATCGACTTTTCGGCAGCAATGGGCTACCAAAGTGTGCTCATCGACGCCTTCTGGGACCAGCGCATCGGCTACGAGCGGATAGCCGAACTCGCCCAATACGGCAAGACAAAAGGCGTAGGCCTTTTCTTGTGGTACAACAGCAACGGCTATTGGAACGACGCCCCCCAAACCCCCATTGGAAAGATGAACAACGCCATTGAGCGCCGTCGCGAAATGGCCTGGATGCAACGCGTGGGCATCCGCGGCATCAAAGTTGACTTTTTCGGCGGCGACAAGCAACCGATGATGCAACTTTACGAAGACATCCTCGCCGACGCCAACGACTATGGCCTGTTGGTGATTTTCCATGGTTGCACCCTTCCCCGCGGTTGGGAGCGCATGTATCCCAACTATGCCGCCAGCGAAGCCGTCCTCGCCAGTGAGAACCTCCATTTCTCCCAAGACTTCTGCAACAAGGAAGCCTTCAATGCGTGCATCCACCCTTTCATCCGCAACACTGTCGGGTCGATGGATTTCGGCGGTTCTGCCCTCAACAAATTCTACAGTGCCGACAACCAGCACGGCAGTCGGCGTATGACCAGCGACGTCTTCGCCTTGTCCGTCGCCGTTCTCTTCCAAAGTGCCGTCCAGCATTTTGCCCTCGCCCCCAACAACCTTGACGACGCCCCCTCTTGGGCCATTGACTTCATGAAAGAAGTCCCCACAACTTGGGACGAAGTGAAGTTTATCGACGGCTATCCAGGCAAATACGTCATCCTTGCCCGCCGTCACGGCGACAAGTGGTATGTAGCCGGTGTCAATGCAGACGCCCAGCCCTATACAGCCACCCTCTCGCTTCCCTTCATCGAAGCCGGCACCCCACTTAGGGTTTACAGCGACGACAAGCAAAACCAAGGCAGCATGAAGACAATGAAACTCCCCCGTCAACAACGAATCAAGGTGACCATCCCCCAAAACGGTGGTTTGGTCATCGTCAATTAGATAAACAAACAACAACCTAAAATTAAAGATTATGGCAAAGACACCCACCCCCCACATCGGCGCCCAACCCGGTGAGATAGCCGAAACCGTGATTATGTCCGGCGATCCCCTTCGCGCCAAGTTCATGGCTGAGAAATTTTTAGACAATCCCGTCCAATTCAACAATGTCCGCGGCATGCTCGGCTTCACCGGCACCCACGACGGCAAACGCGTAAGCGTGATGGGGCACGGCATGGGCATGCCCTCCATCGGCATTTACTCCTACGAATTATTCAATTTCTACGATGTGAAGACCATCGTCCGTGTCGGTTCAGCGGGTTCGATGCACCCCGACCTTCATGTAGGCGACCTCGTCATCGCCATGGGCGCCTGCACCGACTCCAACTACGTCGGTCAGTATGAATTGCCCGGCAGTTACGCCCCCATCGCCAATTTCGACCTATTGCGCAAAGCCGCCGACACCTGCGACCGACTCGGCTACCGCTACAAAGTAGGCAACGTGTTCTCCTCCGACATTTTCTATTCCGAGCATCCCCAGCATGAGAAATGGATGAAAATGGGTGTGCTCGCCGTTGAGATGGAAGCCGCCGCCCTCTACATGAATGCCGCCCGCTCAGGCAAGCAAGCCTTGACCATCTGCACCATCTCCGACCACCTGCTCACTGGAGAAGTCACTACAGCAGAAGAGCGCCAAACGACTTTCACCCACATGATGGACGTAGCCTTCTCACTGATTTGACAGACATGAACGACATCGCCATCTACACACTCACTTCTGAGTTGCACGACGCGAGCACCGTAAAGGCCGAGACAGAGCAATTCCTCAGCAGTCTCGGCCTCACTTGCCAATTGTGTTCCACGGACTTCAGCGACTATGGCCAACATCCACTCGACTTGATTTTCGTCAGGACAGGTGGAACGGAAAGCATATTCCGCCGTTTGCTCCCCACCATCAGCGCACAATCCCCAGGTCGCCCCATCTACTTGTTGGCCTCCCACAAGAACAATTCGTTGGCCGCCTCCATCGAGATTCTTTCCTACCTCCAGTTGCATGGCATGCGAGGCGAAATCATTCACGGAACCTCAGACTACGTTTGTCAACGCATCCAGCGTCTTCAGCAAGTCAACGAAGCCCATGCCCGCCTAAAGGGCATGCGCTTAGGCATCATCGGCACCCCCTCCGACTGGCTCATCGCCAGTCAAGCCGACCCAACAATCGTTGCAGAAAGATGGGGGATAGAATTGGTGGAGTTGCCCATACAAGAAGTGCAAGAGCGTTTCAACACCCTTTCCACCAGCACCAATGAAGAATGGGATGGAATATGCAATAGGAAAGGAATGCCCCAACTGCTTAGTACCCCAACCACCCAGGTGAGCAACAACATTCCCGATGCCCTTCGCATCTACCACGCATTGAAAGGGATGGTCAACGACTACCGCCTGAACGGCCTCACCCTGAGATGTTTCGACCTTTTGGGCACCCTCCACAACACCGGTTGTCTCGCCCTCTCATTGCTCAACAGCGAAGACATCATTGCCAGTTGCGAAGGCGACGTACCCGCGATGATTAGCATGGCCATCGCCCAAGCCCTCACTCGCCAAACGGGATTCCAAGCCAATCCAGCCAGCATCGACCCCCACACAGGCGAAGTATGGTTTGCCCACTGCACCATTCCTTTCGACATGGTGAAGCGGTTCGCCCTTGACACACATTTTGAGTCAGGCATCGGTGTTGGAATACGAGGCATCATGCCCAACGGCCCAGTGACCATTTTCAAGACCTCAACCAACGAACAAAGACACTATGCAGCAGAAGGCATGCTGACCGACAGTCCGTCGCTCCCCAACCTCTGCCGGACCCAGCAGGTGATACGGCTCAGCCACCCAGACGACGCCACGTATTTCCTCACCCATCCCATCGGCAATCACCACATCATCTTAGCAGGACACCACAAGGCCCTGCTTGACGAGATGATGAATGCATGAAGAATAAACCGCTCTATTTGGCAGTAGGGTTCCAACCATCCTTCCCAGCCAGCACCTTGGTCACCTCATAATTGTCGATATCGGCAAGTTGATGCGACCAAGCCACTCGGCTTGTCGGATTCGCCCCATCGCCACGGCTTTGGTATTCAGCATAAAACGCCGTCGATTCATTGGCCGCATTGCCCCAATTATCCCACCCTTCAGGATGGATATGCGCCCCCATTTGGCAACGGATATACACCGCCTGCCCATAAGGTCGCCAAGGACGTGAAAGGAATACAGAAGCCGTGGGAAGATCTTTGTCAGCCGTCAAGTCGCAGTCGTAGAACACATATCCATAGGGCACCCCCTGCGGAGTAGCAGGAGCGGTGACATATCCTTTTGACTTGCTGTGAATGTGGCAGCGCATGAAAACAGCCGTCGCCTTCCCGAAAATGAAGTCCACCGTCCCCTCGATATAACAATCCTCGAAATACTCCCTGGTATTCTCACCATAAGTATAGAGCGTATCTTGGAACCCCAAGAAGCGGCATTTGCGGAAAACCGCCCTATCACCCCCAATCTGAACAGCCACCGCTTGTCCAACAGGCCCTGAAGAGTTCTCGAAAGTGATGTTTTCCGCCACGAAATCAGGTCCGAAGACATAGATGGTGGAAGAACCGCTCGTTCCCTTGTTCTCCCCAAAGACATTGGGTTTGTTGGCATAGTCATCGTAGGTGATAACCGTCCCCTCTTCGCCATAAAACTGCACGCCCTGTTTGGTTTCGGCGATAACGATTTTCTCCTTATACACCCCCTTCTTTATGAAGATTTTGGTAGGCCCCGCCTTTCTGAAGTCAGGCACGGCATTGACAGCGGCTTGGACAGACGTGAAATCCCCTGTCCCATTGGCATCCACCACAAAGTCATACTTCAAGGCGCCAGCCGCATGGCAGACGACGGACATCAACGAAAACATTATGACCCCAACAATTCTTCTCATATTTTAATCATCTTCTTAAGATCAATGTATCATCCATTACTTGAGGATTTTAAGGATTTGCCTATCGCTTGCCGAAGGCAAGATGCCCCTTAGATGCTCCCACATCCGATGGAAAGACTCTTCGGGAGTACGAGGACAGGCACAAGCCTCTTTTCCCATCAACCGTTCCGGGGTGGAAAGCAGCGACCATCCCCAACCATACTCACGATTATGCTTGTCCCTTGGATAGACGAAATCCTCAGTGACTATGTAGCACCCCATTTGAAGCCGTGTGACGTAAGCATCAAAGCGCCCCCTCATTTTCGTTCCTGTAAATCCACACTCAGCCCTCAGTTGTCGAGTGATGAGGCTGCCTTTTTCCTGCAAAGTCATCAAGATAGCCTCCTCGACCGACCCCTCATCAGGCATTGGATGGATGCTACGGCGATAATTGCAGAGGTCGGGCCACCACTCCTTGCTGACGAATCCCGCCTTTCGGTCGAAGAACTTGCCATATACGCAGTTGCCAGCCGTCACGACAGGTCCTTTCCATTTCCACAGGGGCCAATCCCATCCCCCATCGGGAAAGACGACATACCTGCAATCGTCATCCACCCATTCCTCAGCCGAAAAGCCCCTTATGTCATTACTCAGCAAAGGCAAGAAACCCAATTCGTCGATGAGCCGCATCAGTTGCACATCATCATGTATGTTCCTTTCCATGCTAAACACTTTTTACGATTTTACAAGGATTGCCCACTGCCACCACGTTGGAAGGGATATCACCCACCACTACGGAACCAGCCCCAATCGTCACGTTATCGCCAATGGTCACCCCCGGCAAGATGGTCACGCTCCCCCCTATCCAGACATTAGACCCAATGCGAACCGGTTTAGCCCATTCCTTGCGTGAATTTCTCTCCACGGGGTCGGTGCTATGGCAAGCAGTGTAGATACTCACATTCGGCCCGATAAAACAATCATCCCCTATTTCTACGGCAGCCTCATCCAGCACCGTGAAATTGAAATTGGCAAAGAAACGCTTTCCCACACTGATTTGCTTGCCATAATCGCAATAGAAAGGCTGTACAATAATCAAGTCGTTGTCGGCGACATGCCCCAATAACGACTTTAGCAGTTGCAATTTTGCCTTATTGTCGGAAGGCCTCAGCAGGTTGTAGTCATGTACAATCTCCCTCACCTCCGCCAATTCACTCAGCAATTCTGTATCGACGGCCGAATAAGGCAATCCAGCCAGCATTTTCTCTTTTTCTGTCATTGTCTTCATTGATTATTGGCTCCAAAAAGCCACTACAGAAGACAAAGATAAACAAATCTGACGGAAAAACAGCACTTACGACAAAAAAGATTTCAGATTAAGTGGAGAAAGGGCTCTAAGGACATTAAGGTCATTAAGGTCTTTAAGGTCTTTAAGGTCTTTAAGGTCATTAAGGTCATTAAAGTCCTTAGAATCCTTAGAGCACATTGGGGTTAGTGGAGCACCTTTTTGCCGTTTTGGATGAAGATGCCTTTTTTGTGACCGGTGGAAGCGAGACGACGCCCCTGCAGGTCATAGAGACCAGTGGGAGGAACGGTCCTTATGATGGGCGAGTCCATGGACGTAACCTCGGCTTCCGCCTGAATGCCTATTTCAGCAGCCGACGTCCATGCATTGCCGTTGATTTCCGACTTTGCCACGAATTTCAGGTAGCGACCTGTGGTGGTTTTCTTCAGAGGAGCGACTTGCAGCGCCGTAGTATTCTTGAACTCCCCCGAAGCCACTGCCGCGCCCCATGTCTTCCCGTCGTCGCTCAAGAAGACCTCATATCCTTTCACCATTCCGTTCTGGTTGCCATCTTGCCGTGCCAAGTAGGTGAAAGCCGTCACACGGTAGGAAGTGCCCATATCCACAACAAGCGTATGAGGACATTTGGGCTCGCTGCCTTGGTATTCAGTGTGCCAGAAGGTGCCCGTGTTACCATCGAATGCCAGCCTTGCCTCGTTGCCACCGTGCTGGCTGTCGGCACTGACGAGTTTCCAATTGCCCTTGTTGATGAACATATCGAAGTGATAGGACATCTCCGGGCTATCCATCATTCCTTCGAGACTACAATACACCTTCACGGTGCAAGCATCGTGGTGCAACACCGGACCTGTATATTTCTGATACTCTCCGCCATCGATACTATAATAAATGGTGGCACCCTTGGTGGGCGTGCTCATTTTGACGAGGCCATTGTTCTGTCTCTCACAACTGACAGGCTGGCATACCGGCATATCGACACGAGCCTCTTCTGCCGCCCTGACACCCTCGGCCAGCGGAATGATCATAAACCGGAAAGCCGTATTGGCCGCCTTCAATTCATACATATCCCTCACATCGGGACCGCATGAGGCATTGCCCAATCCGCGGGTGACAGCATCAAGAGAGACGACAGCCGTAGTGCAAGTCTTGAACTGATACGTATGGCGTGAACGGTTGTTGCGATCGGTATAGTTGTCCTCGGGACGGAAATGAACCGCCGATGCCGCCATCTTGTCGGGAGCAGCAAAGAGAAGACCATGTCCCTCAGGGTCGGTGAGTGCGAGCCAACGCACCTCCTGTTTGGTACCATGTTCCTGCGGCAAGATATAATCCTCCTGTTGTTCGCTTACCGTACTCTTATAGATAGCAGGCAAGCAAGCCTCCTTTCGGTCACGGTAGTTATCCCACGGTCCACGACCGAACCATTCAAGTTGTTCCATGGCGGCAGGCATTTCCAGGCGGAAGCCCATCTTCGGCAAGATGGCGCCGCTATTGGACGGCCTAATCATTGAGTTGACCATGATGGCCCCGTCGGCACATACGATGAAACTAAGGTCCACATCGAAAGAAGTACCGTTCTTTCCCGTGTAGGTACTCGCGCATCTGACATTGGCAGTCTTTCCATCGCTACTTGTCACGACGTCCGCCGAAGTACATTTCACCGACAAAGAGCGCAATCCCATGGCATCCCAACTCGCCGTTTGGCGTCCATCATTGTCTGTAGGCAAGCGGAAGACATTGAGCAGCAGCGGTTTGCTCATCATCAGAACACCATCGTATTGATAGCCGCTAAGCGTGCCCAGGCTCTTGCTGAAAGCCGCCCTAAAGTGCTCGCCCTTGACCGTGATAGCCACATTACTCTCCTCGACGGTCACCGTGCCACTCGCCGCCCTTCGCTCGAAGTCGTACATCGGCCTATTGGCCGCCTTCACTTGCAGTTTTTCCTCAGCCACGACATAGCCAGCGTCTGCCCAAGGTTGAGTTTCGCGGAGCGTAGCAGTAAAGTGAATAAACGCCTCATGTGCCTCATCGACAGTCGTCAAAGCCGACAAATCGATGTTGACGGCAGCACTGTCGCCAGCAGCCACCTCGCGGTCGATGATACCGTTGGACAGCACGTTGCCCTCCTCATCCTCCAAGGCATACCTCACGTCATATACCGTGCTGCTTAGGAAAGCCATCTTGTTTTTCACGCGGAACTGCGACGGTTTGCCACTGATGGCACGGAACTCCAATGGCTGGTATATTTTCTTTGTGTTATAAGACTTTGCCGTCAGCGAATGGTCGGGACGCACCAGTCCGTTGATACAGAAATTACCGTCATTGGGATTGTCGCCAAAGTCGCCACCATACGCCCAATAGTCCATACCATTTGCGCTACGTGTGAGCAGCCCCTGGTCTTTGAAGTCCCAGATGAACTCTCCTGTCAGACAAGGATATTTCTCGTAAAGGTTGAACATATCCCTCACATTACCCATGGAGTTGCCCATGGAGTGAGAATTCTCACACTGGATGTGAGGCTTCTGTCCACTCTTTCCCTTTCGTGAAGAGCCTATCCACTCGATGGTCTCATAACTGCCGTACATCGTAGAAGAAACATCGGCGAAGTCGCTGTTGCCCTCATAGTGTGTGAGCCGAGTTTTGTCAAGTTGCTTGATGGCCTGCGCAACATAACGGAAATTTTCGCCATTGCCTGACTCGTTGCCAAACGACCAAATGAAGATGCAGACATGGTTGCGCATCCACCGTACATGATTCTGTGAGCGCTCCACCATGGCATTGCGGAACTTCTCTACCGAAGACAACCGCATGTTGGCATGGCACTCCACATTCGCTTCCGCCAGCACATAGAGGCCATATTTGTCGCAGAGGTCGTAGAATACCGGGTCGTTGGGATAGTGAGAGGTGCGCACCGCATTGATG
>CAMKSZ010000043.1 GCA_946415525.1 uncultured Prevotellaceae bacterium | reverse complement strand
TTAACGACGGGGAGGCATCGATGGGGGTGTGTCGCTCTCGGTGTTGTCGTTGTTGTTGCGCCGGAGTTGCTTGGCGGGCTTCTGCTTCTTGGCGGGTTTGACCTTCTCCGGCTTCTGCTTCTTCATTTCCTGCTGGCTCTCCTCGTCGATGACGCTCGGGGTCACGGCGGAAAACTTGAATTCATCTTCCTCCAGTTGTCGCAAGTCGTAGCGGGTGGGCTTCTTGGGCGAACCGGTGAATTTCTTGCGCATCTTGGCGTATTTCTTGCGGATGTCCTTTTCTGAGGTGGCGAAGCAGACCACGCAGGTGCGGTTGGGGTGACCCGTTAGGTTGAAATGACTGCGAAGTTGATTGGAATAGTCCCAGCGGTTCACCAAAAAGTTGGTCTTCTCGTCTATCCAAGCACTGTCCACCACCTGGATGTCGGTGAAATAGACGATGGAGTCGCAAAATGAGGCCGACGTGCCGAACATATAGACCGGCGTGCAGCGCATTTTTGCTGTGACCGACAAACTGCAGAGCAGCAGGGCAAGCAGCGAAAATACTAATGTCTTCTTTGTCATTATGGTCTTTGTACCTTAAAATATATTTTGCCGACTATTGTCCCAAATAGGATTTCAGCAACTTGTTCTTAGTGTTGTGGCGCAGACGGCGGATGGCCTTCTCCTTGATTTGGCGAACTCTCTCTCGCGTTAGCCCGTATTTCTCGCCTATTTCTTCCAGCGTCATCTCGTTCTGGTTGATGCCGTAGAAGGCCTCTATGACTCGGCGCTCGCGCTCGTTCAGGGTGAGCAGGGCACGATTGATTTCGTTGCGAAGTGATTCAAGCACCAACTCGTAGTCGGCCATTGGCGAGTCGTCGTTGGGTAGAATGTCGAGCAGGCTGTTCTCCTCGCCGTCAACGAAGGGGGCGTCCACCGACACGTGGTGCGTGTTCACTTTCAGCGCGTCTTCTATCTTGTCCTCGGGCAGGTCCACGATGGCGGCTATCTCGTCGATGCTCGGGCGGCGCTCGTTGGCTTGCTCCAACTGATGCTGCACCTTGATGATCTTGTTCACCGACCCTACTTGGTTGAGGGGGAGGCGCACGATGCGGCTCTGCTCGGCGATGGCTTGAAGAATGCTCTGCCGAATCCACCACACGGCATAGGAGATGAACTTGAAGCCGCGGGTCTCGTCAAACTTCTCGGCGGCCTTGATAAGCCCGAGGTTCCCCTCGTTGATGAGGTCGGGCAGGCTCAAGCCGTGGTTTTGATACTGCTTGGCCACGGAGACAACAAAACGGAGGTTGGCGCGGGTAAGTTTCTCCAACGCCTTGCGGTCGCCTTTGCGGATACGCTGGGCAAGTTCCACCTCTTCTTCGACGGATATAAGTTCCTCACGTCCGATTTCCTGTAGATACTTGTCGAGAGAGGCACTCTCCCTATTCGTAATCGACTGTGTAATCTTCAATTGTCTCATGGCAGATTCTTCTAAGTGAATGCAAAAGTACGACTATTTCAGTGAAAAAACAAACAAATGCGCGATTATTTGCGCATTTGTCTGTTTTTGTGCGTTCATGTCGCCCGAAGGTGATGCCGTTAAGGTGAGTCCTGTGTCAAAAAAACACACCTTTAGTCTTTCAGGGCGATGGCGAAGTATTTCTTCTTGCCGGTGGGATAGATGCCTTGGATGTAGAGCACGGGCTCCTTGCTGGTAGAGGCTTCTTTCACCACTTTCTGAAGGTCGTCGATGGTCTTCATCGGCTCTTCGTTCACTTTCTGGATGATAAAGCCCTTGGTCAGGCCTTCCTCGTCCAACTTGCCTTTGTTCACCTTCGTGATTTCCAGACCATAACTGATGCCGAGTTGCTTCTTCTGCTCGTCGGTGATGGCCTTGAAGTTGGCACCGAGAATGTCGAGGTCGGCACTCTTCATCACTTCCGTCGTGCCCTGAGAGTTTTTCAGGGTCACTGTCTTCTCTTTCTTCGACTTCTTGTGCAGGTAGGTCACCGTCACCTTGTCGCCAGGGCGCTTGTTGGCGAGTACCTCTTGCAGTTCGGCCATCTTCGTCACCTTCTTGCCGTCGATGGCGGTGATGACGTCGCCTTCCACCAAACCGGCATCGGCGCCGGCGCCACCGTCTTCCACCTTCTGGATATAGACGCCTTCGTTGGTGCCAAGGTCGGGTTCATTGCCCTTGTTCTTCTCGCTGTCGATGTAGTTGTGGGCGTCCTGGCCGACAATCATCAGCACGGCGCGCTGCACGGTGCCGTATTGCTTGAGGTCGCTCACCACCTTATTCATAATCGTGGTGGGGATGGCGAAACCATAACCGCTGTAACTGCCTGTCTGTGAGTAGAGCATGGCGTTGATGCCTACCAACTCGCCCTGGGTGTTGACGAGGGCACCGCCGGAATTGCCTTGGTTGATGGCGGCATCGGTCTGGATAAACGATTCCACACCGTTGGCATACAGCGAACGGGCCTTGGCACTGACGATGCCGGCGGTCACGGTGGAGTTGAGGTTGAAGGGGTTGCCCACGGCAATCACCCATTCGCCTACCTTCAACTTGTCGGAGTCGCCAACGGGCAGGTAGGGAAGGCTCTTGCCGTCAATCTTGATGAGGGCAAGGTCGGTGGTCTTGTCGGTGCCGATGATGCGGGCTGAGTATTCACGGTTGTCGTTCAGCGTGACGGTGAGTTCGTCGGCTCCTTCCACTACGTGATTGTTGGTCACGATGAAACCGTCGGAGGAGATGAGCACGCCGGAACCGCTGGCTTCGCGCTTCGGGGTCTGCACCTGGCGGCGTTGCTTCTCGCCGCTATTGGGGTTGCCGAAGAAACCGAAGGGGTCGCTGAAGAAACCGCCAAATGGGTCCTCTACTTCCACCGTCTTCACTTTCGAGTTTTGTACATACTTGATGTGGACCACTGCAGGGACGGCTTTCTCGGCTGCATAAGTGAGGTCAACTTGTCCGCCAACGGGTGCGGCGATGAGGGTGCTGAAGGCGCCTGCCGTCAAGATGAGGGCTGCTGCGCATGCTAATGTCTTCATTGTCTTGCTCAAATTTAGTTTCATTTGCTTATATTTTATGTTCGGATTTTCAAATTCTACTGCAAAATTAGACGCAAAAAATGTGAAACGTAAATTTTATGCGAATATTTGTCCTCTTTTAACAATCGGTAAAGTTGTGTTAACTATCAGTCGCAACTTTTAAATATTCTTTTACGTTTCTTTACTGACAATCTTGTCACACTGACAAATCTGGCAGTGATGATTTTGTCTCGCTGTCTCGCCGTGTCGTCATTAGCCCGTCTCGCCGTGTCGTCATCTCGCCGTTAGCCCGTCTCGATATCTCGTCATCTCGATATCTCGTCATCTCGATATATCGATATATCGAAATATCGAAATACCCCCCTCTCCCCTTCAAGAAAAAAATGAAAAAACAAAAAAATCAAGGTCATTTCATTTTTTTTCTTTATTTTTGCGACTTGTATGCATTCCGGATGGAATGGCAACTGTTTCGGAAGAAAAATTATATAAGCAGAAATATTATATAATATGATGAAAAAGAATATGCTTTCCAGTTTGATGAAAATGGTATGGGCGTCTTGTATGGCGATGATGCCGGCGACGATGATGGCCCAACAACTTTCCGTCGAGGGTGGTCGCGGTGCCTTCGCTCCGGGCGAGTCCGTTGCCATCGAGTATAGTGGCACCCAGGCGGGCGACAGGATTTTGCTTTACCACAACGTGGCGATGCTTCCCTTGAAGGAGGTGTGTGAAATTGGCGGCGGCAGTGGGGTCTATCATGTGCCCTCTGTGCTGCAGCCGGGGCGTTACCATGCACGGTTGGTGACGGCAAGTGGCGATGGGGTGGCTGAGACGTCGTTCTCTGTCGGCGACCATCCGTTGCCTACGGGAGGTAAGAAAATTTTCGTCATCTCCGACCCCCATGTGTTGGCACCTGAATTGGTGGAAGACCCTACTAACGATCGCTACAAGTTCTGGATGGGGGTTGACCGCAAACTTCTGCCGCAGAGTTATGAGATATTGCAGGTTTGTGCCGATACCATTCGTGCGCTGAAACCTGACCTGGTGATTGTCCCGGGCGACATGACGAAGGATGGCGAGGTGGAGAGCCATGCCGTCTTCGCTGAATTTCTGCAGCAGTTGGCTAAGGAGGGCATCCCCTCGTTGGTCATCCCTGGCAACCACGATATGGAGAACCAAAATGCCTATCGTTATACTGCCGAGGGCTTGAAAAGGACCGCCAGCGTCACGCCCGACGAGTTTGTCACATTCTACCGCGATTTCGGTTGGGGACCTTCGTCGGAGCGCGACCCCAATTCGCTTACCTACGCTTGCGACATCTTCCCGGGGGTGAGGTTCATCGGCATCGACGACTGCCGGATCCCCAGCCGCGGCGACGTTGGCGAGAACGTGGGTGAGTTTGGACTCATCCACCAACCGACGCTCGATTGGATTGTCGACCAGGCTGACAAGGCTCGCGAGGAGGGCAAGGTGGTGCTCGTCGCCATCCATCACCAACTCTTGCAGCATTACAATGGCCAGGGAAGGCTCATGGCTTCTGCCGCCACAGAGAACGGCGACAACATCGCAAGGCTCTTGGCGGACCACGGGGTAAGGGTGGCGCTCACAGGGCACATGCACCTGCCCAGCGCTTCGCGCATACGGGGATTGGAGACCGACAATTACTTGACTGAGATTTCGTCGGCTTCCACCATCACTTATCCTGCGCAGTTCAGGGTGCTCACCCTCAGCGACGACCTCTCGCGCCTTGACGTCGATACGCGCTACATTTGGAGTACCCCGTCGTTCGCTGACTTGCAGCAAGCGGCACACGACAAGGTGGATGAGACGCTCGTCAATTCCATCGCCGACTTGGTGCCGAGGTATATGTCCACCTTCAATGAGATGTTGTCGGCATTTGCCGACGTGCCGGAGTTTGCCGGAGTGCTCGACGATGTGCCGCAAGACCCTGCGGAATTGTCGGCGATTGCCAACGAGGCTTTCGGGGAGACCTTCCGCAAGGTGATTTTCACCATCTTCGAGGGCAACGAGCATCTGAAAAATGCCTATGACAATATCATGGCGCAGTTGGAGGCTGACTGCAAGAAGGCGTGCGACCTCGTCTTCGACCAGCAGAGCGCCGATACGCGTGCGTTCCTCGCTTCGTCCATGAGCATCTACTTTGCTGAATATGCCGGCGAAATCATTAAGAGCATGCTATCGGATATTTCGTATATGGGAACCGACCTTGCCGACCAGACCGACGACCTCTTCTTGTCCGTTGACCTTTCGACGGGAATGTCGGACATCAAAGGGGTGGCTGCCGACAGCAGTGACGGCGTGGCTGTCTTTGCCATCGATGGCACCTATCGTGGCTCCCGTCTCGAGGGCTTGCCTCGCGGCCTCTACGTCGTCCGCCAAGGGAGCCGCGTGAAGAAAGTGACTGTCAAATAATTAAAGGGGTATAGTCATTACCCCATCCATCCTCTCCCAAAAACAAAGGGGTGTGCCAAATAATCCATTTTGGCACACCCCTTGAATTTTTAATCTCGTTCCTTCTCAATATTTATGAAGGATGGCTTGCCGGGTGTAGGAGTTGCCGTCGCGGTTGAAGGTCACCTGACCACTGTATTGGTCCTCCACACGGGTGAGGCTGATGCTCACTTTCAGCGACGACACGCTGTCGATTTGCTGCTTGCCATTAAGTTTCACACGGTCGCCAAAGGTGCCGCTCACACGCACGGTACGGCCCTCGCAGTTGAAGGTGCCGCTCACCCCGTCGATGTCGTTGTTGCGGCGGACGGTCAGCGTGGCGGACGATTCGCCTACCTTGCCAGAGATGGTGATGTTGCTGCGCTCATAGATGCGGCGCAGGGAGTCCACGCGGCGCAAACTGTCGGAGCGGCGCTTCTCACGGATGCGCTCCTTGGCGATGGAGTCTTTTTGCACTTGGATGAAAGAGTCGGTGCGTTCTTTGGCGATTTCGGTGCTTTCTCGCAATATCTGGGCGGCTTTCTTGTCGTCGTCGCACGAGGCGGCGAACATGAGCAATAGGCCAACAGTTATTGTAAACAATAATTTCCTCATGTCATTTGATTCTTAAAACGCCGCAAAAGTATAAAATTTTTTTTTCTCCAACAATTTTCGCGGAATTTTTTTGTTTTTCTGGACATTTCTGCCGAGGTGGGAATGGGGTGGGCGATGGCCTATTCCCATCCTGTGATGCTGCGGAGGAAGGCGGTGAGTTCTTCTGCCATCAGGGCATGGCGGCGCATGGAGGGGTGCCCTTGTGAGCCCCAGCCAAGCGAACCGTCGTCGGGGGTGAATTCCATCCGATAGACTTCGTGGTCGCCGCGCTCAGCGGCATCGGCTATCGCTGCGTCGTGGGCTGCCTGGATGTCGGTCAATCGGCGCGAGGTGGGGATGGCTCCGATGATATACACGATTTTGGCGTTGGGGTAGTGCTCGCGGAGCGTTCGGGTGAACCGTTTGAAGGCTTCGGTGAGTTGGTGCTGGTCGTACTTGCCCACCGACGTGTCGTTGCACCCGAGGTTGACGCACACCACGTCGGGCTGGAAGAGCGAGAAGTCCCATTGTTCGCCGGAGGTGGCATAGAACGTCTGGGGATAGATGTTGGGCATGATTTCGTTGGGAATCTTGCCGGCGTAGTTGCGGTAGATGCCGATGCCGCTACGTGCGCACACCTGGCATTGGGCGCCCAAGGCGCGGGCGGTGCGGGCGGCGTAGGTCTCGTAGAAATTCTGCTTGCTGAAAAGGAATTTCTTCTCGCTGCCGTCGCCTTCGATGCCGTAGCCGCAGGTGATGGAGTTGCCGATGAATTCGATGCGGCGCTCGGGAAGGACGGGACGGTCGCCCAACGTACAGCCGTCGTCGAGGTAGAGGCCGTAGAAAGTGGGCTTTTTGTATGTTCCTTCTATAAGATAGGTAAGGGTGAGCCGGTGGGTGCCGGGGGCGAGGCCTTCTGCGAGTTGTGTCTGCTCGCTGCCTTTCACACATTCCACTTTCTTGGGGGGCAGACTGTCAATTTCCACCATGAAGTAGCCGCAACCGGCATTGGTCTTCATCTTGGCGGATGTGCCGGTGAAGTTGGCGTGAATCTGTATGCCGGGATAGGTCCAGACGGCGGCTTCGGGGACGGTCGTCCAACTGATGCGGCCCACGTAGGCGAAACCGGGGTCGGTGGCTTTCACAAAGGTAGAGGCGAAAAGCAGGGTGATGGGGAGGAGCGCCAACAGTAGCAGGGCGGCTCTTCTCTGGTGGGTGCAAGGGATGGCTTTCATAAAGTGCATGTTCTTGTCGAATGGGCGTCGAGGCTTAGAACTGGGCGTAGATGAATGGCTGTATGTCGCTCAGACGGTAATTGATGACTATCTGCAGGACGATGAAGAGCAGGATGAGTTTCAGGGTCCAGGGACTGTCGATGTAGAGTTGGCGGAGTTTGTCAACATGGCGTTCACGCACGCCGTGGAGAATGAGGCCGGCGACGACAAAGAGCGTCCATGTCAGGCGGGTTTCCACGAAAGGTGCAAGATAGGCGAGGCTGAAGTCTTGGAAAATCCTGCCAAGGATGGTCAATGCCGTGGAGAGGTCGCGGGAGCGGAAGAACGTCCATGCCAAGGCGACGTAGGCGAAGGTGAGGGTCCAGGAGAGGCATTTCACATACCAGGTGTCGGGGATGCGTTCCAACCACCGCTTGCAGAATTTGTGCACCACCAGTCCTAATCCATGGAGTCCGCCCCAGATGACGAACATCCAGGAGGCGCCGTGCCACAGGCCGGCCACCAGCATCGTGACGAAGTTGTTGACGTAGGTGCGGACGGTGCCTTTGCGGTTGCCGCCCAAGGGGATATATACATAGTCGCGAAACCAGGTCGAGAGGGAGATGTGCCAACGGTGCCAGAACTCTTGCAGGTTGAGCGACTGGTAGGGGTAGCGGAAGTTCTCGCGGAGCGTGATGCCGAGCAGCAGGGCGATGCCGATGCTGATGTCGCTGTAGCCGGAGAAGTCGCAATATATCTGAAGGGTGTAGCCGACGACGCCCATGAGGTTCTCGAATCCGGAATAGGCAGTGGGGTCGTTGAATATCCAGTTGTTGTACTGCGCGATGTAGTCGGCGATGAGGGCTTTCTTCAGCAGACCGCTCATCACCAGCCACAGACCGGTATAGACTTGCTTGTCGGTGATGGTGCGGCGTTGCTTGATTTGGGGGATGAGCACCTCGGCACGGGTGATGGGGCCGGCCATCAGCAGGGGGAAGAACGTGAGGTAAAAAAGGTATTCGAGCAGGCTCGTCTCCATCGTGAACCGCCGCTTATAGACGTCCACCGTGTAACTGATGGCCTGGAAGGTGTAGAACGAGATGCCTACGGGCAGGAGAATCGACAGGGGAGAGAGGTTCGACTGTGTGATCTCGCGGATAATCTCGATGAAGAAGTTGGTGTATTTGTAATAGAGCAGCGGCAGCAGGTCGAGCACCACGGTCGCCCACATCCACCATTGGCGTGTGCGCCCTTCCTCTTGGTCCATGCGGCGCGTCATAAAATAGGAGAGGAGGGCGGTGGTGGGCAACAGGAGCATCAGCACACCGTTGGCCTTGTAGGCGAAAAAGAGGCTGAACACCACCACATAACCCAACGTCAGTGCCTTGGTGTAATTCCGCAGGACGATGTAGATGCCGAAAAACAGCATGAACACCACGGCGAAGGGCAGCGAGACGAACGACCAGGTGCTGTCGGGGGCGGAGAGCAACTGGGTGAGGTAGGTGCTGATATCCATTAGGCTGCCTTTTGTCCTTTACGCTGGGGCTTGCGACCCTTGTCCTTCACTTGCATCACCTCGATGTGCTCTATCTTGTAGGATTGCGGACCGGTGGGCTGGCGGAGCACCACGGGGTGGTGGCAACTGTCGCTGTTCAACCACAACGCCACTTCGTCCATCCAGACCACGGCGCCCTTGTTCGTCGGGTGGAGGTGGTCCTTGCGGCGCTCCATCTCGATGCTGCGGGAGTCGAAATAGCCTTTCTTGCCAAAAACTTTGGCAATCTCGTCGTTAAGGCCTTCGTCGGGGGTCGTGTTGGGGGGACCGATGAACACGCAGGGGCGGTCGCCGACTTTCGCTTTCATCTTCTGCAGACTCTCGTGGATGGTGGGCAGGTTCTTCGAATACAGTTCGTTGCTGCCCATGCAGAATATGACGTAGGTGGGCGATGCCTCTTCGATGAAGTAGTCGAGGGTCTCGCCGCTCCAGGCGGTCGTCGTGCTGCCATACCAAGTGACGGCATACATCGTGTCGCCGCTCTCCTTGCAGATGTCGTAGAAACGGTAGGCAAGGGGCTCCACCATCGAGTCGCCCACGAAGAGGAAACGCTGGGCGGTGGAGTCGGGCTCCACTTTCTCTTCCACCACGGGTGCTACCGAGGCGGTGTCTGTTTCCTGGGGAAGGAATACGTTGAGGTCGGCCTTGCGGAGTAATTGCTGGGCGAAGGTGATGCCGATGGGCGACCGCGCGTAGAAGAAGATGGCGGTGAAGGTGATGACCAATAAAAGCAGTGTCTTTATCTGGGAATTCATGTTGAAATCAGTGTCCTTTTTGTTTGTCGTTCTATGAAGGGATTGTGGGGCCCTTTTCAATCAGGGTGCAAAATTACACTTTTAAAATGGATTGGGCAAATAAACAACGGCTTTTTGCCTTCTGAAAATAAAATTGCAATTTTTGTTTTGCAATGCGCTCCGATTATGTTAACTTTGTAGCGATTTGTAAACCATACCCTTAAACCAGCAGATTATCATGAACAATCAACCGTCATATCCTGGCATTGATCGTGTAATGGACATCTTCAGCCAACTCAACCGAATACCGAGGCCTTCCCACCATGAAGAAAAGGTGGCGGACTTCCTCTGCGCCTTCGCTGAGGAGCATGGATGCGAGTACGAGCGCGACAGCCAAAATTGCGTCGTCATCAGAAAACCTGCCTCGCCGGGATGCGAGAAGGCGCAGACTGTGGTCGTGCTCAACCACATGGACATGGTGTGCGTGGGCATGGAGCATCCGCTCGACGATGCCGTGGTGCCCGTGGTGGAGGACGGTTGGATGAAGGCGCGTGGCACCTCGTTGGGGGCGGACAACGGCATAGGCCTTTCCATGGCGCTTGCCATGCTCGCCGACGACAGCATCGTGCACGGACCGGTGGAGGTGATGACCACCACCAACGAAGAGGATGGCATGACGGGGGCGGCGGCTCTCTCGCCCGACTTCATCAAGGGGCGGAGGGTCATCAATCTCGATTCCGAGGATTACGACACCATCACCACAGGGGCGGCGGGAGCACTGTTGCAGTTGCACTGCTTGCCGGCAATGGCGGTCGAGGCTCCCAAGGGCAAGCGTCGGTGGTTCCGCATCACCGTCACGGGCGGCAAAGGGGGGCACTCGGGGGTGGACATCGCCAAAGGTAGGGCGAGTGCCGTCGTGATGGCATGGGCGTTGCTGGCTGCCATCGACAACGAATACGACCTCGAACTGGCTCACATCCGCGTGGGCGAGGCGAATGCGTCCATCGCTTCTTCGGCGGAAATCGTCATCTCCGTCCCGTCGGGCGAGGCGGCGGAGTTCGTCAAGTCGCAGGAGGCTACTTTCAACGAATGGGTGGCTCAGGAGTATGGCAAAAACGACCCTGACGTGCGCTGTCATATAGAAAAGGTGGCACCGATGGATAAAGTGGTCGATAGGGCGGCTTTCGAGGCGCTGATGGACTGCCTTGAGCAAATCCCGCAGGGGGTGATTAAGATGAGCGAGACGATGGCGGACACCGTGGAGACTTCCAACAACGTGGGCCGCATCTGGATGGAGAAGGGACAACTGTTCGTTTCCACGCATACGCGTAGTTTCATCGACGACGACATGAGGGCGGTGGCGGCCGACATCGCAAAGGTCTTCGCACAGGCGGGAGGCTCCTCGCAGACGCTGATGGAGGCACCGGCTTGGCGCGAGGAGGTGGAGTCGCCTTTCATCCAACTTACCTCGGATGTCTTCAACGATGTCTTGGGCTGGCGGCCGCGACCGGTGGCGATGCACTTCGTGCTCGAGGCGGGCTATTTCGTGCAGAAATACCCGGGCATACAGATGGCAAGCATCGGGCCGCGCATCGTGGAGCCGCACTCCACTTCGGAGCGGGTGCTGCTGAGCACGGTGGAGGATATATGGAAGGTGTTTGTCGAATTGTTGCGCCGAATGGCGAACGCCGACAGTGAAATTTGACGTGCCCTTAAAATTATAACGATTATGAATACGGACATTAAGAGAATTGTGCTGACTGGTGGCCCTTGTGCCGGAAAGACCACGGCACTGGTCAAAGTGATTGAACATTTCTCAAGCCTTGGATACAAGGTGTTTACCATCCCCGAGGTGCCGACGCTCTTCAGTCAGGCGGGCATGAACTACCTCACCCATAACAAGGGACTCTTCTATGAGGGGGAGAAGGCTACACTGGAAATCCAACTGGCGCTGGAGGACAAGTTCATGAAAATGGCGCAGCAGTGCGAACAACCGACACTCATCGTGTGCGATAGGGGAGTGATGGACATCTCTGCCTATATGACGCCCGAGATGTGGGAGGACATCACAAAGTCGATTGGATATTCGACCACCGAATTGCGCGACCACCGCTACGACGCCGTGCTGCACCTCGTCTCTGCGGCCGACGGGGCGGAACAGTTCTACACCACAAGCACCAATGCCCAGCGTTATGAGAAGATGGACGAGGAGGGACTGCGACTGGCAAGGATGCTCGACAAGAAGGTCATCGGGGCGTGGACGGGCCACTCGCACCTCAGGGTCATCAACAACCACGAGGACTTCGAGAAGAAACTCAATAGGGTGCTGAAGGAAATCTCGTTCGTGCTCGGACTGCCTCAGCCCATCGAGGAGGAGCGGAAGTATATCGTCGAGGTGGTGGGCGATTTGCCGGAATGTATTACCAGCGAAATCACACAGACTTATCTCGTCGCCGAACCGGGTTGCGAAGTGAGGCTGCGCAGAAGGGGATGGGAAGGGAAGTATGTCAATGTGCATACTACAAAGACGCCTATCTCCGACGTGGAGTGTGTGCAGACGGAGCGGCAAATCAGCAACAATCTCTATAACTCGTTGTTGCAACAGGCTGACCCTTACCGGCAGACCATAAAGAAAACAAGAAGGAGTTTCATCTGGAAGGGACAGTATTTCGAACTCGACGACTTCTCCAAACCTGTCGCTGGCTTGATGATTCTCGAAACAAAGGGGGTGGCTTCCGACGAGTCGGTGAAGTTCCCGCCATTCATCAGGGTCATTGAGGACATCACGGGCAACAAGAAGTATTATAATTACAATATCGCTCTCTTCAAGCCTTGACCACCAACGTTGGAGATTTTTTTAAGGAGTTAAGGAGTTAAGGAGTTTAGACATTACTCTCGCGAAAACAGCACTTTATATTTGTATAGGAGACGCCCCGATGGGACGTCTCTACTTTTGTTGCCCAAGGCAGTCCAAGAACTACAATTCATGAACAATAACATGGCAATTATTTGTACTGTTCCTTTAATGTGAACACTTCTCTAAACTTCCGCAAATCGAATTATATATCTTGTAAACGGTTGCATTTTTGACTTTACATTTTGTCTTTTAGGGAATTTTCGTTTCTGTTATCGGAAGAAGATACATTTTTTATGAAAAAAAGGTCTAAAAATAGGATGGATTATGCTTTTTATTCGCTATTTTTGCATACGAAAAAGATGATACAATAATGTTCTCCAATTGTTTTAGGTATTAGGCTTTATAATCAATAGAGTGTAATTTTTCTTGGAAAACTGGCACGGCTGTCTGCGAAAGATCGCCGTGTTTTTTGTATATAGAATTTGGAGAAGCATGTCTGACGGAGATTTTATTCCGACAGACATGCTTCTCTTGGAAAACTGGCAAGGAAAGGTCGATGGGAATGCCTACTCGCCGAAGATTTTCTGAAGACGGTTGTGCAAGGGCTTGCCACGAAGAGCGCGGTCGATTATCTTGCCTTGGGGGTCGATGAGAATATTGTCGGGAATGGCATCGATCAGATAGACGGAAGCAGCGGCGCATTTGAAACCCTTGAGGTCGGAGAGTTGCAGCCAAGGCATCTTGATCTGTTCCACGGCTTTCAGCCAGGCTGCTTTCTTGTCGTCGAATGAGATGCCAATCACCTCGAACCCCTTGTCGTGGAATTTGTTGTAGGCTTCGAGCACGTTGGGCATTTCAGCGCGACAAGGACCGCACCATGAGGCCCAGAAGTCCACCAACACCCATTTGCCTTCGCCCACGAATTCGCTTATCTTGTGCATCTTGCCGTCGGGGTCGGCCATTTCCATGTCGGTGAACTGCTTTCCGATAAAGGCCATCTTGGGACTATCCTTTGGCCTCAACAAATTTTCAATTTCTTCTTTTGCCTTCTTAAGATAGGGATGGTTGGCAAATACCACCTGATCCTTTACCAATTGGTCGTATGCCTCAGAGCCATTGTCAAAGAAGTACAATTCTGCGAACGCTACAGGAATCAGTGAGTTTCTCTCTTCCTTGAAAACTTTGTTGGCTATGGATACCATTGCATCCCCGGCCTTGTTCATCTCGTCCACAAGTTCATCTTGGTTCGCCAATATTTCATCCCTGGTCATCTTGGCGGTTTTCGCACTGAATTCCCTCATGGGGACATAACCCTCTACATTGTACTTCGTCAGGCGCTCGTTCAAAGGCGAGCCAGTCAGCGTACTGTCGTTCATGTTGACAGCCACCGGTGTGCCGTCGTTGAAGAACGGGGTCTCCCAACCTCTGTTCTCCACCTTTACAGCCATCAGGGCGTCCTTTTCGGCAGTGCCGCTGAATGTGAACTTGCCGTTGGCAACAACCACGCTGTCGATATTTTTTTCTGATAATTTGTCTATCAGATAGGCTTTTGGGCCATTGTCAGTGTATATTCCGCTGATGGAATATTTCACTTGCTGTGCCATTGAAGGCAATATTACAGTTGCGAGAACTGCCATCAAAAATACTTTTTTCATCATGCTTATAAATATTTTAATCATTGGATGCCTCTTGACGAATGATGGTCACCCACAACTTTGGCGCCAACATCGAATTATGGCGACAAAGGTAATATAATTGTTGCTTTTTTTGCAATATTTTTTGTTAAAGAAAGTTTGCATCACAACTTATGTCCTCATTTATTGGATGTTTTATGCCATTGAACAAAGATGGAGAAAATTTGCATAGCGACTTCCTGGGCATATCCCATGTCGTATCCCACACGGAGGTAAATGACCGGTTCTGCGGGATTCTTCGTGTTGATGACCACGGCGTACTCGTCGACGACATAAGGTATTATCGCCATGTTCTTAGGGGCGATGCTTGTAATGTCATCCATGGGAATCTCTCTGCCTGCCACTACGAGGATGCCACGCTCGGGATATGAAAGGACCACATCGGAAATCTCGTTTGCCTTCGCGGCATTGAGCACCACCACGCTGTCAGGTTTCCCATATTCCTGCTCCACTTCTTCCACGCTGTGGAAAAGCCTTCCTTTCATCTCTTGCACCACGGGATTGCTCTCTTTTCTGTCAACGAGATAATTCACGGCGAGGATGATGAAAGGCAATAACAGGAATGGCAGGAAGCCAAGGCTGAGAAATGCCGCCAACAAGACGAATGGAATGGAGAAAAGAAGTATTTTTTTCTTCATGGGATAATTGCCTATTGCCAGATGAATGATGTGGCGTTCCTGTCACGGGCTTCGTCAAGCCATAGCACCAGTCCTGTCATCGGCTGGGGATGGGTAATCTGTCTTTTCAATGCTACTGATTGCCATGTCTGGGCATGACATACAGTTGCAACAGCCATCATCAGCATCATTATCAAACGACGTCCCTGCTTTGTCATGATGTGGTGAAAAAACCTGTTGAAATCACTCATGCTAAAATCTTTTTTGTTTCCAATAGAATGATGGGTGCAAAAGTACGTCAATTTTTAGAAAAAAAGGAAAAAGGTGACATCATATTCCATTCTGCCAGACAATGATAACAAAAGTGTGACCATGATTTCGTACCTGAAAGATTTTGTGGCATAAGGCCTGTGCCAGTGCCAAAATTTGTCCACAAATTTTGTCAGAATGAAAATAGTTAGTACTTTTGCACCGCAATACGAAGAAGTGTTGCCCGAGAAGGTGCACTTAGTTGTGCTTAATTGGGAACAGGAGTGTGACTCTCCGACTGTCCCGCAGCTGTAAACTCCGTTATAGCCCTGAAGCAAGAAAGCCATTGCCCCTTTGGGTGAGAAGGCGCTTTGGGGTGGAGACAAGTCAGAAGACCAGCCTTCCAACGGTTGAAATGCCTCTCCACGATGTATGGGGATGGTTTGTGTAACTTATATCTTTATCAGTAACCAAAAGAAGGGATTGTTATGTTCAAGAACTTCAATGGGTTCCACCTTGTGGATGCATTACATAGCATGCATGTTGAAAGGCGGTTCCAACCCGGAAGGGTGTTCAAAAAAACGGTAGAGGCCGTCGTAGTGGTGATATTAACACTTCTACTATGGAATCTACCAAGTGATTCATTCGGCATCGAGGGACTGAATGTGGTTCAGCAACGCATCATCGCCATCTTCGCGTTTGCCACGCTGATGTGGGTGTTCGAGGTGGTGCCTGCATGGGCCACCAGCGTCGCCATCATCGGCCTGATGCTGCTGACTTGCAGCGACTCTGGATTGAAATGGATTTGCCAACCAGAAGAGGTTGGGGAACTCCTCTCCTACAAGGGCGTGATGGCATGTTTTGCCGATCCCGTCATCATGCTGTTCATCGGTGGCTTCATCTTGGCCATCGCTGCCACGAAGACGGGGCTGGATGCGCAGTTGGCCAAAGTGCTGCTGAAACCTTTTGGAAAGAAAAGCGAGATGGTGCTGCTGGGCTTCCTGCTCATCACAGGACTTTTCTCCATGTTCGTCAGCAACACGGCGACGGCAGCAATGATGCTGACGTTCCTCACTCCTGTGTTCAAGCAGTTGCCGCCAGAGGGAAAGGGTAGGATCGCGTTGGCGCTCTCCATCCCCATCGCTGCCAATCTTGGAGGAATGGGCACGCCTATCGGCACCCCGCCCAACACCATCGCCCTGAAATATCTCAACGACCCCGAAGGCTTGAACTTGGAATTGGGCTTCGGACAATGGATGCTTTTCATGGTGCCGCTTGTCTTGGTGCTCTTGTTCTTCGGGTGGATGATGCTCAAAAAACTTTTCCCTTTCACACAGAAGACCATCGAATTGGACATCGAAGGGGGAATGAAACCTGGCATAAAGAGCAAGATTGTCGTCGTCACCTTCATCGTCACTGTGATACTGTGGCTGCTCGATTCCGTCACCGGCATCAATTCCTATACGGTCGCGCTGATACCATTCGTCGTGTTCTCGCTGACGGGGGTGGTGGACCGCCGCGACTTGGAGGAGATCAACTGGAGCGTCATCTGGATGGTGGCGGGTGGATTCGCCCTTGGCTACGGCCTGAATGAATCTGGGCTGGCGGCTCTCGCCGTCAAGAGCATTCCCTTCGGGGAGTTTTCGCCATTGTTCATCCTACTATTGTCGGGAATCCTCTGCTACATACTCTCCAATTTCATCTCCAACTCGGCCACTGCAGCACT
The DNA here is from genome assembly GCA_946415525.1 of uncultured Prevotellaceae bacterium. Taxonomy (GTDB): domain Bacteria; phylum Bacteroidota; class Bacteroidia; order Bacteroidales; family Bacteroidaceae; genus Prevotella. The sequence continues at coordinate 522 of CAMKSZ010000043.1, read as the reverse complement.
CCTCATGCCCATTCTCGTGGTCGTCTGCTCGGCCATGGGCGACAAACTGTCGGCAATCGGTGGCACGCCGACCATTCTCATCGGTGTGGCAATCGCTTCGAGCAGTGCCATGGTGCTGCCCATATCGACACCTCCCAACGCTTTGGCGTATGCCACCAACCTTGTCCATCAAAACGACATGGCGAAAATAGGGCTCATCACTGGTATCGTCAGCATGATTTTGGGTTATGCCTTGCTCTATTTCATCGGCGTCTCCAATTGGTTATAAGAGTATTCGTTCATACATCGATTGACTTGAACAATAAGGCTTTATCTGGAGGGAATCTGTCACACGACAGATTCCCTCCAATGCATATTGTTTTATTTTTGATATCTCATTATAAATGCCCCGTCGTTCGCAAGTCTATTGTCTAAACTCCCAAACTCCTACACTCCCAAACTCCTGAAAAAACTCCTGAAAAATCTCACAAACTCCTGAAAATAATCATGACCAATTTCATGGTAATATGTTCTGTTCATTAT
>CAMKSZ010000042.1 GCA_946415525.1 uncultured Prevotellaceae bacterium | reverse complement strand
AAGGCCAACGAGCACATAGCCCAAGGCAACGCCTTGGGTATCAAGATGTCCACAGTCGCCCTGTAGGGGCATAAGCATTTGTAGATGAAAGGCTTATGCCCCTATAGGGCGATCGCCTTCTTCCTATTTCCCAGGGCGTTGCCCTGGGCTGAGGGCTTATTGCACCTTCGGTGCGTTATAGGATACATGCGGATAATCACTTAAAAAATAAAGGGCTGTTTTTGCGAGAGAAATGTCTAAACTCCCAAACTCCTCTCAACAAATACGCCAATCATTTCCCTTCTTGCAACACGAGTACAATTTCTTTGGGAATCTTGACGTATTTCTTGTTGACAACAATCTTGAACGTGCTGCCGCTTTTGTGCTTCATCGTAATCCTGTGTTCTTTGTCCTCGCTGAGGACGGCTTCGAAGTCCTCGCTTCCATAGTCGTTGATGACAGTGATATACAATTTGTTCTTGTCTGTCATCTTCGCTTCGGTGATAAGCCAAAGGCGACCGTCTCGTTTCGAACCAAAATAACCGGGCAATTCGCCATAAATTTCTTGGTCGGGAACAACGACGTTCTGCTCCTCTGCGTTGATGCGCAAATAGAGTTGGTATTCGTCATTGTAGTAGTAACCTTTCATGGTTTGGGCAGATGCCATAACGGCTATAATTGCCAACAAACACGTCAATATCAATTTTTTCATCATCATATCGTTTTGTTTTACAAAGTTAATGCATTTCTTCATTATATGATTTACATCAATAAAAAAATGGGCACTTCTTAGGAATTTTTTTATTTTTTTTAGTACCTTTGCAACCGAGTTTATTAGTTTTTCAGATGGGTAAAGATTTTTTGTTTCCCAACTATATCTTCGAATCAAGTTGGGAAGTTTGCAATAAGGTTGGTGGTATTTATACGGTTTTATCTACAAGGGCGAAAACCTTGCAGCAAAAGTTAAGCGACCATATAATATTCATTGGACCAGATTGCTGGAAGGAAAAAGACTCCCCTTTCTTTATCGAAGACCCTGAATTGTTCCAAGACTGGAAAGCCGCGGAGGAAGAAAAGGAAGACGGCTTGAAAATGAAAATCGGAAGATGGAACGTCCCTGGCTTGCCTATTGCCATCCTTGTCGATTTCATGCCCTATTTCGAGATAAAAAATGAGATATACGCCAAGGCTTGGGAGCATTATCAGGTGGATAGTCTCCATGCTTATGGCGACTACGACGAAGCATCCATGTTCTCCTATGCTGCCGCTTTGGTGGTGGAGAGTTTCTATAATTTCTACATCAAGTCGGATGAAAAGGTGGTCTATCAAGCCAATGAATGGATGACGGGATTGGGACTCCTTTACATCAAGACGAAACTGCCGCAAATCGCTACGATTTTCACCACTCATGCCACCAGCATTGGGCGTAGCATCGCGGGCAACAACAAGCCGCTTTACGACTATCTCTTCGCCTATAATGGCGACCAGATGGCTGGTGAACTCAATATGCAGAGCAAGCACTCCATCGAGAAAAAGGCTGCATGGAATGCGGACTGTTTCACGACGGTGAGCGATATCACTGCCAAAGAGTGCCTGGAGTTGCTCGACAAACCCGTCGATGTGGTGCTGCCCAATGGTTTTGAGAACAATTTTGTTCCAAAGGGGGCGGTGTTCACCCGTAAACGCCGTTTGGCGCGCAAACGCTTGATTGATGTCGCCAATGCCTTGATGGGCAGTCAACTCGACGACGATGTATTGATTGTATCCACCAGCGGCAGGTATGAATTCCGCAACAAGGGCGTGGATGTCTATATCGAGGCGATGAACCGCCTCTTGAGGGACAAGAACCTGAAAAAGCAGGTGCTGGCTTTCATCGAGGTGCCCGGATGGGTAGGTGAGCCCAGAAAGGATTTGGTGGAGCGGCTCAACAGCGGAAAGAGTTTCACCGAACCGCTCGAGGTGCCTCTCATCACCCATTGGCTCCACAATATGAGCCACGACAATGTGCTCGGAATGTTGAAATTCCTCAATATGTGGAACAGGCCGGAAGACAAGGTGAAATTGATTTTCCTGCCTTGTTACTTGACAGGCGACGACGGGGTGCTCAACATGACCTACTACGATCTTGTGTTGGGCAATGACCTTTGCATCTATCCTTCTTATTATGAGCCCTGGGGATACACTCCCTTGGAGGCTGTGGCTTTCAAGGTGCCGTGCATCACCACCGACTTGGCTGGATTTGGCCAATGGGCGAATACCGTCAATGGGGGAAATAGCGAAATCGAGGATGGCGTCAAGGTGATTCACCGCACCGACTATAACTATTCCGAGGTGGCAGATGCCATCAAGGATACCGTGTCGGAATTTTCCGCCTTCACCAAGGAAGAGGTGGAAAAAGCCCGCAGTGGCGCCGACAAAATTTCCAAGAAGGCGCTCTGGAGCCAATTCATCACCTATTATTATGAGGCTTACGACTTTGCCATTCGTAAGGCTATCGAAAGAATGAGAACAATGTAACATTATATTTTGTCAGTATGAAAATTAAAGCAGATTATGCAAATGCTCCCCAGTGGAGAGAACTGCTGGTAAAGTCCAGACTCCCTGAACAACTGAAATGTTTGGATGAACTTGCTCACAATATGTGGTGGGCTTGGAATTATGAGGCCCGCGATCTTTGGAGAAGCCTCGACGAAGATCTTTATGAGGAAGTAGGCCACAACCCTGTGCTCTTGCTTGAGAGACTCAGTTATGAGAGAAAGCAGGAATTGGAGAAGGACAAGACAATCATGAAGAACGTCAAGGAGGTCTATGCCAAGTTCCGCAAATATATGGATGTCAAACCCGATGCCAATCGTCCTTCCGTCGCTTATTTCAGCATGGAGTACGGACTCAATCAGGTTTTGAAAATCTACTCTGGCGGTCTCGGTATGCTTGCCGGCGACTACCTCAAGGAGGCTTCCGACAGCAATGTCGATATGTGCGCCATAGGTTTCCTCTATCGTTTCGGCTACTTCAAGCAGTCGCTTTCGATGGACGGACAGCAGATTGCCAACTATGAGGCTCAGAATTTCTATTCCCTGCCTATCGAGCGCCAACTCGACGCCGACGGCAACCAACTGGTTGTTGACGTTCCTTACATGAACTACCAGGTGCATGCCTATGTCTGGCGTGTCAACGTGGGACGCATCCCTCTTTATCTTCTCGACACCGACAACGAGATGAACTCGGAGTTCGACAAGCCCATCACTCACTCCCTTTACGGTGGTGATTGGGAGAACCGTCTCAAGCAGGAAATCCTCCTTGGCATCGGTGGTATGCTCGCGCTCAAGAAAATGGGCATCAAGAAGCAAATCTACCATTGCAACGAGGGCCACGCCGCACTTTGCAACCTCCAGCGTCTCTGCGACTTCGTTCGCGAGGGCATGTCGTTCAACCAGGCTCTCGAACTGGTGAGGGCTTCGTCGCTCTATACTGTCCATACGCCTGTGCCCGCAGGACACGACTATTTCGACAAGGACTTGTTTGGCAAGTACATGGGGGGCTATCCTGCCATGTTGGGCCTCACTTGGGATGAGTTCATCGGCATGGGCCGACAGAATCCCGACGACCACAACGAGCGCTTCTGCATGTCCATCTTCGCTTGCAACACTTGCCAGGAAGTCAATGGCGTGAGCAAGTTGCACGGATGGGTGAGCCAGAAGATGTTCGCTCCCATCTGGGCTGGATATTACCCAGAGGAAAACCATGTTGGCTATGTCACCAATGGTGTCCACTTCCCCAGTTGGGCTGCCACAGAGTGGCGTCAACTCTATGCCCGCTATTTCGACAAGAAGTTCATGGGCGACCAGAGCAACGAGAAAATCTGGCATGCCATCTACAATGTGCCTGACGAGGAGATTTGGTCCACTCGTATGGCGCTGAAGAAGAAACTCGTGGATTACATCCGCGACAAGTTCCGCGAGACTTGGCTGAAAAACCAGGGCGACCCCTCAAGAGTGGTCTCGCTGCTGCAGAAAATCAACCCCAATGCTCTGATGATCGGCTTCTGCCGTCGTTTCGCCACCTACAAGCGTGCACATCTGCTGTTCACCGACTTGGAGCGCTTGGCTAAGATTGTCAACAATCCTGAGCGTCCCGTGCAGTTCATCTTCTCTGGTAAGGCTCACCCCGCCGATGGTGCCGGACAGGGACTCATCAAGCGTATCTTTGAGATTAGCCAGCGGCCGGAATTCCTCGGCAAGATTATCTTCCTCGAGGATTATGACTTCCGTCTTGCCCGCCGCCTCGTCTCTGGTGTCGATATTTGGATGAACACCCCGACTCGTCCGCTCGAGGCTTCGGGTACTTCTGGCGAGAAAGCCGAGATGAACGGTGTCGTCAACCTTTCCGTCCTTGATGGATGGTGGCTGGAGGGCTACCGCGAGGGTGCTGGTTGGGCGCTGACCGAAAAGCGTACTTATCAGAACCAAGGCTATCAAGACCAACTTGATGCTGCCACCATTTACGGCTTGCTCGAGAACGAGATTATCCCGCTCTACTACGACAAGAACGAGAAGGGATTCAGCGAGGGTTGGATTAAGGTGATCAAGAACTCCATCGCCACCATCGCTCCTCACTACACGATGAAGCGCCAACTCGACGACTATTATTCCAAGTTCTATTGCCGCCTGGCTGAGCGTTCGGCCAAGTTGCAGGCTGACGGCAACCAATTGGCAAAGGAAATCGCCTTCTGGAAGGAGACGGTGGCTGAGCGTTGGGATGCCATCCGCGTGGTGTCCAAGGAGTCGAACTTGAGCGATGCCGCCGAGACGGGTGTCGAGTTCAAGGTGAAGTTTGTCATCGACGAGGCTGGCCTCGACGATGCCATCGGACTGGAGTTCGTCGTCTTGCACAATGATGCAAATGGTGAGGAACGCATTTCTTCCGTCCGTCCTTTCCAACTGATCAACCGTGAGGGCAACGTCTATACCTTCGAGTGTGATGTCACGCTCGATAAGGCTGGCACATTCAAGACGGGTGTGCGTATGTATCCCAAGAATGCCAACTTGCCTCATCGCCAGGACTTCTGCTACGTCAGATGGCTCTAAGCCGATAGGGCAAAAAAATAGCGGCAGGCACTGCAAATGGGCGGTGCCTGCCGTTTTTTGTCTGGGGCGCTCGGTTTATCTTACCGTCAACCGACGGCCCTTGTATGCGACGGTTTTCTGTTGGCTGCCGACAACGTTGACGATGAAATGGCGGCGAAGGGGCATCCCTGCATACTGGCCTTCCCGTTTCTGGATGGTCAGTCGCTGCGACTTGTCGTTCCAGTCGAGACGGATGCGGCTCCATTGCCCTTGCTCGTAGTCGGTGTTGCTGCCTTCGTCCTCATAGAGGGTGAAGGTGGCGTCGGCGCCGGGATAGACGGTGATGGTGAGTGTGTCGATGCGCTGGGCTAAAGTGGATTGGGCTGGTTGCCCGGTGACGAGGATGCTGCCGCCACGGGCGAATACGGGAATCGACGCTCCATCGACGGGGACGTCGGCATGTTGTCCTCCTTCGTAGTGGTGTTGGTTGCGGTAGTCATACCATCCACCTTGGTTCACAGGCAGATAGACATTCCATTTCTGTGGCGACGAGGCGGTGACGGGGCACACCAACAGTGTCTTGCCAAACATGTACTCGTGCTTTTGTTGCAGGGCTTCTGTGTCGTTGGCGAAATCGAATATCAATGGGCGCATGAGGGTGGAACCTTCTGCCGACACCGCTGCAGCATTGCTGTAGATGTAGGGGAGGAGCCTGTAGCGCTCGTTCAGGCAGCGGCGGATGACCTCCTGAGCCTCGGCACCATAGTTCCATGGTTCTGTATTGCTCATGTAACCGTGGACGCGCATCAGCGGTAGATAGACAGAGGCTTCTATCCAGCGAAGCATGCGCTCGATGTAGGCTTTGTCTTGGTATTGGTTGCCTGGACGGAAGAAACCGCCTGCGTCATAGGTCCACCAGGGGATGCCTGCTGCTTGCAGACCGAGACCGGCTGTCAACTGGCGCCGGAGGGTCTCCCAGTCGTTGCCGACATCGCCCGACCACAGGGCGGCGCCATAGCGTTGGATGCCTGAAAAACCACATCGCGTGAGAATGAGTGGGCGGCGATGAACTTGTTGGCCCGACGCATCGGTGGTGGTGCACTGACGGAGTCCTTCATAGACGGTTTTGTTGACCAAAAGGGGATAGACATTGCGCACTTCCTCGCCCGACCATTTCCCTTGGTTCACGCGCCGGCCGGCGAGGTCGTCGTTCTCTGGCTCTGTGGCGTCTTGCCACCAGGCGTCAATGCCGAGTGGCACCAGCCGTTGCTTGAAATTCTTCCAATAGGCTGCTGCGGCGGAGGGATTGAAGAAGTCTATCCAGTCGGTGCCGGGGATGTAGTTCCCTGCTGCTTCCATCTGTCGGCCCACTTCGGAGCGCTTGTCGATTTTCGACCAGACGCTCAGCATCAACTTGATGTCCATCTTGTGAAGTTCGTCGGTCAATGCCTTGGGCGAGGGATAGTGCTCTTCGTCGAATTGCATGGAGTTCCAACCGTATTTGCCCCAATATTGCCAGTCTTGCACGAGCATGTCAACGGGCAACTGCTCGGAGCGGAACTTTTTGGCGGTAGATAAAATTTCGGCTTGGCTGTGGAAACGCTCACGGCAGTGGATGTAGCCCAATGCCCAACGGGGCATCATGGGGGCTTGGCCGGTCAGTGCCCGATAGTCGGCGATGATTTCGTCGGGAGTGCCTATGAATACGGTATAATCGACGGTAGGCGACTGGGGCGTGCGGAAGGTGGTCGTCTCGCTCACCTTGCCGATGTACACCACGGGGTTGTCGCCGTTCGACAGTTCGGCTTCTATCTGGTGACGGCCTGCTTCCAAGTGGACGATTTGCGAGGCGGTGGGGGGAAGCCACACGTTTTGCATGTCGATCACGGTTTGCCCGTCTATGGTGAGATGATGGCGGCGTGCCATCTTCTGGCCTACGTCGAGGAGGAAGGCGTAGTCGCCTGTCTCGGCGATGTCGAGGGTGGTGCCGAAACGGTTGCGGCGCCTGACTTCTTTCTTGCCGCCTTCGGTCGAGGTGACATCGACGGTTTCCGAAGTCTCGCTGCCGGACAGGGCGGTGAGCGGAAGCCGCAGGTTGCCGGGATTGAACTCTGTCAGTCCATAGTTGTTCCACAGCAGTCCGTAGCCTTTGCTCGACAGCATCATGGGGATGGAGATTTGGGTGTTCACCTGGGTCAGACGGCGTGAGAGACCGCGAATGTTGCTATACCCGTCCTGGAATTGCCCTAACCCGTAGAGGTATTCGTCGGCGGGGGAGGCAATCGTCAGCGTGGCGGCTTGGTTGTCGAGTTGGTGACGGGTGGCGGTGAAAACCACTTTCCCCGTCTTGTCCTTGATGGTCACGCTGCCTTTTGACGCGTCGGTAGCGACTTCCATCAGGTCGGAGGTGGCTTCGTCGTTTTTTACGTACACCCAGTCGGGCAGGTCGTTGGCGGCTTGTCCTTCCGAGTAGATGATTCTCACTGCATGGCGGGAGAGGGTCCTGACTGTGAGGTTGCCCTTGCCAAAGGGGATGGTCTTCGCTTGCAGGGCGAGCGAGAGCATTAATGCGATGATGGTGAAGGTCTTTTTCATGGGGCAAAGATACTTTTTTTTCAGGCAGATGCCTTCTTCGAATGTATCGAAATAATTTAGGGATGTATCAAGGTGACGATAGTTGGGTAAAACAACGAAGGACATGCGCTTTCATTGGTGCATGTCCTTCGTCATGGGAGGGGGATGTGGCTTATTTTTTGAGATTGTCGCGCACGAAATCCTCCAGGTCGTTGCCGGTGAGACCTGAGGCAAGGACATTGCCTTCGCGATCGACGACAAGGGTGAAGGGGATGGCGTTGACGCCAAATTGTTGGGCAATCTTGCTGTTGCGGTTCAACTCTGAGATGTGCGTCCAGGTGGCGCCGGTCTGCTTGATGGCGGCAGTCCATGCTTCCTTGTCGGTGTCAAGCGACACGCCAAGGATGCCTAATCCCTTGTCCTTGTAGAGATTGTATATCTCCACCATGTGGGGCATCTCCTTCATGCAAGGGCCGCACCAACTTGCCCAGAAGTCGATGATGGTCAACTCGTTGGCGCCGACTACGCTCATGGCTGAAACGGTCTTGCCTTCGGGCGTGGGGGCGGAGAAGTCTTCTATTTTGGTATTGCCATCAGCGGATGGACCGTTGCCCATATATTTCAGATATTGCTCTATCTCCTGAATTTGCTTGCGGGAACGCATCTTCTTGGGCATCTTGTTGATGAGGGTGAGCACCTGGTCTTCGGTGAGCATGGCGGGATTGGTCACCAACAGGTAGCCCAACTCGTTGTCGATGTTCTTCTCGGCTGTCTGATAGAATTTTGCCGACAACTTTTGCGTCGTTTCCATGGCCTTCGCCTTGAGGGCTTCCTGTGTCGCCTGGGTGGTGTCTTGGGCAGCCTCCATCATCTGGGTCATCTCTTTCTGATATTGGCTGGCGGCGCTGTTGAGTGCCTGCCATTCCTCATTGAGGTGGGTGCCGCTGATGGTTGAAAGGGCTGGGTCGTCCTTTATCGTGATGGTGATGTTGCCTGGCTCTAAGAAGAAGGGGAGAATGTTGTTGCCTTTCTGGGTTTGGACAAAGCACAGCGTGGTGCTATCCAGGGCCAACTCATATTCGAACTTCCCGTCTTTCACGAAGATGGTGTCGAAGGGGATGCCTTTCTCTTGGTCGGTGATGAGCAGGAGCGTGTCGCCGTCGTTGCCGCCTTCTATGGTGCCTTGTATCTTGCAGTCGTTGGAACTGCAGGAGGCAAATAGCGCTGCAATCAGGGCGAGTAGGGCGATGGGGAATTGTCTCATCGGGTTATACCAAATATTGTGAACTGATGCTTTCGTTGCACACAACTCTGCGGATGGTCTCGGCAAACATCTGTGCTACAGAGATTTGCTTCACTTTCGGACAGCGGTTGGAGTAGGGGATGGAGTCGGTGAAGACGATTTCCTCCAAGGCGGAGTTGAGCACGTTGTCATTGGCAGGACCACTCATCACACAGTGGGAGGCGCAGGCTCTGACGCTTCGCGCACCGGCTTCCTTCATCAGGTCGGCGGCTTTCGTGATGGTGCCGGCGGTATCTACGATGTCATCGACGATGATGACGTTCTTGTCCACCACGTCGCCGATGATCTGCATGCTGTCCACCACGTTGGCACGAAGGCGGGTCTTGTTGCAGAGCACCAAGGGGCAGCCAAGGTATTTGGCGTATGTGTTGGCACGCTTCGAACCGCCGACGTCGGGCGAGGCGATGACCATGTTCTCAAGTTGCAGCGACTGTAGATAGGGGAGCAGCACGCCAGAGGCATAGAGATGATCGACGGGGACATCGAAGAATCCTTGGATTTGGTCGGCGTGAAGGTCCATCGTGATGACACGGTTGATGCCGGCCACGCTGAGAATGTCGGCCACTAACTTTGCACCGATGCTCACTCTTGGCTTGTCTTTACGGTCTTGCCGGGCCCAACCGAAGTAGGGGATGACGGCGATGATGTTGCGGGCGGAGGCGCGCTTGGCAGCATCAATCATGAGGAGCAGTTCCATGAAATTGTCGGAGTTGGGAAAAGTGCTTTGCACAAGGAATACATCGCGTCCGCGAATGGACTCTTCGTAGGATACCGAGAACTCACCGTCGGAAAAACGGGTGATTTGGAGTTTCCCCAGGGGGCAACCGAGGCTCTGGCAGATTTTTTCTGAGAGGTATCTCGTTTTGGTGCCTGAGAAAACCAAGAAGGAATTTTCTTCGTTCATTGCTATATTGCTTTTGGGTTTTGTTGTTATCCGATCGCAGTTTTCAATTTCTCGAAATGATTGATGATGCTCTTGAAGTCGGTCTCGTTGTGGATGTCGAACCGATTCCAAAGGTCGCCACAAATCACCACGCCGCCGAATCCCAAGTCCTTCATCTGCCGGGCGTTGTCGAGCGAAAGGCCGCCGAGGGCATAGACATGCTTGTCGATAAGGCCTTGACGGGAGGCCATCTCAAGGTCGGCGGTGGTGAAGGAGGATTTTTCGTCCTTTTCGGAAAGACTGTCGAAGATGTTGCGTAAAAACACGTACCTGGCTTTCTTCTTGGCTTCTTTCAGCAGACTGAGGTCGCTGCACGAGCGGCTGAAGTTGCCACGGTAGCCCGACGGGCGCTCGGTGGTGGGGTCGTCGAGGTGGATGCCGGCCAATCCGAACTCTTCTTTCAGATAATAATGGGCGTGAACGGTGATGCGGCGGTGGGTGCTTTCGGGCAAGAGCGAAAGAAGTCGCTCAATATAGACAGGCGAAGAGTTGGGCTTGTAAATATGCAAGTCGTCCAAACCCTCTTCGAAGAGGGCTTCGAGTATCTTGTTTTCCTCCACAAAGAATGTGGGTTTGGTCATGATTGCAAGCTTCATCGTCTTCTTTTTATTGACGTGGGAGGGAGGCCTTGGCCTCATTTCCTTTGCAAAAATAGAAAAAATCCATCATTCCTACAATAGAATTGGAGGAAAAATTGTGAACGCGGTGTTTTCGCCTATTAATTTAGGCGTGTTTGGGCCGTTTTGTACGTTTACATCCTCAATGCACGATACTCCGTGTCACCATGCCGCCATTGCAAGTATAGGCAACGATGATGTGCAGCCCGTTGCCAAAGGGCCGTAAGTCAACGGTGGCGTCATGTCGGCGAGCCACTTTCTGCGAGTGCAGGCAGGTGCCGGCGGCATCTATGATGTCGATGCGTGACAGCGGCTGGGGGGCGACGACCTTAGCACGCTGCCCTTGTACCTTGATGTCGAGGCCGAGATAGGTGGGGGCTTGGGGTGGGGCGATGCCGTCCACTTTGCCAGGGAGGTTGGCATCGAGGAAGGCGAGGCGCTGGCGGAACCATTTCTTCACCGTGGCAATCTCTTCTGCATACGACGACACTTGGTAGGCGGCATAGAAACTGGTGGCTCCCCAACCCCAGGGATTGCTCGACTTCAGCACTTCCTTGTATTTCTTCAACTGCCGGTCCTTGGCTTGGTCGAGCAACTCGGCGTAACTGTCGAGGAATTGGTCGATGGATTCTTCGCTGAGGATGGTCTGGCGCAGTTCGGTGTATCGGCGTTTCACGCTGTTGCGGAAGGTCTCGTCTTCCAAGAGCCGTCGCCACATGGTCGGGGTGGGATTGGTTTCGCAACCTTCATACACCCACGACTTCACGTTGTTGGCATTGCAGAAGTTGCAGTTGCCATAGGCGAGGTTGAAATCCCAAACGGGGCCGGCAAACAGTTTCCCCTTGGTGCCGTCCTTCTTGTCTCTCTCCTTGTAATAATAGGCGCTGCGCTTGAATCCGTCGGCATTGAGGCTGAGTTCGGTATGGATGAAATAGTCCACGAAGGAGGCCATGTCGATGAAGTGCGGATAGCCTTTTTCGGCATCGGCGAAGTCGTCCGACTGTATGGCAAGTTCGGTAGAGTCCACATAACTTTGTATGTAGGCTTTCTGCTCGGGTTGCAGGTCGTCTTTCTTGGGGTAGTAGATGGTCCAGGTGACGTTGGCGGCCTGTGTCTGCTGTCCGCCCCATCCCCAATTCCATTGTTGGGTCTGGATGCCTTTCACCTTCGAGGTGAAGGTCACGTCGTCCTTGTCGAAGGCGTCGATGCGGACGATGTAGCCACCGGTGAGGTCGCGCCCTGCGATGTCTTCGGGTTGCAACTTCTTGATGTCCACGCGGTTCTTGTCGCGCTTGATGCTTTCGCAGAAGGCATACACGCCCATGTATTCATTGTTCACCACCACCTCGCACATCTGTGTCCGTGGCCCCCAGTGCCCCATCTGGTTCCAGAGTTGGTAGGCATATACGTCGCGCACCATCGACACGTCGTTGTAGGGAGCGAGCAGCACCCAGTCGGCTTCTGCGGGCATGCCGAGTATCGACACGGCGGAGTCGTTGCCGGCGATGTCCCGGGTCTCGATGGTGTATTTCTTTTGGTTGAAGTTGAGTGAACTTTCTCCCCGCCACTTGATGCCAATGGGACCGTCGTATCCGTTGGGGGCGTCGCCGATGTGGTTGGTCGCTCCTGCGCCGTTGTTGACTATCGACATGGTGCCTGGCACTTTGGCATCGGCGTTGATGCTTGCCGTGGTCTTGATGATGACGATGGGGAGGTTGCTGCTCTCGAAGGTCACATCGTCGGCGGCACAGGGCAGGGCGCCTGTGGCAAACAGCGTGACAGTCAGGAGCGATAATGTCTGTATTCCTTTTTTCATGTTGGCGGTTTTTTTGCCTTGGTTCGACTTTCACGGTCAGGGGTGAAGGAAAACTTCGCCTCATTCCGTGAAAGCCGAATGGCGGTTCATGGCTCCATGGATGGAGAATGGTTTATCTTACGATGATCTTGCGGGTGCGCTCTTGGCCGTTGGCGAGTCGTTCGCGCACGATGTTGACGCCTTTCTTCAGTTGGTTGGCGGGCAGGCCTTCCAAGGTGAAGATTTGGGTGGCTACAACTTGTGCTGTCGTGCCGCCTGCTTCGCGGAAGTCGATGGAGGTGGGGTCGATTTCAAGCACTTCGCGGGTGATGCGGTCGAAATGGATTGACGAGGCTGTCTCCGCGGTGAGTTGCAAGGCAAGGAACGAGTAGTCGCTGAACACGTCGAACGAGAAGTCGTTGCCGCTGGATTCGATGGCAGTGGTCTGCACATCCTCGTTGATGACGGTGACAATCTGGAAACCGGCAGGAATGGGGGCGTCGGAGTGGAACGTGAAATGGTGGTAGGTGCCTTCGGCCACCTTGCCGCTGTAGGGTCCCACATAGGCATATTGTTGCGTGAAGTTCACGGTGCCTGAATAGACGGGTTCCGAACCGAATGGGGTGACGGTGGCGGGGTTCCAACCGTTGGCGACAAGGCCGCTGGTGTGCACCTCATTGCCGTCGGGGGTGTAGAGGACGACGTCCTTCACCGTGGTAGTCACCGTACTGTTGGTCATGTTCTGCAGGGCAAATTGCACCACTACGGGGTCGTCTTCAAGGTCGGAGGGATTGAATGCTCCTTCCAAGACGGTCTGGTCGGCGGCGAAGGGATAGTAGTGGCCGCCATAACTGTCGGCTTGTGCTTGGTTGCGGACAAACATCTGCAAGCGGCCGTCGGCACCGGGGGCTTCACCGAGTTCTATGCGGTAGCGGGGATAGTCGTTGATGTTGAAGGGTCCGCCCCATAGTTTCACGTCGCCCCAGTTACCGGGCAGGCTGACGCCGGCGGGCAGTCCGTTGGGGCTGGTGACCTTCCCTTCGATTTCGGCTCCGTAATCGACCAGTATCTCAAGGTCTTCGTCGGAGGGGGTGAAAGAGGTGAGATACACGTCGCGCACGGCGGACAGGATCTTCACGTTGGGGATGGAATTTGTGGACATCCGCTGGATGGCGACATAGTAGTAACTGCGGTCGAGTTGGTAGGACACTTCCGTGACTCCGGCGCTGATGGGCTGGTAGATCTCGCCTTCGTTCTCGCCATAGATGTCGCGGTAGCCGATTTTCCATTGAAGGCCCTCGGGCAGCGGGTCGGCAAATTTCACGCGGATGATGTGCTTGGTGCCTTCGGTGACGTCGGAGGCCCAGGCGGTGGTGCCTACCTCGCCCCATTGGCCGCGGAAGTTGACGGTGCCGGTGTAGATGTTGCCGTCGGCTTCTTTATCGCCGGAGACGGAACTCGACCAGTTGCCAACGAGCGGCAGGCGCTCTTCGGTACCGGCGGCAGGGCCTTCGAATACCACGGGGTCGGCGGACAGTTCGGGCGAGACGCCGCTATCCCACCATCCCATCCACCAGTCGAGGTCGGCGGGCTGTGCGACGACGCGGCTGCCGTTGGCGGTAGAGAGGAAGAAGTCGCTGGCGATGCTCACATTGGTATCGACATCGTCCTTGCCGAGCAGGAAGCGGTCGATGTAGGCTTTCACTTCAGGATATTGGCTCTCGGGCAACTGGCAGTGGCCGTGGTCGGGGACGAACGAGTAGCCGAAGCGGTCGGCGATGCCATATTGTTCCCACACCTTCTTGGCGGCGTTCACCGACACATAGCCCGACTGGTCGGCCAACCATATCTGGGTGGGGTTGCCGAGCATGAGGAAGGCGCGCGGACAAATCATGGCTACCAATTCGTGATGGTCGTAGGGCAGGTAGGAGACGTCCTTTCCGCCGTAGTTGTCGCGAAGGCTGGTCATGAACCAGTTGTAGTCGGTGCGGTCGAGGCTTTCCACGCCGTTGTCGCCGGCTTCTATCACTTGGTTGTTGAGGATGCGGGAGAAGCGCCAAGCGGCTGCACCGCCACCACCGGGCTCTTGGGCGATGGTCAGGGCGACGCGTTCGTCGAAGGCGCCGCAGAAGAGGGCCATCTTGCCGGCGTAGGAGCAGCCGGTCACGCCGATGTGCTCGGTGTCGATTTTCGTTACCTCGGGACCGAGTTGCTGCAGACCGTCAATGAGGCGGCTAAGGCCCCATGCCCATTCACTATAGGCTCCGTTGCCTTTCAGTTCGGGATAGAGGCGCTCGAAGTCGCGGTCGCTGGTGCCGCCAAACTGTCCGTAGCCGTTCACCTGTTTCTCGTTGAAAGTCATGCGGGCGATGGGACGGTCGGCAAAGACGGCGGCTGGCAATGAAATGCCGCTCGTGCCAATCATCAGGGCGTAGGGGGGCTCGCCTACCGACGGGTAGGTGATGTCGGCACTGAGGTTGAGGGTCTCGCCGTTCACGGTGACGCTGACATTGAGCGTGTTGCCGCTCATCGTGGCGGTGACGGCGGAGGGATCGACGGCGGGCTTCGTGCCGATTTCATAGTGCTGTATCTCCTTGGCTATCTCGCCGCGGCGCTGTGCCCAATCGGAGAAGTCGAGGGCGCGGCCGCTTCCGTCCGACCACTTGAAGGGGTCGGGCAGGGCATCTACCCGCTCGCCTTCGGCCTTCGTGGGCAGCACGGGATTGACGTCGGCACCTGTGTTCTCTACCTGATAGACCAAGGGTATCTCGCCTTCTACCTTGGCCTTGACGGTCACCGTGTAGGTGGCGGAACCGGCAAGGTATTCGTCGTTGCCGTCGAAGGTGGCGGTCACGCTGCCGCTGCCTTCTCCCTCACCCAAGGTGGCGCTGCCTGATTGGCTGTCCACCGTGAGGAAGCCTTCGGGCTTGGAGGTGGCGGTATAGGTCACGGGGAGTCCGTAGGGGTTGTTGAGCACGGGGGCGGTGAAGGTCTCGCCTGGTTGGAGACGGACGGAGGCGGGGGTGAACGATAGTTCGGGCCGTTTCATCTGGGTGCCTTCCACCACACGCTCCACGGCGATGACGTGGATGGTCGTGGCGGCTTCTTTCGTCCATTGCAGCGAAAGGAAGGTGTAGGTTCTGTCAAACTCAAATGAGATTTCAGTCTTGCCGGCTTCGAAGGGGACGTACTGGGCATTGTCGTCGGAGGTGTCCACGTAGTTCACTTTCCATTGGAAGCCTTCGGGCAGCGGATCGGTCACCTTGATGGTGATGGTGTGTTTGCCGCCGGGCCACACTTCGCCTGCCCAGGCGCCGCCACCCATGTCGCCCCATTGGCCTGCGAAGGTGACGTCGCCGGAATAGACCTTGCCGTCGGCAGAGGCAGTGCCGGTGGTCGAGAAGCGCCAGTTGCCGACCAACGGCAATTGCTCTTGCGCTTGGATGCTCGCGCTGAACAGGGCGAGTAGCATCAAAAAGGTAAACAGTCTTTTCATAATAAATAAGGTGTTAGAATGAGTGATGATGTTATATTGCGTAAACTTTTTATTATACCTGCAAAGATAATGTGGATTTTAAAAGAATGGATTGAAATTTGTGCCATAGTTGTTCATTCTCGTTTCATGGCTATCTGGGGAAACATTTCTTTGAGTTGTAGGACTGTTCTTTTTCTAGCGACATGTCGCGGGGAGCGGAGGCGGTGGACTGCTTTAGTGGTGCATCAAATGATGATGCAGAAAACAAAAAGGCACGGGAACAATCTTCGTCGTTCCCATGCCTTTAAGTATCTATAGTGTGACGGGCGCGGTATGTAGCGCCACATTGCCTTGGGAAGGCTGCGGAGTATTATTCCTCCACAATGTTTGCCTCCACCCATTTGTCGAGCATAGCCTGTGCGTCTTTCTTGGCACGCTCGCGGTCGAGTGGGGTGTTTTCGTCGATCATGTAGTTGTCCACGAGGAGGTCGGCCAGGTCTTCGATGGTGAATTCCTTGCCTTGAACACTGTTCCAGAGGAATGCCGACGACTCGTTCATGCTGATGATATTCGTGAAGTCGAGGTTCTCTTTACCTTCTGCCACAATGATCTGCTCGCCACAAACCTCGCGCAGGTTGAATCCTTTTTTTGCTTTCATATTGATATTGGTTGTTGATGATTGATGCTTGTTGTCTGTCGGACTATTGGTATTTCACCGGGAAAATGTTGAGCCAGATGTATCGGTAGGCGGCCAATAGATAGCGGCGGAACGGACGGAGGCGCGTCCAAAACCAGGAATACACCTTCCACTTCCGGCCGTCGATGCGGTCGAGGGTCTTCCGCCCCTTGCGGTAGAAGCCCACCACGCTGGCGCGGAAATCGGCGGTCGTGCAATATTCGCAACCTAAGTTGCCGTCGCCCATCAGCGTCACGGCGTCGCCGTCGATCTTGATGATGCGGTGGAGCACAAAATGCCCAGGCTCTATTTCTGCCAGCACAGGGTCGCCCAACTTCACGCCCTTGGGATTGGTGAGCAGCGCGCGGTCGCGGTCCGACTCCAAGAAGGGGCGCATGCTGTTGCCGCGAAGGTTGATGGTGACCGTATGGCCGTTGTTGATTTCTTCCACAATCAAGGGGAAGAAAAGGCGGTTCTCAAACTGCACATTCTTGCCGGTCCTGACGGGTTGCACGTCGCCGCCGTCATGTTTGTGCAGCCATTTCTTGAAGCGGCTCAACTTGTATCTCTTCTTCGTTGTTGCCATTTCGTCTTGTTATTGTTTCACTGCGATGGCTGCGTTGCAAACCTCTGCTGCCTCACGGTTGGGCAGGCAGTGGAGAATGTAAGCATTGGTGGTCTCGACAATCTTGGTCACTGTGTCGCACACGTTGCGATAACTCTTCACATCCCAGCGGAGGGCGGTGCAGGAGGGGGTGATGGAGGTGAACCCTTCTACGGGACGCAGTTTCTCCACCCAGTTGTGGTCGTCGCGGTCGATGCGTGTCAGCGCTCCCAGACGGGCTTTGATGCGGCGGTAGCAGGGTGTCTTGCCGCTCCATGGCGTTCCGTAGATGTAGGGGACGCCGTCGATGACGCGGATGACGGGGTTGTCGTCGTTCATCAGGTCGCAATTGGGGAGATAGCGCAGCCACATGCTCACTTGCGTCGATTTGCCGGTGCCGCTGGAGGCGTGGAAGGCGTAGCCGTAGCCATTTTGTCGCACCAAGGAGGCATGGATGAGCAAGGTCTGGTGTGAACTGGAGGCGAGGGCGAAGTTGAGCATCATCGTATTGTTGATGCCGAAGCACCTCATGTCGTAGGTGCCGGTAAGCGCACACTTCACGTGTTTCCTTTCCTTATCTACCTGAAACATGCCGCAT
>CAMKSZ010000041.1 GCA_946415525.1 uncultured Prevotellaceae bacterium | reverse complement strand
CCTCGGTCATGGTGTCGCCAATCTTGAAGATGCCGTTGTCGGGCAGTCCGATGATGTCGCCGGGATAAGCCTCGTCAACCGTCGATTTGCGCTGTGCCATGAATTGTGTGGGTGAACTGAAGCGCAGCGTCTTGCCCAAGCGTACATGGTAGTAGGGTTGGTTTCTGACAAAACGTCCGCTACACACCTTGCAGAATGCTATGCAGGAACGGTGGTTGGGGTCGATGTTGGCGGTAATCTTGAAAATGAAACCGGTGAATTTCTTCTCGTCGGGGTCCACCTCGCGCTCCTCGGCCTTTGTGGGGCGGGGGCAGGGGGCAATCTTCACGAAGCAGTTGAGCAGTTCCTGTACGCCAAAATTGTTGAGCGCGCTGCCGAAGAACACGGGAGCCACGGTGGCCGACCGATAGTCGTCGATGCTGAACTCGGGATAGACACCTTCGATGAGTTCAAGGTCTTCGCGCAGTTGGCCTGCATCCTCCTCGCCTACCTGTTGTTCCAAGGCTTCGCTGTTGATGTCGATTTCCACTTTCTCCGTGACGCGCTGCTTGTCGGGTGTGAAAAGGTCGAGTTTTTCTTCGTAGATATTATAAACACCCTTGAACTTGACACCTTGGTTGATGGGCCACGAGAGCGGCCTCACCTTGATTTGCAATTCCTGTTCCAGTTCGTCGAGCAGGTCGAAGGGGTCGCGCCCTTCACGGTCCATCTTGTTGATGAAAATGATGACGGGCGTGTTGCGCATGCGGCATACGTTCATCAACTTGCGTGTTTGCGTCTCCACACCTTTCGCACCATCGACGACGATGATGGCAGAATCGACGGCTGTCAGGGTGCGGTAGGTGTCCTCGGCGAAGTCTTGGTGACCGGGGGTGTCGAGGATGTTTACCTTGTAGCCTTCGTAGTCGAACTCCATGACGGAGGTGGAGACCGATATGCCGCGTTGCTTCTCGATGTCCATCCAGTCGGATGTGGCTGTCTTCCGGATCTTGTTGCTTTTGACGGCGCCAGCCACCTGTATCTGTCCGCCAAAGAGCAAGAATTTCTCTGTGAGCGTGGTCTTGCCGGCGTCGGGGTGGGAGATGATGGCGAAAGTGCGCCTTCTTTCTATTTCATTGTTCATCTTTCTTGATTTGGTTGATGCAGTCGGCCAGGGCGTCTTCCCAATGAGGGATGGTAAGCCCGAAGTCGCGTTTGATTTTGCTCTTGTCGAGGACTGAATAGTGGGGGCGCTGGGCGGGCGTGGGGTATTCGCTGGTGTGGAGCGGGTTCACACGGCATCCCTTGATGCCGTAAATGCGGTGGATGGCAATGGCAAAGTCATACCAACTGGCCGTTCCCTCGTCGGTGAAATGATAGACACCGGCTCGCACTCCTTGTTCCACGGCACTGAGGATGGCTGAGGCCAGGTCGCGGGCGTAGGTCGGTGTGCCGATTTGGTCGGCGACGACACCGAGTTGGTCCCTTTCTTTGCCGAGACGAATCATGGTCTTCACGAAATTGTGGCCAAAACTGCTGTAGAGCCATGCTGTGCGGATGATCATCGTGCGCTGGCAGAGTTTCGACACGCCAAGTTCGGCAGCCAATTTGGTACTTCCATAAACGGTGTCGGGCGAGGGGGTGGCGTCTTCCTCATAGGGGATGTGCGCAGTGCCGTCAAACACATAGTCCGTCGAGATTTGAATCATCCAGCCGCCCCGTCGCTCCACAGCACTGGCAAGATAGGCGGGTGCCAGGGTGTTGAGGGTGGTGCAAAGTTGCTTGTCGTTTTCTGCTTTGTCCACAGCGGTGTAAGCGGCGCAGTTGATGATGCCGTCGATGTTGTTGGCATCAACGAAATGGTCAATGGCCTGCTGGTCGCATATGTCGAGTTCCTCTACGTCGGTGTTGAAAAAGCGATGGTCGGGATGAGCGTGTTCCTGAAGCCTAATTTCGCTTCCTAATTGGCCGTTGCAGCCGGTGATCAGTATGTTCATGTCGTATGGTTTGTTTTGTTGGAGGGGCGATGTCTATTCGTCAAAATCTATCCCCTCTTGCTTGTCTTTGATGTAATAGTCGGAGAGCATGCCCAATAGTGTGCTGATTTCCTTCACAGCATGTTCTGTGTCGGGAGAGATTTCTCGCTGCTGGAGACGCAGCATCATGACGCCATAGAGCGCGTTGAGGCACGTCTCGATCTCGCTGGTTGACTGACTGTTGCCACGGCGGCGCAGTTCCACGATGAAGGGCAGCACCTTGTAGTATTCGGCACGATAGAAAGGGAACTTTGCGCTGTCGATGAGACGGGCATGCAGTTCGTCGAGGTCCTGCACGATAATTTTGTTGATTTGCAAGTGTCCCTTTTCTCGGCATCCTTCTTGGGTGAGCATCCTGATGAGGTTGGCATACCAGTCGGTGAGATCTTCCTTGTCGTCGTCGTCGCAGTCGAAACGTGAGATGTATTCTCGCTTGAGACGAGGAAGGCTGCATCCGTAGGCGCGGATGATGTCTTCCACCTGCCACATATAGAGTATATATTCGGCGATGTTTTGCTTCCTCAGTTGTTGTGAAATGAACATGTCAGTAATGGATGGTGAAAAGGTTGAACACGGTGCCCAATAGTACAATGATTGAGAAAATGATGACGATGGTGCCAATTACCTTGTTGATGAGGATGATGCCATAGTCTTCGAAGATGTTCTTGATCTTGTCGATGAGCCACGTTAGGCCAAACCACCAGAGCAGTGCTCCGGCGATGATGCTGAGGTAGCCAATGCACATTTCGAGGGGATGGCCTGGGATGATGAAGGCCAACTGTGCAAAACAGGCCATGAAGAGCAGGATGATGAGCGGGTTGGACAGCGTGACGAGAAAAGCCGTCACGCCATTGTGTATGTAGGTGCCCTTGGTGGTGCCGCTGCGGTGCATGTTGCGCGTGGGGTTGGAACGGAAACTGACCACCCCGAAGACAAGGAGCATGATGCTGCCGGTAATCTGCAGGAAGAACTGGTTGCGGGCGTTGTTGATGAGGTCCATCACAAAACTCATTCCCAAGCCGGTGATGAGGGCGTAGAACAGGTCGCTCGCAGTGGCTCCCAGTCCTGTCACAAAGCCATACCATCGACCTTTGTTGAGCGTCCGCTGCACACACAAAATGCCTACCGGCCCCATGGGTGCCGATGCAAGTATGCCTATGATGAGGCCCTTGAAAATGGTATTTAATATGTTGAATTGGAATTCGAAAGGCATAGCGTCTGCAAAATTGGCAATTTTTTGCGAGAAGAGCAAATTTTATCATCAAAACTTTGCTGCATATCCTTTTTTTAATATCTTTGTAGCGCAATCTTTACCGCGAATTCTTTTAAACATCTATATTATTATGAACGAACAGACAGCAATTAAACCTTATGTGATTGGTTTGGATTTGGGTGGCACCAACTCCGTATTTGGCATCGTCGACTCACGAGGCGACATCAAGGCGACTACCGCCATCAAAACCCAAGGATACGACAAAGTGGAAGACTATGTCGATGCATCGGTCAAAGCCTTGCAGGTCATCATCGAGCAAGTGGGTGGCATCGAGAACATCAAGGCGATGGGCATCGGAGCACCCAATGGCAACTATTACAATGGCACGATAGAATTTGCACCCAACCTTTCTTGGGGGCATAATGGCATTGTTCCTTTGGCTAAATTGTTCAGCGACAGGCTGGGTGTTCCCGTGGCGCTTACCAACGACGCCAACGCAGCCGCCATCGGTGAGATGACATACGGCGTGGCGCGTGGCATGAAGAACTTCATCGTCATCACCCTGGGAACCGGTGTCGGTTCGGGTATCGTCATCAATGGCCAACTGGTTTATGGATGCGACGGCTTCGCCGGTGAATTGGGGCATGTCATCATGCGTCGTGAAAACGGACGTGCCTGTGGGTGTGGCCGCAATGGATGCTTGGAGGCTTATTGCTCGGCCACCGGTGTGGCTCGCTCGGCTCGTGAGATACTGCTCACCAGCAACAGGCCCTCGCTCCTTCGTGAGATGAACCCCGACGACATCACTTCTCTCGATGTCTCCATTGCCGCCGGCAAGGGTGACGAATTGGCCAAGGAGGTGTTTGAGTTCACTGGCGAGATGCTGGGCGCCGCTTGTGCCGACTTCGCCGCATTCTCATCACCCGAGGCTTTCATCTTCTTCGGTGGTCTGGTAAAGGCTGGCGAACTCATCATGGAGCCCATTAGGCGCAGTTACGACCAGAAAGTGCTCCCGATTTTCAAGGGGAAGGCCAAATTCCTCGTCAGCGGTCTCGACGGTGCGTCGGCTGCCGTACTTGGTGCTTCTGCCATTGGCTGGGAACTTTAATTAAGACATTTGCATGATGGAACCGGGCGATGTGTTCGTCCGGTTTCTCTTATTCCATCTGTTTACGATTAGGCCTTGCATCTCTTCTTGTATCTGGCCTCCTACTGAAATAAACAACTACCAAAACAATGACCAAAAATTTACTAAAACTTATTATGTCGGTGCTGTTGGCACTGACAGGATTGTCCGTGCAGGCACAATCAACTTCTTTCGACCAAGTTGTCGGCGAGGTGGCATGGCCCTTGGGTAACGAAGAACAGGGCATCGCCTCGGAATCTTTTGCCGGTGCCATCCAGAGTGCCACCGTCTCTTTTGGCAGCGACCTGAAAGTGGAAACCGCCAAGTATTTCGACACCGAGATGATGAAATACACACCTGGCACGTCGAATGCCGGCAACAACGAGAGCGTGATGATAGAATATCGCGTGAAAGCCGTGGCGGGTGTCAGTTTCAAACCTACCAATGTGTCGTATGCCGCTGTCAAGGTGGGCACCGATGGGGCAACCTACTCATGGAGTTATACCGTGGGTGGGGTGGAGAGCGCCATCACCAAGGCCGATGCGGCGCAGACCCTTCGCAACAATGGGGCCAACTCTGCTACGGCGGAACTCTACCATAGCATCGATATCGATGCAGATGCCACTGATGTTTTCTCTTTCCGCATCTACATTTCCAATACCGCCAACAACAAGAACCTGTGTTTCGGCGACATCAAGATTTCCGGGGTGGTCGATGGCACTCCGCAAGAGGTGGAGATGTTCTCTTTCGCCATCGCTGCCAGTCCCGAGGAGGGTGGTAGCGTGGTTCAAAACCCATTGGGCAAGGAGTTTGAAAGCGGTGCCGAGGTGACGCTTTCGGCTACGAAGAACTTTGGCTATAAGTTCGTCAACTGGACCGACGACAATGGAACCGAAGTGTCGCGTGAGGCTCGCTTCAAGTACACCGTGACGGGAAATGTCGTGCTGACCGCCCACTTTGAGGCCGTCAAGACCTACGAACTGGCTGTCGAGGTGGAGAAGCCTGCCAACAGTTACATGGTGCGATACGACCCGCTGCCTGTCGAGATTGACGGGAAGAAAATGTATGAGGAGGGCACGCGTGTGACATTGACCACTGTGGGCAACAAGATTCTCACTTTCACAGGATGGAGCAATGGCGAAACGTCCAGCGAGATTGTCGTCGATATGGATCAAGATGTCTCCCTCAAGGCCAATTTTGCTGCCGTGGATTTCATAGCGGGTTGGGACTTCTATCTTAGTGGCGCCAATGGGCGGAAGGCTGATTTCGCCGCTGCCGACAACGACGCCGACCAATTTGTCCTTCGCGACGAGGCGGGCAACACTGCCGGCTGGTTGGACAAGAGCCAGGAGGCTGCCGGCGGTTATGAAGGTAGGCCGGCTGCCGTCAACTGGCGAACGGGGAGCAAGGAGGGCGACGTAGGCCATTGGTATTTCCAGACGAAAGTCGATGCCTCTGCCTTCACAGACATCGTCGTCTCTGCCGAGATGCTCTACAACTACAACGCCTACCAGAACCAATTGGTGGAATGGTCTTCGAATGGCGAGGATTGGCATTCGCTCGGTGCCATCTTCATCCCGGGTGCGAAGAATTGGACGGAGGGCACCTTCCGCCTCCCTGCCGAGGCGAACAACCAAAAAGAACTCTATTTCCGTTGGATTCCCGACAAGACTTCGTCAATCGACGGCACTGCCTCTGCCAACGACGGCACTGCCATCGCCAATGTGTTTATCACCGGCGACATGCGGCCCGTTGACGACGGTAAGGCTCCGGTGCTGGTTGCCACAACGCCGGCAGATGGCTCTTCCAACGCTTCTGCAAATGGAAAGATAGTGCTCACGTTTGATGAAAAAGTGATGGTCACCCCCGGTGCATTGGGAGAATTGAGTGTCGTTGGCGCCGATGCTCCCTTTATCTCGGGAATGGTGCCTCATGTGGCTGGCAAGACCATCACCTACGAATACAAGGGACTTGACTACGCCACCGATTATATATTTATGGTGCAGGGAGGCTCCATCTGCGACTTGACGGACAACGTACATATAGGTGCGATTGTCATCCACTTCACCACGTTGAACAAACCGAAAGTGCAGAAGGCCCTCTATGACTTTGTCGTTCCCGACGACGGCTCCTTTGCCGAGGCCATTGCCGCTGCTGGAAAGCGTACTTCCACTGATCGCTTCCGCATCTTCGTGAAGTCGGGCGATTATGTGATTCCTGCGAGCGAGAAAGCCACCCGCGAGGGTACTGACGGCAAGCAATATCCCGATGCCACTACGGTACTCAACTCGCCCAACGTCTCCATCATAGGTGAGGACAGGGCCACGACGACGATAGCCAATACCGTGCCTGACGTGTTGATAGGTGGTGCCAACGTGCTTGAGGGCATTGGACGTGGCGACGTGCTCCAACTTCACCAACGTGCTACCAACACTTATTTCCAAGACATCACACTGAAAAGCGGCATGGCAGATGCAACTGGGCGCAACATCGTGCTCAACGACCAGTCGGACAAGACGATTTGCAAGAATGTATGCCTTTGGGCTTACCAGGACACTTATGTGTCGAACAACGAGTCGGGGCGTTTCTACTTCGAGGGTGGTTTGCTCCGTGGGCGTACCGACTTCCTTTGCGGAAAGGGTGACGTGTTCTACAACGGTGTCACACTGCAAATGTGTCAGGCGGGCGGTTATATCGCCGTGCCGTCGAGACCGAAACAATACGGCTATATCCTCAGCGACTGTGTAATCAAGGGGGAGAAGGCTGGCATCGACGGCAACTACACATTAGGCAGGCCATGGGGCAGCGGAACGCCCATCGCATTATACATCAACACGAAGATGATAGTGCAGCCTTCGGCCGTGGGATGGAACGAGATGAGCAATGGATGGCCCAAGCGATTCGCTGAATACAATTCCACTACTGCCTCAGGCACCGTCATCGACCTGTCCAACCGCAAACGTACGTTTGGCGAAGGACACGCCAACAATCCCATTCTCACGGCTGCGGAAGCCGATGAGATGACCATCGCTAAGGTGATGGGTGGCAGCGACGGTTGGGATCCTGTGGCAGTCGCTGAACAGGCTTCGGCACCCACCAATGTGGTGCTTAATGGCGGCACCCTCACTTGGGATGACAACAACTACGTGATTTGTTGGGCCATCGTGAAGAATGGCAGGGTGGTGGACTTCACCGACCATCCCTCCTATATCGTTGACGATACTTCTGCCACCTATGCCGTGCGGGCAGCCAATGAGATGGGAGGCTTGGGAGAGGCCACCGAGGCGCAGTCGCTGGAGGGCATCCAAACCATTGTCAACAATAGTCGGAAGGAAAAAGGCACCTACACCATCCAGGGTGTTCGCTTGCAACAGCCCATCAAGGGGGTCAACATCATCGACGGTCGAAAAGTGTCGGTGAAATAACACTGCCGTTCGGCCATCACAAATTATTGTCGGCACCGCACTTCTGCATAGTGCGAGTGCCGATTTTTGTCGGATTTTGGTGAAAGAAGGGGATTTCTCCTCATTTCGTTTGCCCGTTTCTTGAAAAGATAGTATATTTGCATTCTTATAAACTCGGCTTTATCAATTCATGGCAAATTACGACAAAGACATTAAGATGGCGGTGGAAGTGATGCGCCGCGGAGGCGTCATCCTCTATCCCACCGACACTGTTTGGGGAATCGGCTGCGATGCCACCAACCCGGAAGCAGTGGCGCGAGTATATGAAATCAAGCAGAGAAGCGATGCCAAGGCACTCATCTGCCTCGTAGATAGCGAGGCAAGACTACAGCGATATGTGAGGAACGTTCCCAATGTGGCTTGGGACTTGATAGAATATGCCACAAAACCGGTGACGGTCATCCTGGATGGTGCTGTCAATTTGGCGCCCAACCTTGTGGCCGACGACGGGTCGGTGGCTATCAGGGTTACACGGGAACCGTTTTCGCAGCAATTGTGTTTCAGGTTTCAGAAGGCTATCGTTTCGACCAGTGCCAACATTAGCGGACAGCCGGCTGCCTCCAATTTTTGTGACATCGACCCTGCCTTGATTGAGGCGGTGGATTATGTCTGTACGTCGCGGCGGCAAGAAAAGAAGCCACATACTCCCTCAAGCATCGTGCGGCTGCGCCTTGACGGACAAGTGGAAGTGATAAGAAAATAAAAAGAGTTTCCCGATGCAGGAAGAGAAGAAGGAGGAAGGCACCGATTTGACTGGCAGACTGAATGCATGGAGGGCACAGTATGTGTCTGACAGGCAGTTTACCTTGGCGCTCAGTTTCTTGGTGGGATTGTTGGCGGCGGTTGCTGCCTATATCCTTCATGGATTGATCAACCAGATTGAATTGTTGCTGACGGCGGGGTTCAACATCCGGTCGTTCAACTGGCTCTATCTCATCCTGCCTGTGGTGGGTATCTATCTCACGTCGTTGTTCGTGCGGTATGTCGTCAAGGACAACATCAGCCATGGCATCACCCGCATCCTCTATGCCATCAGTAGAAAACAAAGTAGGCTGAAGGGCCATAATTGTTGGAGTTCGGTCATCGCGTCGGCCATCACCATCGGTTTTGGCGGTAGCGTGGGTGCCGAGGCGCCCATCGTGCTCACGGGGTCGGCCATCGGCAGTAACTTGGGACAGGTGTTCAAACTTGATGGCAAGACGATGATGGTGCTCGTGGGGTGTGGTGCGGCAGCGGCCATAGCCGGCATTTTCAAGGCCCCCATGGCTGGACTGGTGTTCACCCTCGAAGTGCTGATGATTGACCTGACAATGGCTTCGCTCATGCCCATCCTCATCGCCAGTGTCACCGCTACGTGCTTTACCTATTTGTTCGTCGGGAGCGACTCGCTCTTCCATTTCACCCTCGATGCACCTTGGCAGGTGGAGCGTGTCCCTGCCACCATCTTGCTTGGCATCTTCTGCGGATTGGTGAGTCTTTATTTCATCAGACTGATGACGTCGTGCGAGAACGTATTTGCCAAGATGGGACGACACTCCTATCTCAAACTCTTGGTGGGTGGCGTGGTGCTGAGCAGCCTCATTTTCCTTTTCCCTTCATTGTACGGAGAAGGGTATGCAAGCATCAACATCCTGCTCAATGGACATACGGAGGCTGATTGGAACACCATTCTCAACAATTCGCTTTTCTATGGGCATGGCGACCTGCTGATGGTCTATATCGGTTTGGTGCTGGCGACAAAGGTGCTGGCGACTTCTGCCACCAATGGCGGCGGAGGGTGTGGCGGTACGTTCGCGCCTTCTTTGTTCATCGGGGCTTTCGCCGGCTTTTTCTTCTCACGAATTTGGAACATCAATGGCATCAGTATCTATCTGCCTGAGAAAAATTTCGCCCTTTTAGGTATGGCGGGCGTGATGGCGGGCGTGATGCATGCGCCGCTCACAGGCATCTTCCTCATCGCTGAGATTACGGGGGGCTATCAGATGTTCATCCCGCTGATGATTGTGAGCATCTGTGCCTATCTCACCATCATTGTTTTCGAGCCTCACAGCATCTATGGCATGCGACTGGCAAGGGAAGGAAAACTCATTACGCACCATACCGACAAGGCTGTGCTTACGCTCATGAACTTGAGTAGTGTCGTCGATCGCAATTTCACGGCCATTCATCCTGACATGCCATTAGGTAAATTGGTGAACGTGATTAGCATGAGCAACACCAGTTTCCTGCCTGTTCTCGACCAAGCGGGTACTTTGCTCGGTGAGGTGGATTTGACAAAAATCCGCAATGTAATGTTCCGTACGGAATTGTATCACCATTTCGTGGTGGAACAGTTGATGACACAGCCGGCTGGTACGTTGGGTGTCGATGACCCCATGGAGGATGTAATGAGGACTTTCGATGCCACCGATGCCGCCGTGCTACCTGTTATCGACACCGACCATCGACTCATAGGGTATATCAGTCGCACACGCATGTACACCATGTATCGGAAGATGGTGGCTGACATGTCGGCTGAATGACTTTTCTGTATAACGGCGGGGACCTATGCCTTGCCTAAATCGATTTTTATGATGAATAAGGAAGATTTGAGAATCATATTTATGGGAACGCCTGAGTTTGCCGTTGGCACGCTCAGCGCCCTTGTTGAAGGTGGATATCAAGTGGTGGCAGTGGTCACTCAGCCCGACAAGCCGGTGGGGCGTCACGGTAGTGTGCTGCAGGCTTCAGAAGTAAAGAAATATGCCCTGGAGAAGGGTATTCCGGTCTTGCAGCCAGAGAAGATGAAGGACCCTGAGTTTGTGGAACAACTAAGTTCCTATAAGGCCGACTTGCAAGTCGTGGTGGCTTTTCGAATGCTCCCGGAGGTGGTGTGGGCGATGCCGCGTTTCGGCACGTTTAATGTGCATGCGGCATTGTTGCCCCAATATCGGGGGGCGGCTCCCATCAACTGGGCGGTCATCAACGGCGAGACGGTTACTGGTGTGACGACTTTCTTCCTCGACCACCAAATCGACACAGGGCGGATTATCATGCAAAGGGAATTCGCCATCCCCGACGATGCCGACGTGGAATATGTCTATGACGGGTTGATGCACTTGGGTGCCGAGGTGGCTTTGGAAACCATCGACCGAATGCTTGCCGGAGACGGACGGGTGGAGGCTATCCCGCAGGAGGAGTTGGTGGAAGGGGTGGAACTGCATCCTGCACCGAAGATTTTCAAGGACACCTGCCGTATTGATTGGACAAGACCGGCAAAATCTGTATATGACTTTGTGCGTGGCCTCAGTCCCTATCCTGGGGCTTGGACGATGATGGTGCAGGAGGACAGGCCGCCCGTTGTCGTGAAAATCTTCAAGACCACAAAATGCTTGGAGAAAGTGACGAATGACGCACCGGGCACCATCATCGTGGAGAAAAACAACCTTTACGTCGCCACGGGAGAGGGCATGCTGCGCATCGATTCGCTGCAAATGGCAGGGAAAAAGAGGATGGATGCCGTCGCTTTCCTCAATGGCATGAGGGATATGGAAAGATATCGAATGGAGTAGTTGTTGAAGGGTTGGCCTTTAGGGTTTGAGGTGTTATAATGCTTCTATTTGGTGCTTGTCGAGCCCGGTAATCTCGGCGATGTCTTCCAATGAGAATCCCTTTTGTTTCATCTTACGGGCATTTTCAACGTTCGCTTTGTTCATGCCGGTTTCAATTCCTTCAGCCCTTCCTTGTATTCTACCTTCTTCCACACCAGTTTCATATCCTTTGTGGTGGGCGGTTTCTAAAACGTTGATGTAGTCTCGGTAATTCTTCACGCTCTCTTCGTATTCCAACCGCTCTTCGGCCGTGTAGCGGGCGATTTCTGCCTGCTCAAAGAATTTCGTGAAGATACGGTCCTGCAAAGCCTTGGGACGGTCGAGCAACCGTGAGAGGTTACGAATGGCATACATCCACTTGTCGGTCATGGTCTCAAGTTCATCCTCGGTTTTGGTGAATTTGGGCATTTCAAGATAAATGAAAGTAAGTTTGTCGTAGAAGACATGATTGTCCTCGACATCCTTCAATTTGATTTCGTGGCGAAAATTGTGCTCGGGATATTCGTTGTTGGGGAACACGAAGTCGAGCAACCCC
This sequence comes from uncultured Prevotellaceae bacterium, assembly GCA_946415525.1. Lineage (GTDB taxonomy): Bacteria > Bacteroidota > Bacteroidia > Bacteroidales > Bacteroidaceae > Prevotella. The sequence goes on along the minus strand of CAMKSZ010000041.1, from coordinate 5,951 downwards.
ACGGTATAGACATTCTCTAAGTGGTAGTCCCCCTTTCCTCTGGGGGCTTGTTCACGTATCGGAGCGGCTGCATAGTAGATGCTGCGGTCCTTGAAAAATCGCTGTTCCGCCTTCTGCATCTCCACAATAAGTTTGCCGTGGTTTTCTGTTTCGCAATAGACGTCAAAAACCGACTTCCTGTCGCCGATACCTTCTCCCAATCTTTCGCTGTTGAGGTATTTCACGTCGCGTATAGGATTGTCGTCTATTCCCAAGATGGAATTGAGGAAACTAATGAGCAAGTCCTTGTTCATTTCGGTTCCAAAAAGACGCTTGAACCCGAAGTCAGTGTAAGGGTTGATATATTTCTCTATCTTGTCGTCTGTCATCATGCTGTTTATTTTCTGCGAAGATACGACTATTTTGCCGATTTTGCAATTAAATGGACATATTTTTCAAACTATGGTGGTTTTTATGCTTGTTTTTCTTTGTAAAGAAACTTGGCTTGTGGATGCTTTGCCCTTCTTTTATCGGGAATGGTAAATCATGATGTCGGGAACAAAAGAAAAACTTTTGTTTGTAAAATTATTTCTTTCTATGCTTCAAGCGCCAGAAAAAGTGGCGGATGCGGAAGAGGGGTTCGCAGAGGCATTCGGAGGGGAAATAGAAAAGGAAGCGCAGGTCGCGCAACGCCACTCGAAGATTGCGCTGTAGGGCGGTACGAGGCACCCCGGCATAGGCTCTGTCGTCGTACTTGCCGAAATTTCCGCCTTGGACGATTTCATCTAATAGGAGTCGGCCTAATCGCTCGTTGGGAGGGCATACCAACAGTTGGGCGTCGATGTTGGTCAGGTGCTTGATGACCCACATCAAGGCGCCAGCAATCTTGTAAAGCCCCAATCGCTTTAGTTCTTTGGCGGAAGGCCGGGCCTTTTCCTTATTGTTGCACAACAAGTGGTAGTAATCGACCACATGGCGCAGTCCGACGCCTTCGCGCAACAAATGGTTGAAGATATGGGCCAAGAGATAGACGCAGTTGAATTCAAATGTAGGGACGCAGAATCCCCATTCCTCGTTTTTGTTGGAGAAACAGGCATCGGAATGGTCAACAAACCATTCTTGGAGGCGCTTGTTGTGGAGGGGATTGCTCATCCACGAGGGACGATAGTGCACTTCGATGGGAATCTTGCCGGCGTTGATGAAATCGATGTGGTGGTAGATGCGGCGGAAACCGGGGACGATGGAGTCGATGTAGGCTATCACTTTCTCGTCGCCGCCTTCCACCCAAATGTCGATGTCGCCAGGGGTGCGCATGAACGGTGTGGGGTAGAGAAGTGAGTTGCCTTGGCCTTTGAGGACGCATGAACGGAAACCCTCCTTCTGGAAATTGTTCCATACCCATGCCGCTTTCTGGTAGGTGGTCCGATTTTGCTTCTCTATTTTCTTCACGCGGGCCATCCAAGAGAGCACGGCCTCCTGGCCCAGTTGCAACCGCCCGATGCGGCCCAACCGTTCTATGCCATGCCAATAGGTGGCCTCGAGGGTTTGGTGGCGGGAGAATTCCAATAGTTTTTCCCAGTCAATTTGTTCAATCGACTGGGGCACTTCCGCTTCGTCGTCAAGACAATAACGGAGAAATTCCAAATAGGCTGTGGTCTCTTCCATAGGATGCAAAGGTAGCATATTTTGTTGAAATCACTGCCATTGGTGAGGAAAAAAGTGGTTTCCCGTATGTTTTGGTAGGTGAAAATACTGCATTTAGGCGAGAAAAAGTGTTGGGTGTTTGGCGTTGTTCGTGTTGTTTGTTGGCAATAGGGTGTGTACTTTTAATGACCAATGGCATGAATGGAGGAATAAAAAAATCCTGTTCTTTTTATGTAATTGATAAATATTAATTAATAATGTAGATTTAGGTTAATTTATGTTTATTTAGAGCAATTAATTAACATAATTATGTTAATCATTTAAGAATTCGACTATCTTTGCAATCATGAAACAGAAAACGATATGGATAGTTTCCACCATCATGGGACTCTCGTTCCTTGCCTTGCTGTTCTTGCAGATTAGATATATCAGCGAGATGGTGAGCATGAAGAAGGAACAGTTTGACGAGTCGGTCAACCGGTCGCTCAACCAGGCTTCGCGCAATCTGGAACTGAACGAGACGTTGCGCTTCCTCGAAAAGGATGTCAATGCTGCCGCTCGTCGCAGAATGGCCAGTGACACTGTCGTCGCCAGCGCCCTTGACCCTTATCTGCCCCATGGAAAAGGCTATTCCTCTTTCGAAACCAAACTCTCCGAGGTCAATCCCGCCTCTGTGCCGAAATTGCTCATCGTCAGAAACGACAAGAGCACACTCTCTCAAGCAAGCAAGTCGATGAAGGAAATCGTGCGTAATAGATATGTCTATCAAAAGGCGCTGCTCAACGAGGTGGTGATGAACATCCTCTATTCGGCTTCCGACAAACCTTTGGAGGAGCGGGTGAACTTCAAACTGCTTGACCATGACTTGAAAGCCGAACTTCAAAACAATGGCATCAGCATTCCCTATCACTTCACAGTGACGACCCGGGAGGGGAGGGAGGTCTATAGATGCCCCGACTACGACGATAATGGCGAGGAATACACCTATGAGCAGGTGCTTTACCGCAACGACCCTGCCAACCGTACCGGCATCGTGAAGATCCATTTCCCGCAGATGAACAATTACATCTTCTCGAGTATCCGCTTCATGATTCCCGCCATCGTCTTCACGGTCATCCTGCTCATCACATTCGTGTTCACCATCTTTGTGGTGTTCAGGCAGAAACGGTTGTCGGAAATCAAGAACGACTTCATCAATAACATGACCCACGAATTGAAAACGCCTATCTCCAGCATATCCTTGGCTGCACAGATGCTCAACGACGACTCGTTGACGAAAAGCCCTGCAATGCTGAAACGTGTGGGTGGGGCGATACAAGAGGAGTCGAAGCGACTGCGGTTCCTGGTGGAGAAAGTGCTGCAAATGTCGATGTTCGACAAGCACGATGCCATCTTTAAAAAGAAAGAACTCGACTTGAACGAACTGTTGGAGAATGTGGCCCACACTTTCAACCTGCGGGTGGAGCACACGGGCGGAAACATACAGATGGAGGTGGGGGCGGTCGATTCCGCCATCTACGTCGATGAGATGCACTTCACCAACGTCGTCTTCAACCTGATCGACAATGCGGTGAAATACCGTAAACCCGACCAGCCGGTCAACCTCCTGCTGAGTACTTGGAACGAAGGCGACCGCGTGCTGTTCTCCGTTCAGGACGACGGACAGGGCATCAAGAAGGAGAACTTGAAGAAAATCTTCGACAAGTTCTACAGGGTGCACACCGGCAACGTCCACGACGTGAAGGGCTTCGGCCTCGGATTGGCGTATGTCAAGAACATTGTCAGTCTGCACAAGGGCGTCATCAAGGTGGAGAGCGAATATGGAAAAGGAACAAAATTCACAATATCATTACCATTTATAAAAAGTTGAACTATGGAAGAGAAATTGAAAATCCTGTTGTGCGAAGACGAGGAGAACCTCGGAATGTTGCTTCGCGAGTATCTCCAGGCCAAGGGCTACATGGCAGAACTCTGCCTTGACGGTGAGGCTGGATATAGAGAGTTCCTCAAGAACAAGTATGACATTTGCGTGCTCGACGTGATGATGCCTAAAAAGGACGGATTCACATTGGCACAGGAAATCAGGCAGGCCAATGCCGAAGTGCCCATCATTTTCCTGACGGCAAAACAGATGAAGGACGATATCCTCGAAGGTTTCAAAATCGGTGCCGACGACTACATCACCAAACCTTTCTCCATGGAGGAACTTGTCATGCGCATCGAGGCCATCCTGCGTCGTGTTCGCGGCAAGAAAAACAAGGAGTCAACCGTCTATCAAATCGGGCGCTTTGTCTTCGACACGCAGAAACAACTGCTCACTATCGGCGACAAGCAGACCAAGTTGACCACCAAGGAAAACGAACTGCTGGCGCTGCTCTGTGCACATTCCAATGAAATCTTGCAGAGGGACTTTGCACTGAAAACGATTTGGATAGACGACAACTATTTCAACGCACGGTCGATGGATGTCTATATCACGAAGTTGCGCAAGCATCTCAAGGATGATGAGCAAATAGAAATCATTAACATCCATGGCAAGGGCTACAAGTTGATTACCCCCGAAGGCGACTGATTGTCGGGCCAAATGAGCATTCCGGGCCGCCCGGCTGCCATTGAACGGCAGTCTGGACGGCCCGAAGTTTTTGGGTGCTTAATACTTGCTTCGCCGTTTGGCAGCCAGCACCAAAAGCACCACTCCTGCCACGACGAACAGGATGCAACCGAAGAGGTAGGCGTTGTGGTCGTTGAAATGTGTAGGATAACCTGCGATAAGCATGGCAAAACCAATGAAAATCAGCGGTCCACCGCACTTTAAAATCCATTTTTTCATACTTGTAGCCCTGTTTTTAGGCAAAATTACAAAAAATATTTTGCTGGGTGAAGAAAAAGCACTACCTTTGCACCGCATTTTTGCAAAACAATATTTTTCAATCAAATTTTTAGTATGAATCAATACGAAACCGTTTTCATTTTAACTCCCGTTTTGTCTGATGATCAGATGAAGGAAGCGGTCGCAAAATTCAGGAAAATCCTTACCGACAAAGGTGCGGAAATTGTGAATGAAGAGACCTGGGGAAGACAGAAACTGGCTTATCCAATCCAGAAGAAGTCGTCGGGTTTCTATGTCCTGATTGAGTTCAAGGCTGAACCCGAAGTAATCAAAACTCTCGAGACAGGCTACCGTCGTGACGAGAAAGTCATTCGTTTTATGACTGTGAAACTCGACAAGTATGCTGCCCAGTATGCAGAGAAGAGACGTATTAAATTAGGTAAAAAAGAGGAGGCTTAAATCATGGCAGAAAAAGACACTGAGATCCGTTACCTGACCCCGCCGTCGGTTGACACCAAGAAGAAGAAGTATTGCCGTTTCAAGAAGAGCGGCATCAAGTATATCGACTACAAGGATCCTGAGTTCCTGAAGAAGTTCCTCAACGAGCAGGGCAAGATTCTTCCCCGTCGTATTACTGGCACCTCTCTGAAATATCAGCGCCGCGTGGCCACTGCCATCAAGCGTGCACGTCAGATTGCACTGCTTCCTTATGTAACTGATTTGATGAAATAAAAAGGAGGAGGAAACAGCAATGAAGATTATTTTGAAAGAGGATATCATCGGTCTGGGTTACAAGAACGATGTAGTGGAGGTTAAGTCGGGCTACGGCCGCAATTACCTGATTCCTCAGGGCAAGGGCGTCATCGCTTCGCCGTCGGCTCTGAAGGTGCTTGCCGAGAATCTGCGCCAGCAGGCTCACAAAATCGAGGCTCAGAAGGCCGCTGCACAGAAGCGTGCCAACCAACTCGAGGGTGTTGTCGTCGAGGTGGCTGCCAAGGTGAGCAGCACTGGTGTGCTTTATGGTTCGGTGAATACCGCTACCGTGGCTCAGGAATTGGCAAAGAAGGGCATCGAGGTGGATCGCAAGATCATCACCATGCGCGACATCAAGACTGTCGGTGAGTATGAGGCCCTGGTGCATTTCTTCAAGGGTGTTGAGGTGAGAGTGCCTGTCAAGGTGACCGCCGAAGGCCAGGAAGAGGTTGCTCCCGTGGTGGAGGAAGCAGAGGCTGCTCCCGCTGTTGAAGCAGAAGACGCTCCCATCGAGGAGGAGGATGTTCCCGCTGCTGAGTAAATCATCGATTATTTCCCTTTTGGGACAATGAATAAAAAGACAGAAGCATGGCAACATGTTTCTGTCTTTTTTTATTTACGGTAAGCCATGCCCTATTTCTTGTGGTATATTCGTAACTCTGGCTTCGCCGAAGTTACTGTCGCTCGGAAATGAAAAGAAAAACAAGTTTTCCTTTTGCATTTCACTCGCTTATTCGTAACTTTG
>CAMKSZ010000040.1 GCA_946415525.1 uncultured Prevotellaceae bacterium | reverse complement strand
AGACCCGTCGCGGCGACGTAGCCGACACATTGGCAGCAGTACGCGAGGCGATAGGCTACATCCCCTGGTATTTCAATCTCACTTTCACGAATCCGAAATATGATGTGGCATGGCTGCAAATCCTCGACGAGCAAGGCTTCTCCGCTCCCTATGGTCTAACCACCGCCGAGCGCCGCCATCCACAGTTCCGCTCTCATGGCGTGGGCAAATGTGAATGGGACGGTGCCATTTGGCCCTTCGCCACCTCACAAACCCTCACCGCCCTGGCCAACTACCTCAACGACTACAGCACCCCACATGTGGTGGGCGATTCCACCTTCTTCCAACAGATGAAACTATATGTGGAAAGTCAGCATCACCGTGGACGGCCCTATATCGGCGAATACCTCGACGAGAAGAACGGTGCATGGCTCATGGGCGACCGTGAGCGCAGCCGCTACTACAACCACTCCACCTTCAACGACCTGATGATAACGGGCATCGTGGGACTTCGCCCGCAAGACAACGGAAGCATCGTGGTAAATCCCCTGATTCCCGATAACCAATGGGATTATTTCTGTCTCGACGGTGTCAACTACCGCGGCCATGCGCTCACCATCATCTGGGACAAAGACGGCCAACGCTACCACCAAGGCAGCGGCCTCACCCTGCTCGTGGATGGCCAATGCCGCGCCCATCGTCACGACTTGGGCAAAATAGAATACCTTTTCCAACAATAATTATGAGAACAATCATTGCCACCCTATTGCTGTCGGTTGCTGCGAGTGCCACCGCCCAGACCTATGAGGACCATTTCACCCGGTCGCTGAGCGATGTCATGGGCGACGTGCAGCGCCGCTTTGGCATCCGCCTGAAATACGACATGGACACCACGGGCATCAAGGTGCCCTATGCCGACTTCCGCATCCGTCCCTACAGCGTGGAGGAGACCCTCACCAACATCCTGGCACCCTTCGACTTCAAACCCGTCTATCAACAGAAGAACGTGTGGAAGGTGAAGCGCTATGAATATCCACGCAGACAGCCCGCCGATGGCGAGAAACTGATACCCTACCTTGCCAGTCTCTATTCCAACCGCGGACAGTGGGAAGCACGGCGCGACAGTCTGCGGCGGGAAGTGAAAGAGAGGTTGGGCATCAATGCCCTCTTGCGTCTTGACGTGGTGGAAACCAACGAATTGGGATCCGTGCGCAAGCACGACGGCTACGCGGTTCAGAATTTCCGTCTTTCCACTGTCAACGGACATTACATCTGCGGCAGCGTGTACGCTCCCAAACCTCTCTCGTGGAAGAAAGAGAAAGGCGGCGCAAAGAGGAAGAATGGGAAATACCCCCTTATCGTTTGTCCCAACGGTCATTTCAACGGAGGACGCTACAATGCCGACCTGCAGAAACGCTATGCCACCCTCGCCCGGATGGGAGCCGTCTGCGTCAGTTACGACCTCTGGGGATGGGGCGAGAGTGAGGACGAAGTGGGAGCCGAAGCCCATCATACCAGCGAAGCCCATGTGATGCAAGCCTACAATGGTCTGCGCATCCTCGACTTGATGATGCGCCTCAAGGAAATCGACCCCTCCCGTGTGGGTGTCAACGGCGGTTCGGGCGGCGGCACACAGGCAGTGCTGCTCTCCGTGCTCGACGACCGTTTCACCGCCCTCTGTCCAGTGGTGAGCATGTCGTCATGGTTTGACGGAGGTTGTCCGTGCGAGAGCGGCATGCCCATCCAATTGGCTGGCGGCGGTACCTGCAATGCCGAACTCGCCGCGATGTTTGCCCCCAAGCCCATGATGGTGGTGAGCGACGGAGGCGATTGGACATCGACAACCCCGATACTTGAATACCCCTACCTGCAACGCATTTATGCCTTCTATGGAGCAGAAGGGAAAGTTCGCAACGTACACCTGCCCGATGAGCGTCACGATTTCGGTCCCAACAAGCGGCAGGCTGTCTATGACTTTTTCGTTGATGTCTTCCACCTTGACCGTAGTCTATTGGATGAGGAGAAAGCCACCATCGAAGACGAGAGCACACTGAGATTTACACATAAAGGAAAATAACCGCCATGGAGCATCACGACTATAACTCTTATAAGAACGATGCGTTCTGCGATTTGTTCACCGAACGGCCTTCCATGGGGCAGATAGTGCTGGTCATCCTGATCTTGGTGGCTGCACTCTTTTCGCAGCCAGCCCATTCTGCGCCAAAGCACCTGCTGTGGTTCGACCACCCCGCCATGACATGGACACAGGCTTTGCCCATAGGCAACGGCACGATGGGCGGCATGGTGTATGGCACACCCGCCGTGGAAAGAATCCAATTGAATGAGGAGACCATCTGGGCGGGACAACCCAATCGGGTGTGCCACCCCGAAGCAAAAAAATACTTGCCAATAGTCAGGCAACTCATTTTCGAGGGGAAATACAAGGAAGCAGACCAACTCGCCAATGAGAAGGTGATGCCCTTGGGCGCAGGGCAGAACTGCGGCATGCCCTACCAACCTTTCGGCGACCTCTGGATAGCCATGCCCGGCCATGCGGACTATACTGGATATGAGCGCCTGCTCGACCTTGACAATGCCCGTTCGGTGGTGCATTACACCGTTAACGGCGTGCGCTATGAGCGCGAGACCCTTGCCCCATTAGGCAGCAAGGTGATTGCCATCCACCTGACGGCCTCCCGTCCTGGCATGATTTCATTCACGGCATCATTCACCACACCTCATACCGATGTACTGACAGGTGGTGAAGGGATGGAAGCCACGTTGACGGGAGTCTCTGCCAAACATGAAAACCTAAAGGGGAAGGTTCGGTTTCAGGGACGCATGACGGTGACGGCCAAGGGCGGCCAAACCAGTCAGGCCGACGGTCAACTCTCCGTAAAAGCCGCCGACGAGGCCACCCTTTTTGTTGCTGTTGGCACCAACGTCGTCAACTTCAAGGATATTTCCGGCGACGAGGAGGTTCAGTCGCGCCAGCGCCTGCGCGATGCGGTGGCTAAAGGTTTTGAGCAATTAAAGAAGCAGCACGAGGATTTGTATCACCAATACTACGACCGTGTACGTATCGACCTTGGCGAAGACCTGTACGGCGGTGTACCCACGGGCAAACGCATCGAACAGTTTGCTGCCTCCGCCAAACAAGGGAAGCCCGACAACCACCTTGTGGCAACCTATTTTCAGTTTGGACGTTACCTCCTCATCTGTTCGTCGCAGCCCGACAATGTCAACCCCGCCAACCTACAGGGCATTTGGAACGAGAAGATGTTTCCCTCATGGGACTCGAAATACACCACGAACATCAATTTGGAGATGAACTATTGGCCTTCCGAGGTATGCAACCTAACAGAGATGAACGGTCCGTTATTCCGTTTAATCCGTGAAATCAGCGAGACAGGAAGACAAACGGCACGGGATATGTACGATGCCGACGGGTGGGTCTTGCACCACAACACAGACCAATGGCGCATCACCGGACCGGTGGACCATGCTGCCACGGGATTGTGGTCAACGGGCAGCGGTTGGCTTTGCCGTCATCTGTGGGAGCATTATCTCTTCTCGGGCGACAAGGATTTTCTCCGTGAGGCTTATCCCATCATGCTCGAAGCCGCACGTTTCTACACCCAGACGTTGGTGAAACACCCCCGTCTGGGCTTTCTCGTCATCTGTCCGGGAGAGTCTCCCGAACACGGGGGAAAAGGCCGCCCCTCTCCGCTCGATGCCGGTGTGACGATGGACAACCAGATTGTCACCGAACTATTCACCGAGGTACTGGAGGCAGCCAAGGTGCTTGACGACCACCACCCCTTGTTGCAAACCATCCGCGAAAAATTGCAGCAGTTGCCGCCCATGAAGGTGGGCAGTTGGGGACAGTTGCAGGAATGGCTCGACGATGCCGATGACCCCAAGGACAACCACCGCCATTTCTCCCATCTTTACGGACTGTATCCCTCGAATCAGATTTCGGCTTTCCGCACGCCCGACCTTTTCGAGGCAGCCAAAGTGTCGCTCCAGCATCGTGGCGACGTTTCCACGGGTTGGTCAATGGGCTGGAAAGTGTGCTGTTGGGCTCGTCTTTTAGATGGCAACCATGCCTACAAACTGATTCAAGACCAATTGACACTGACAGCCGACACGTTCCTCATCTTCGGTACGACAAAACAGCGTGGCGGCACCTATCCCAACATGTTCGACGCCCATCCCCCTTTCCAGATTGACGGAAACTTCGGATGCACCGCCGGCATTTCAGAGATGTTGCTGCAGAGTCATGAAACCACGAAAGAAGGGGAGTTCATACTCCACTTGCTGCCAGCCCTGCCCGACGTATGGAAAGACGGCAGTATCAGCGGCCTCCGTGCCCGCGGCGGCTTCGACGTCGATATCGAGTGGGCGAACGGCGCCCCCAAGGCCGTGGCGGTGAAGAGCCGTCTCGGCGGCACGCTCTGCATCCGCACCGCCCACCCCTTGAAAGGCAGGGGCGTGAAAACGACACGCGACCATGGCTTCTACCTGCACACCCTCAAAACCCAGAAGGGACAAACCATCCGATTACAGTCAAGATAAAAACAACGACAGAATATGAAAAAGTACATCATCCTCACCTTGTTGGCAATAGCCGCCACATCGCTGCAAGCCGCCACAATCTACAAGCCCTGGAGCAACGGACCGCTGAAAGTTTCCGCCAACCAGCGATACCTTGTTCACGACAATGGCACTCCTTTTTTCTGGTTGGGCAACACCTCCTGGCTCATGCCCGAACGACTCAACCGCGACGAGGTGGAGTTTTTCCTCACCCGTGAACGGGAGGAGGGCTACAACGTGGAACAGATACAAGTGCTCAACGCCATCCCCACCTTCAACATCTACGGTCAGCAAGCCAACGATGCCAACTTCGACTTCGCCAAATACACCCAACCCGGCAATTACGGCTACTGGGAACATCTCGACTACATCGTCGATATGGCAGAGGCCAACGGCATCTACATCGCCATGGACTGCATCTGGGGGTCGCAAATCGGCAAGATGGACGTGAAGAAAGCCACCGCCTACGGCAAGTTCCTCGGCGAACGCTACAAAGACAAGCCCAACATCATCTGGATGATAGGCGGCGACATCATGGGCGACAAGGGAACAGCCTCGTGGGACGCCCTTGCCCGAGCCATCAAGAAAGCCGACCCTCGCCACCTGATGACCTTCCACCCCCGTGGCCGCACCACCAGTGCCTGGTGGTACAACGACCGCGAGTGGTTGGACTTCAACATGTTCCAAAGCGGACATCGACGCTACGGACAGCGCAACGGCGACGGCGACTACACCATCAAGGAGAACACCGAGGAAGACAACTGGCGCTATGTGGACATGAGTTTTGAGAAGACACCCATGAAGCCTGTCATCGACGGCGAACCCTCCTACGAGGACATCCCCCAAGGGCTCCACGATTTCACCGCTCCCCGATGGCAAGACTACGACGTGCGCCGCTACGCCTACTGGGCCGTTTTCGCAGGCTGCTTCGGCCACACCTACGGGCACAACAGCATCATGCAGTTCATGCGCCCTGGCGTACTCGCCTCCTTCGGTGCCGAGAAAGCCTGGTGGGATGCCATGAAAGATCCCGGCTACCAACAAATGAAGTACCTCAAATGGCTGATACTCGCCTTCCCCTTCACCGACCGCATTGGCGACCAAGGCATCATAGCAGGCACCAATGGGGAGCGCTACGACCGTGTCGTAGCCACCCGCGGCAACGACTATCTGTTGGCCTACAACTACAGCGGACGACCCATGCAAGTGGACCTCACCAAAATCTCCGGGACGAAGAAGAACGTCTGGGTGATGAACCCCACCGACGGCACGTTGAAATACTTGGGCGAATACGACAACAAGACCGTGGAACTGGACTTGGGCGGCGGTTACCTGCGCGACAGCGACCGCGTGCTGATAGCCATTGACAGCGAGAAGAACTATTTGGACAGACAAGCGACAAAACTGGAGGAGAAATGGTGAGAAACAATCTACTGACCCTGCTGCTGTGCCTCGCGACACTCACCGCCACGGCAGCCCCCAAGAAAAAGGCGGTCCTCATCCGCGCCACCGACCTGCGCACGGAGCGGATGCAAAACCCCATGAGCATCGACACCCCCACCCCACGCCTGGGTTGGCGCATCGACACCCCGTTGAACGACGTGATGCAGACATCCTATCACCTCATCGTGGCCTCCACGCCCGCGAAGGCCGAGGCATTGGAGGGTGACCTATGGGACAGCACCGCCAATACCGACCAGTCGCAATGGGTGACCTATGCCGGGAAATCCCTGCGCAGCAACACCCGTTGCTATTGGCGGGTGAAGGTGAGCACCACAAAAGGCGACAGCGACTGGAGCGACGTGGCAATGTGGAACGTGGGACTGCTCAATGAAAGCGACTGGCAGGGCCAATGGATAGGACTGGACCACGCCATGCCCTGGGACGTCGAGGAAGAGCACAGCCAACTCAGTGCCCGTTACCTGCGCACCACTTTCGAGGCCGACGAGGAAATCAGCCGTGCCACCCTCTACATCTGCGGACTCGGCATGTATGAGGCCTACATCAACGGTCGGAAAATCGACACCGACATGAACGGCCGCCGACAAGTGCTCGCCCCCTCCCCCACCGACTACCGGCGGACATTGCTCTACAATGCCTTCGATGTTACCGATGCCATCGTGCGGAACAACGCCATCGCCGTGGTGCTCGGCAACGGCCGCTACTACACCATGCAGCAAAACAAGAAGCCGTATAAAATCACCCGTTTCGGTTATCCCAAACTCCGTGCCAACCTCATCATCGAATACAAGAACGGCCGTCGGAAGGTGGTCGCCACCAACGACAAATGGAAACTCAACGCCGACGGAGCCATCCGCAGCAACAACGAGTACGACGGCGAGACCTACGACGCACGGAAAGAACTGAAAGGATGGACCAGCGCCGACTACGACGACAGCCAATGGGACAATGCGGAGCGCGTAGCCATCCCTTTGGGCACACTCCGTGGAGCCATGACACCCAGCATGGCCATCGTCGATAGCATAGCCCCGCGCCAGATGACAAAGAAAGACGGCAAACTGGTTATCGACATGGGGCAGAACATGGCTGGTTGGCTCAAACTCCGCATCGGCGGCACCCGCGCCGGCGACACCATCGCCATCCGCTTCGCCGAAAGACTCGACTCCACCGGCAACATCTGGGTGGAGAACTTCCGTCACGCCCGTTCCACAGACGTCTATGTGGCCAATGGCAGCGAACAAGGCAGCATCTGGCATCCCACCTTTGTCTATCATGGTTTCCGCTATGCCGAAATCAGCGGTCTGCCCAACGCCCGCATCACCGACTTCTTGGGCGAGGTGGTGAGCGACCCCATGGACCATACTGGGCAATTTGCCACTGCCGACACCATCCTCAACAAAGTCTATCACAACGCCCACTGGGGCGTGCTGAGCAACTATAAAGGAATGCCCGTAGATTGTCCGCAACGCGACGAACGACAGCCTTGGCTCGGCGACCGCACAAGAGGCTGCTATGGCGAAGCCTTCCTCTTCGACAACCACGAACTCTATGCCAAATGGATGCGCGACATCGTAGAGGCACAGCGCGAGGACGGTTGCATCCCCGACGTGGCCCCCGCTTATTGGAACTATTATTCCGACAACGTGACATGGCCCGCCGCCCTGCCCTTCTCGCTCGACATGCTCCTGCAACAATATGGCGACGACGCACCGATGCGGAAATACTATCCCAACGTGAAACGCTGGATGGAACATCTCAAACTGCAATACCAGCGCGACGGCCTCATCGAGAAAGACCGCTATGGCGACTGGTGCGTGCCCCCCGAGAGCGAACAACTCATCCACAGCGAAGACCCAGCCCGCAAGACCGACGGCACCCTTATCTCCTCTGCCTACTACTATCATCTCTGCCATCTGATGACGCGTTTCGCAAGGATGCAGCATCTGAGCGAAGACGCCAACTACTTTGAAAAGGAGGCAGCCATCACCCGTGAGGCCTTCAACAAACGGTTTCTCACCATCGGCAAAGGCACCACCACAGTGCCAGGACACATCCTTTACCCCGACAGCACTTTCTACGGCAACAACACCGTGACCGCCAACCTGCTGCCACTCGTCTTCGGCATGATTGACGACGCATACGTCAAAGCCGAGGTGGAGAAAAACATCGTGAAAGCCATCATCGCCCAAAACCTCGGCACCATCACCACCGGCGTCATCGGCACGGGTTGGCTGATGCACGGCCTGACCGCCATGGGGCGCACCGATATCGCCTGGCTCTTGGCCACCAACAAGAAATACCCCAGTTGGGGCTACATGGCGCAACATGGAGCCACCACCATTTGGGAACTGTGGAACGGCGACACCGCCAGTCCGAAGATGAACAGCGGCAACCATGTGATGCTGCTCGGCGACCTGCTGTCATGGCTCTATGAGGACATCGTGGGCATCCGTGCCGCGGCTCCCGGCTACAAGAAAATACTATTGCGCCCCGACTTCTCAGTGGATGAAATCGACGACATCGACGGCAGTTACCAATGTATCTACGGCCGCATCGCCAGCCGTTGGCAAAAACGAGCAGGGAAACTGCACTGGCATGTGGAAATCCCCGTCAACACCACTGCGACCGTCTGCCTGCCCGATGGCAGCCAGCAAGAGGTCGGTTCGGGCTCCCACGACTTCGAATGCCTGCTCCCGAAGCGTGGCCCGCAGGTGGTGGTCGATGAGTTCCTCTACCGCCAAGCCTCTTTCCCCGAATGCCACTCCGCCAGTATCGTGGAGACCCGCAAAGGCGACCTGGTGGCCACCTATTTCGGCGGCACCAAGGAGCGTAACCCCGATGTCTGCATCTGGGTGAGCCGCAAGCCCAAGGGCAAGAGCCAATGGACCGCACCCATGATGGTGGCCGACGGCGTGTTCTCGCCCGACCACCGTGAAGCCTGTTGGAATCCCGTGCTCTACGAGACACCAAACGGCGAACTGCAACTCTATTTCAAGATAGGAGTCAACGTGGCTGGTTGGAAAGGATGGCGCATCACTTCCAAGGATGGCGGCAAGACATGGAGCAAGCGCGAGCAACTGCCCGACACCATCTACGGCCCCATCAAGAACAAGCCCATCCTGCACCAAGGACGACTCATCTCGCCCACCAGTGACGAGCGCAACGGATGGAAAATCTATTTCGAACTGAGCGACGACATGGGCAAGACCTGGCGGCGCACCGCCTTCGTGGAGGCGGAGGAAGGCGTGAAAGCCATCCAGCCCAGCATCATCGTGCTGCCCGACGGTCGGCTGGAAGCGCTCTGCCGCACCCGCAGCCGCCACATCGGCGTCACCTATAGCAGCGACAACGGCGAGACATGGAGCCGCCTGCAACTCATCGAGACACCCAACAACAACAGCGGCCTCGATGCCGTCAATCTCAGTGGCGGTGGCTACGCCCTCATCTGCAACGACTGGCCCATCGAACCCACCAAGGAAAAAGGGGCGCGCACCCCCCTCTCCATTCTTCGCAGCGACAACGGCATCGACTGGCGGCACTGGATTACCTTGGAGGACAGTCCCATCCTGCAATACTCCTACCCGTCGATCATCCAAAGCCGCGACGGGCACATCCATGTGGTATATACCTGGCGCCGCCAGCGTGTGAAGCATGTGGAATTGGTTCCTTGACTTTTCGACAACAAAATAATGGACAAAGGCATGAAAAGAAACATCCTGTTGATATTAATCCTTGTGACAGGCACCCTCACAGCCGCCGCGCAACAAGTATCCGTGGCTGGATTCTTCCCCATGAAAGACGCTGGGCGCATCATCTACAATTTCAACGATGGATGGCGGTTCTACCTTGGCGACGCACAGGGAGCAGAAGCCGCCGACTACGACGACTCTGCCTGGGAGGTGGTCTGCGCCCCCCACACCGTGCGCATGGAACCGTCGGAAGTGAGCGGCAGCCGCAACTACCAAGGTATCTGTTGGTATCGCAAGCGGTTCACCATTCCCGACGACATGGCGGGCAAGGTCATCACCATCCATTTCGAGGCCATCATGGGCAAACAAAAAGTCTATGTCAACGGCATACTCGCCAAGGAGCACTTGGGCGGTTACCTGCCCATCAACATCCCACTCACCGGCAACGACCTGCCGGCACTCAACTTCAAGGCAGGCGATGAATGTGTCGTCGCCGTCATGGCAGACAACAGCGACGACAAGAACTACCCGCCGGGCAAGAAACAGACCCAACTCGACTTCTCCTACCACGGCGGCATGTACCGCGACGTGTGGCTCATCGGGCAGTCGTCCCTCCACCTCACCGACGCCGTGGAGCAAAATGAGGTGGCTGGCGGCGGTGTTTTCCTCCATTTCGACAACATCTCGGAGAAAAGCGCCGACGTGCTCATCGACGTGGAGGTCTGCAAGGAAGACGATTCCAGCATCACCCCACTCATCACCGCCCGCATCAAGGATGCCACGGGCAAGACGGTGAAGACCGCCAAGGCGAAGGTGTCGATGCCGAAATATCCCGGGCTGACGGCCACCGTGACACTTGCCACCCGTATCGACAAGCCCCACCTCTGGTCGCCCGAAGACCCCTACCTCTACGACGTTGAGATAGAGGTGGCGGTAGGCAAGAAAACCTACGATGGCGGAAGGTTGCGCATGGGCATCCGCAAGGCAGAGTTCCGAGGCAAGGATGGTTTTTGGCTCAACGGCAAGCCCTATCACCAAATGGTGGGCGCCAACCGCCACCAAGACTTTGCCTACGTAGGCAACGCCCTGCCCAACAGTCAGCAATGGCGCGATGCCAAGCGACTGAAAGACGCGGGGATGTGCATCATCCGCGCCGCCCACTACCCTCAAGACCCCTCGTTCATGGACGCCTGTGACGAACTGGGCCTGTTTGTCATCGTCCCCACACCGGGTTGGCAATACTGGAACAAGGACCCCAAATGGGCAGAAATGGTGCACCAGAACACCCGCGACATCATCCGCCGCGACCGCAATCACCCCAGTGTGCTGATGTGGGAACCCATCCTCAACGAGACGCGCTACCCTATCGACTTCGCCCTCAAGGCGTTGGAAATCACTCATGAGGAATATCCCTATCCCGGTAGGCCTGCGGCTGCCGCCGACATCAACTCCGCCGGTGTGAAGGACAATTACGACGTGCTCTACGACTGGGCCTACAACATCGGCAAGGGGACGCTCGACACCGACAAGTGCATCTTCACCCGTGAATGGGGAGAATATGTCGATGACTGGTATGCCCACAACGCCATCAACCGTGCCGCCCGCGGGTGGGGCGAACAAGCCATGCTCAAGGCCGCCCTCTCGCTGACCGACACCTACGGGATGATGTATCACGGGCAACGGCAGTTTATCGGCGGTTGTCAATGGCATCCCTTCGACCACCAGCGTGGCTACCACCCCGATGCCTACCTCGGCGGCATCTACGACGCCTTCCGCCAAAAGAAATACGCTTTTGAGGCGTTCCGCTCACAGACCGCCCCCACCAGTGCCACCGGCCCGATGGTGTTCATCGCCCATGAAATGACACAATTCTCGGATGCCGATGTCGTCGTGTTCAGCAACTGCGACAGTGTGCGCCTCACCGCCTACAACGGCGAGCGGGTGGCCACACTGCCTGTCGTGCACGATGCTACGGGCATCCCCAACGCCCCAGTCGTGTTCAAGGGTTTCTGGGACTTCTGGCAAGCCCGTGAACACAGTTATACGAAGCGCGACTGGCAAAGCGTATCGTTTTTGGCAGAAGGCATTATCGACGGCAAGGTGGTCTGTTCGGAGAAGCGCATGCCTTCGCGCCGTAGCACGAAGATTCGCCTGAGCGCCGACGAGATGGGCAAGCCCCTTGTAGCCGACGGCAGCGACTTCATCGTGGTGGTGGCGGAAATCACCGACGACAATGGCAATGTGCGCCGACTGGCACGCGAGCACGTCACCTTCACCGTCGAGGGCGAGGGCTGCCTCATCGGCGACGAGAGCACCGCCGCCAACCCACGAGCCGTGGAATGGGGCAGTGCGCCGGCATTGGTGCGCAGCACCCAACAGGCAGGCAAAATCCGCATCATCGCCCGCGCTACTTTTGAAGGACCGCATGCCCCTGCAGCCGACACCTTGGAAATCGAGAGCGTTCCCTATGAGGGCAAGATGTGCCCAGGCTCATCGAGCATCGCCGCCAAGAGTGGCCGCCGTCCAGGTTGGCGCAACGCCGGTGGCCGCTACGTCCCCACCCAAGTGATGAGCGAAGAAGAGCGCCGCCGCTCATTGGAAGAAGTGGAAAAGCAGCAACAAGACTTCGGCATTCAACAATAGGCGTAAAATCGTTGCCGCCTAAAAATCAGGAATAAATTGGAAGACAAAAACCTAATTTGGAAGACTAAAAAACCGGGGAGCCCAAGGAAGGCTCTCCGGTTTTTTCTTTTTTAGAGGGAACGAATTACTCATCCCACACGTTCTTGGGCTGAGCGGGAGCAGCGGGTTGGTCGAAAGTAGCCTCGTTGCCCAATTGGCCGCCAGTGCCTGTCTCGCTGTAGAGATCGAGCCCTGCCATGACATTCATGCTCCTGCGGAGCACTGCGATGTTGGGTTGAATGTAATACTTCATGATAAATTAATTAATGTATGGAAAATTAAGTTGTTTTGTGTTTATTTCACTACGAACTTCTTGCCGCCCTTGACATAGACGCCCTTGGACAGTTTACCGTTCATGCGCACACCCTGGAGGTTGTAAACAGCCTCGCTGCCCTCTGTAGCGGCAATGCCGTTGATGCCAGTGGTACCGTCGAAGAGGAAGAAGTTGGCCTGCAACTCAGCGGGCACGGCAAGATAAGCCTTGCCACCCTCCGAAACAAACGGACCGTAATTCTTGGCACCGGGATAGAAGCCCACGCCAAACTCACCTTCGGAGAGCATATAGTAGCGGTAGCCCTCTTCGGCCTCAATCATCTGGGTGCTGCTGTAACCCTTCAGCAGGTTGGTCGTTTGTTCTTGGACTTGCACAAACGGATTGATGACGAAATCGTAGGTGCCAGGCTCTCCGCTAAGGATGACAGCCTCTCCGGGGGCAATCGACCCAATAGGATCGCTGAGATTCACAGTCGTTCCCTCGACAGTGGCAGCATAAGCCATGACCTCAGAAGGAGGCAAGACAGGATATTCGTTACCATTGTAGAAGGTGGCGTAGCCGGCAGAGGTGATTTCCACCGATGCGGTTTCGAATGTCAGCGAAATCGCTTCGACGACCATATTGCTCGGGTTGGCATTGCCCTTGTCGAAAGCGATAGCCGAGACGATTGCATCTGAGGTGAGTTCGATGTTTTCAGTATATTCCGGGCTATCGGGTGTAGGTGTGGAGCCGTCGAGGGTGTAGCGGATGATGTCGTTCTCGCAGCCCTTAGTGATGGTGACGATGGCTGGTCTGCCAACCTCGGGATTATAAGGAATAACAGAGATGACGGGGTCGCTGGCCACGACATCTTCGAAGACGATGTAGGCCAAGTCGCTGGAGTTGCCATTGGCGTCATCAGTGTCGCCAGCCACGGCATAAAGCACACGTTGGCCGCCAGAGGAAGTGGAGGCATTATAGGAAGTCTGACCCTTCATGCGATCGGCTTTATAGTAATCGGCCTTTGCATTGCCTGTCTTACCGCTCCAGTTGGTGTAGATATACATGCCTTTTTCGACATGGATGGTGACGGCCTGGCCAGTCGTGAGACCCTGTACGGTGGCACCGCTCTCATAGGTGACGCCATCGACTTCGAAGGTGGGCTTGGCGATTGTCACGACAGGCTCTTCGCCACCCTCGCCGCCGTAATTGTACTTGAAGCCATAGAAGCCGAGTTTCGAACCAGCGCAAGTGACAATGTAAGTCTTGCCGGCCTTCACACTGAACGAGTAGATGCCATAGTATTTTTCGTCCACGGTGATGCCGTTGTAGTCGTCCAGGGCAGTGCCGTCCTCCAGCACGTAAAATGCTTTGCCTGAATTGAGCACGACACCTGCTTCAATCTTACCGTCATACTTCGGCACGATGATATACTGAGTACCTTGGCTGCCGTCCTTCTTGCCGTTGACGCCATTGCCAGCGGTATAGGCCTCAAAGCCATCGATGTGTTTGTCCTTGCCTGCAGCAGCATAGTCGGCCTCGCCTTTGATGCCGAAGGTAAGAGTGGCGACTTCCTCGCCAGCAGCATCCTTCACCGACACCAAGTCGCCAGCCTTATGGGTTTCATCTACTGCGAGAGCGTACTTGACTTGGGCATTGACACCCAACACCAGGCCAAGCATAGCCAATAAAGTAAAGATTTTTTTCATTTTGTTTTGAATTTAGTTATTGAATTTAAGTAGACCTCTTTGCGAAGGGATTGGGATTATTTCATTCCAAGCCGCATTAGCAGGGTACAAATTTAGCAAGAAATTGGGAACGGACAAAAAAAAACGACAAAAAATGGGATAAAAGCCCACTCTTTTGCATCAATTATCCTCCATAATAAAAGGTTTAAAGAACAGGAAACGCGTTCTCGTGCTGTAAATCGCAGAAAACCCATGCCCATCGACTATGTTAATAAATCTTAAAATCCTGTCAAAATAAATGCTTATTAAATATGAAAGCATTAATTTTGAACAAATTTTTCACAAACTGCTCAAAATAGAAACATTCAACAACCAACAAATCACTATTAAGCTTATGAAAAAAGTATTTACTTTAATTACCGCTATGTTCATCACGATGGGCATGAGTGCACAAACCGAGAGTTACAAGCCTATTGTCGTCGATGGCGACAATATCACATTGGCTCCTGAGTTTGCCGCCATCGTCGATGCAGACAACAACGCCACCAACATCGTTGACGGTAAGTCGATTGTCACCATCAGCACCGCCAACATGACACTCGAGGCCGTGGGCGGCGCCACCATCGCCGACAAGAAGGATCCCGAAGACCCGAAAGCCAACCTCGGCCAAGACCTCACGCCCGGTGCCGTCATCAGCGCCGACGACCACACCTACGAAATCGCATCCGTAGGCTCCTGGAACCCCATCTCTTGGAAAAGCGGCAACAACAAACTCGACATCAACGACGCAGCCGGCACGAAACTCTACTTCGTGATGGGTACGGGCAATCCCTATGTGAAGATGTTCTGCGAGGAGGTTTACACCGATGGGGAACCCACCGGTAAATACAGGGCACAGTATGAATACTATGTTCCTGGCGGACAGACCATGCCGCTCGTAGGTCTCTACTATAAGTTCACCCCGAAAGTCGATGGCACATTGAGGGTGCAGATTTGGGCCAACAAGGGCAACCGCCACACCTATGTCATCGACGATGTCACCAAACAGGCTTTGAAATACAGTGCCGAAGGCTATATCAACGGCCAGCGTGCCAACTCCACAACACCTGTCATGGACCCCGAGACTGGCGAGCAGAAACTCGACAACCAAGGCAACCCCGTATGGGAGCAATACCAAGTTTTCTTCACCGCCGAGCAGATTGACTCCATCCACAAGGCAATGAAATGCACCGCCGACACCCTGGACAATGGCGAAGTCGTCTATACCGAGACCGACCCCCTCTATGGCCCCTACATCATCGCTGGCGGCAACCAGGCATTCTGGGGATGGATCACCTTTAAGGTGGAAGCAGGCAAGAGTTACTGGCTCTTCCAAGACAGTTCGCAGGTGGGCTTCGGCGGATATGAGTTCAACACCGGTGGCGAAGAGCCTCCTGTGGGCAACGACCTGACGGAAATCGCCGCTGCCGCCGTGGCAGAGGGCGGCGAGGTGGTTATCAACCTCGAGGCAGGTGCCCAATACACCATGAGCGGTCCCATCACCCGCAACAACATCACCATCGCCGGTGTGGAAGGCAGCAACGCCAAGGTCAAGATGGCTGCCGGCACCGCCTTTGCACCCGCTGCCAACATCACGCTGAAAAACCTTGACATCGACGCCAGCGAACTGGGCACCTCCGCCCTCATCGCACTCAATGCATCGCCCATCGAGTCGTCGCTCAATGCCGAAGGAGGCTACTACATCATCAACAAAGTGGAAATCCTCAACTGCAACATCAGCGACGTGCCGCAAATCATCAGCGACAACGGCGTGAAATATTGCGTGGGCAACATGACCGTCGATAACTGCGTCGTCTCACTCAAAGCCACCGCTGCCAAGACCGTCTTCGACATGTCGAAGCAGGGATTCATCAACGACCTGACAGTGAAGAACAGCACGTTCTGCAGCAAGGGCACCGACCAGGACTACTTCGTGCGCTACAACAACTCCGGCCGCTGCGACCGCGCCGGTTTTGCAAGCAACAGCATCACCTTCGACCACAACACCTTCTACAATGTGGCCAAGGGCGGACAATGGGGCAACTACAGCGGTTTCGCCGGACGCAACACCTCTTATTGGACAATGACCGCCAACATCTTCGTAGATTGTGGCAACGGACAGGTAGCACGCCGCTATCTCGGTGGCCGTGCCAACCAGGCCACAGCCACTTTCAAGGACAACACCTATTGGTTTGACGGTGCAGCAGAGGATACTGGCGACTATGACAACAGCGGTACCGCCATCGCCAGCGACCCGCAACTGAAGGATCCCGCCAACGGCGACTTCACTCCGCAGGGTGCCGAGCAGGTGGCAGCCAAGACCGGCGACCCGCGCTGGCTCAGTGCCGACGGCATCAGCCAGATGGTGGTCGTGGAGGACAATGCCAACGCTCCTGTCTATAACCTCGCCGGACAACGCGTCGCTCCGAACACCAAGGGCATCCTCGTGAAGAACGGACGCAAGTTCATCAACAAATAAACGAGGTTTCTCCATTTGGCTTAACTAAATGCGAATCATATCTGGAGGGCGGCGTGCAAGCGCCACCCTCCTTTTTTTAGTTTTTGCGCCCCTGCTTGCCATTTATCCGTAGCACGGATGATAGAAACAGCCCTTTGTTCAACTCTTATCCCAATAAACCCTATATTCCATCATACCCATAGAAACATGAAAGCAAACATCCTTTGGGCCGCCTGCCTATTGCTGGCCGCCTGCAACACCCCCCAAGGCGACACGGCTTACTTTGCCGGCGACCCCGCCGTGGACTTGAGTCAACTGATAGCGCAATACGAAAAGGCGATGCACCTGAGTGAGGACAACGAGAATTATAGCATCGAACTGCGCAACAAAGCAGAGATGCAGGCAGAGGACGATTGCTACATCTTTGCCGACTCATCCTTCGTCCTGCATGTGCCCCAATACAACAACTCGCAGCACCCGTTCCTCAAGGTGGCAGAGGATTTCTACAACTGTTCTGCCCTCACCTGGGGCATTTGGAGCAACGTTGAAATCTCGTACACTTCGGAAACCGACGACAACCGGGCAATTGTCGAGAGCATCAAGAGCATTCCCACCGCCTATGTCAAGGACTCCCTGCTCCAAACGGCCGCCGATGCCTACAAAGACGGCATCTGCCACCTGCTGTCCATCAATGACGAGAAATGGGGAAAGGATACCCCAGGCGGCTTGTTAGGCACGTTCATCGAAACCATTGAGGGGAAACTCCCCCATCTATACACTAACGAGGATGCCTTTATGGACTCTTTGCGCATAATCGTCGAGATGTCGGAAAAACTATCGGACAAGAAATTCGCCGAATATGAGGAGGCAGACGAGAATAGCGGCACCTATAAGGCGCTCACCCTCCTCAACGACTGCTCCAACTTCGACGAGCAATGCTCGCTGCTGCTCCGCTGGGCAGACACCAAACAATCCAAGGGTGACGACCCGTGGGTCATCGCCGTTGCCGGCCAACTGCTCAGGAGCGGACATTACCACCCCATGCTTTTCCAAATATGGCTGATGTGGAGAAGCCTCTTCCAACTCGAATATTGCGGTGCCTCACGCTATTCCGCCATCCCCCACGACCTTTTCAACGACATGCGCCGCTCCTGCTACACAACGTGCCTGCGCCGCATCCAGCAATATCCCGACGACATTTTTGCCATCAACTGCGCCCATCTGTTAGCAGGCCATTGCAACATCAGTCGGACAGGGGAATACATGTTTGGCAACGAAGCAGCCGTTGAGGTGGCCAGCATCCTGCCAGGGCGCTATCATTTCCTCAACGACGATGAAGAGGAGGAAGACAGCGTAGAAGCAGC
>CAMKSZ010000039.1 GCA_946415525.1 uncultured Prevotellaceae bacterium | reverse complement strand
CCCCATGTTGTGTCAAATCGTGGGACAAGCGAAAGAAAGATGAAAAATAAGTTTTTTTCATGCTATTTTTCAAAAATTTTGACTATATTTGCAACATGAAAAAAACGACAGTATTTACATTATTCTTGCTGCTGCTATGTTGCAGCATCAGTGCCCAGTCCTCAAGGAAAGGCAGGAACAACCGCTTGACCATCAAAGAAATCGTGAACAGCCAATTGAGCGAACCAGAAGGTGAACTGATAGGTGCTGTGCATGAAGCATGGCAACGGTACCTGAAAGGTAAACCTCAAAAGGCGGGAGAGAAAATCACACTTGATGCCAAGAACGGCTATTTCCGCTACGACAGTCACTCGGCTGAATTCGATGAGTACATTTATGTGGAAATATGCTACTGGAACCGCAACGACGGCAAACAATTGGTGGCATGGAATAGTGTATGCATCGCCGAAGGAAAGCCTGCCATCACAGAATGCACGTATATCGAATTAATTCTTTTTAATCCTGCCAAGCGCGAATGGGAGGAGTTGGATGAAGATCCATTAAGTGCCTGTCTGACAGAAAAGGAAACGGGGCCATCCAGTTATGGATACAACAGCGACACCAAAAGTTATTTCATATCCTATTCCAATCCCGACAGGGTCATCAAGATGACAAAAGAAGAGTATGACAAATGGTATGAGGTGAAACCGACTCCCATCTTCGAACTTCCCAGGATGGGAAAGGACATCATCGTGAAGACCTACGAAGGAGAAAAAATCACGCCCTTGACACTGAAATGGGACGGCATGACATTCCATAGAGCAGAAAGCAGCATAGGACAACGGCATTGATTCGGAGACGCCACAATGTGACGTCTCTACTTCGCTGCAACATTTCAAACAACATAGGACAACAAGGGACAACATTCTTGTTTGTTATGTTGCGTTGGCAACGCAACATACGCATGAATTGACCATAAATTTTGTGCGCACCAATTAATGGCCAATTACATGATAATTATATGTTATAAATGTAAAAATGTATGAAGTCGTAGTGCTATCAAGAGTAATGTCTAAA
Source organism: uncultured Prevotellaceae bacterium (assembly GCA_946415525.1). Lineage (GTDB taxonomy): Bacteria > Bacteroidota > Bacteroidia > Bacteroidales > Bacteroidaceae > Prevotella. Next base: position 17,241 of record CAMKSZ010000039.1, on the reverse strand, counting down.
CTCCCAAACTCCTACACTCCCAAACTCCAACAAATAATCTCCTACACTCCCAAACTCCTTAAAAAATCTCATATAATATAGGGTGGGGAAAGTTCAAACATCTTCGCAATAGTACAAAACGACGTTTTGCGCGTCATACTATTGTATGAAACAAAAACCATTTTTTTCGATTTTGCTGATGGTGCTCGGCCTTCTGTTGCCCGACGCGCTGTTGGCACAGGAGCGCTATCAAGTGGGCGTATGCGACTGGATGGTGCTCAAACGCCAGAAATTAGGAGAGTTTGAACTCGCCCGACAGTTGGGCTGCGACGGTGTGGAACTCGACATGGGGTCACTCGGTCAGCGCGAGGCTTTTGAAAACAAGTTGCGCGACCCCGCCGAAGCCGCCATCTTCAAGCGCACCGCCGACAGTTTGGGCATCAAGGTCGGCGCCGTCGCCATGAGCGGCTTCTATGCACAGGACCTGACGAAGAAAGACACCTATCTCGAACTCGCTGCCGACTGCTTCGACACGATGGACAAGATGGGTGGCGCCACGGTCGCCTTCCTCCCCTTGGGCGGCAGCGGCAACGAATGGTCCACCGACAAGGCGAAGCGTGCCGAGGTGGTGCGGCGGTTGCACGCCATCGGCGAGGCCGCCAAGGCCCGTGGCAAGCGTGTGGGCATCGACACCCCCCTCGACGCCAAGGGCAACCTGAAGTTGCTGAAGGAAATCAACAGCAGCGGCATCGCCATCTTCTACAAGTTCCAGACCATCGTGGAGAACGGTTGGGACCTCTGCAAGGACCTCCGTCGCCTCGGTGCCAAAAACATCTGCGCCATCCACGCCTCCAACACCGACCGTGTGTGGCTGCGCAACGACTCCACCATCGACCTTCCCGCCATCCGCCAGACACTCGACCAGATGGGATGGAGCGGTTGGCTCTTCGTGGAACGTAGCCGCGACGTGAGGATGACCCGCAACGTGAAGATGAACTACGGCAACAACGTGCGCTACCTGAAGGAGACCTTCAACAGTTATCCCGCTCCCGAGGTCGCCCTTGCCAGCGAAGGTCGCGACGCCGAGTATGTCGCCACCATCACCGCCCGTGCCGAGAAAGCCACCGACGAACTCAGCATCACATGGACACCGATGGGCCAGAACGTGCGCAACATCGTCGCCAACCGCTATTTCGCCCTCAACGACATCTACGCCGAGCGCGATTCCATCAAGAAAACCGACAAGTGCCTCGCCGAGGCCCTCTGCGACTCCAAACTCTACCGCAGTCACTTCGGTTTCGACGCCGACCTGTCGCGCTATCTCAAGCCCCATGAAGTGGAGCGTGTGAAAGACGTGATGACCTTCAACGTGGTGAAGGTGACCTACGACGCCTATTGCGACATGATCCCCTCGCTGAAGGAGGAAGAGAAAGCGCAGATCCTCGTCTGGTTGAAAGAAGCCCGCGAACTCGCCATCGACGCAGAGAGTTCGAAGAAAAAGCACGAGGCATTCGGCAAATACAAAGGCCGCATCAACAACTACCTCTCGCGCCGCGGCTACGACATACAGAAAGAGCGCGAGGCTTGGGAGCAACGGGTGAAGGCCCGCGGCGGAACATTATAATGCACCGAACATGAAACATCCTAAGAACAGACCACTCATGCTGGCGGCGATGCTGTGCGCCACCCTGACCGCCACGGCACAACCCAAAGGACTGACCGCCACCAACAACAGTCCACAAGCAGTGATGAACTCCGTGCCCCTGAGTGCCGTGAAGTGGAACGGCGGGTTCTGGGGCGAGCGCTTCGACGTTTTCAGCAAGACCTCCGTGCAAAGCATGTGGGAGACATGGCAGTCGGCGGAAGGCAAGGGTTTCAACAATTTCCTCATCGCATCGGGCGAGAAGAAGGGCGAGCACCACGGTCCTCCTTTCCACGACGGCGACATGTATAAATGGTTGGAAGCCGTGGCCGCCGTCTATGCCGTCACGAAGTCGCCCGAACTGGAGCAAATCATGGACCGCTTCATCGGTTGCGTGGTGAAGTCACAGCGTGCCGACGGCTACATCCACACCCCCGTCATCATCGCCGAACTCAACAAGAAGTTGGCGCAAAAGAGCACCGACGGTCAGGACAACACCGTCGTGGGCACCGCCGTGGGCACGAAAGACGACGCCGCCTTCGGCAACCGCCTCAACTTCGAGACCTACAACTTGGGGCACCTCATCACCGCCGGCATCGTCCACAAGCGAGCCACGGGGAAGACCACCCTTTTCGAGGCCGGCGTGAAAGCCGCCGACTTCCTCTATAATTTCTGCAAGAACGCCCCCGAGGAACTGGCAGGCAACGCCATCTGCCCCTCCCACTACATGGCCATCGCCGAACTCTACCGCGAGACGGGCGACCCCAAATACCTGGAACTCTCCAAGCAATTCATCGACATCAGGGGTATGGTGAAAAACGGCACCGACGACAACCAAGACCGCATCCCCTTCCGCGAGCAATACAACGCCATGGGGCATGCCGTGAGGGCCAACTACCTCTACGCCGGTGTCGCCGACCTCTACCTGGAATCTGGAGAGGGACAGTTGATGAAAAACCTCACTTCCATCTGGGACGACATCGTGACCCGCAAGATGTACATCAACGGAGCCTGCGGCGCCCTCTACGACGGCACCTCGCCCGACGGCACCGACTACAAGCCCGACAACATCCAAAAGGTGCACCAGAGTTATGGCCGTCCCTACCAACTGCCCCAATCGACAGCCCACAACGAGACCTGCGCCAACATCGGCAACATGCTCTTCAACTGGCGCATGCTGCTGGCTACCGGCGACGGCAAATACGCCGACATCATCGAGAATTGCTATTTCAACAGCATCCTGTGCGGCATCTCGCTCGACGGCGAGAAATACTTCTACACCAACCCCCTGCGCATGAGCGACGAACTGCCCTACACGTTGCGCTGGCCCAAGGAGCGGAAGAAATACATCAGTTGCTTCTGCTGCCCGCCCAACACGCTGCGCACGCTCTGCGAGGTGCAGGACTACGCCTACGCCACGGGAAAGGGAGAAATCTATGTCCACCTCTACGGCGACAACACGCTCGCCACCACCGTCGAGGGCGCCGGTGCCGTCACCCTGACACAGCAGAGCGACTACCCATGGGACGGCAAGGTGACGCTGCGCTTCGACCAACTGAAAGGGAAGAAGGCGCTCCGCATCCACCTCCGCCGACCCGGATGGTGCCGCCAGATGACAGTGGAAAGCACCAATGGCGCCATGCTTTCAGAAGCCAACGGCTACATCACCCTTGAAGGCACTTGGCGCAAGGGCGACGTCATCACCTGCAACATGGCGATGGAGGCACGCCTCATCGAGGCCAATCCCCTCGTGGAAGAAGCCCGCGGCCAGGTCGCCGTGCAGCGCGGTCCCATCGTCTATTGCGCCGAGAGTGCCGACCTTGGTGGTGCCGACATCGACGACCTCCTCATCCCCGTCACGACACAATTCAAACCCGTGGAGACAACCCTCGCCGGCAGTCGCATGATGGCCTTGGAGGGAGAGGTGTTGGTGCGTGGAAACGAGTCGTGGAAAGGCACCCTCTACCGTGAAGCATCCGCCCAAAAACAGCGCAAGACCATCCGCCTCATCCCCTATTACGCTTGGGGAAACCGCGGCAAATCCGAGATGACCGTATGGATGCCCGTCGCCTATTGACCACCGTCGCTGTCTGTCTGCTCGGCATGGGCAGTATGATGGCATTGGGAGAATTCACCGTCAGCGTGGAGCCGGGTGAGTTCACCATCGAACAGGCGTTGCAAGAGTCGCGCCTGAAGAAGATGCACCATCAGGGCGAAAGGGCCGTCTTGCAGTTGAAGCCCGGCACCTACCGTCTGTCGCAACCCATCGTCATCCGCCCCGAAGACGACTACACCCACATTGTTGCCATGGGCGACGTGACCATCAGCGGCAGCGTGCCCATCACGGGTTGGCGCCGCCAAGGGAAGTTATGGGTCGCCGACGTGCCTGAGTTCAACGGGCGCCCTTTGGAGTTTCGCCAACTATGGGTGAACGGACAGAAGGCGGTTAGGGCTCGTGACGTGAGCGACTTTGAAAAGATGTACAAGATACGGTCGATGGACAAGGCGAAAGAGACGCTCTATGTGCCTGTCGCCGCCGTGAAGCCGATTCTTAACGAGAAGCGTGCCGAGATGGTGCTCCACGAGATGTGGTGCGTCGCCAACCTACGTATCAAGGACATCCGGACGATGGGCGACAGCGCCGCCGTGACCTTCCACCAACCAGAAAGCCACGTCCACTTCAAGCATCCGTGGCCATCGCCGATGGTGACGCCAGACGGCAAGCACAACTCCGCCTTCTACCTCACCAACGCCCGCAGTTTGGTTGACCAGCCCGGCGAGTGGTTTCTCGACATCGACACCCACCGCCTCTACTATTATCCCCGTCCCGGAGAGGACATGCGCAGTGCGGAGGTGGAAGCCCCGGCATTGGAGACGTTGCTCAAGGTGGAAGGCACGCCCGACCGACCTGTCCACGAGGTCAGCATCAAGGGCATCCGCTTCGCCCACACCACCTGGCTACGGCCGTCGCTGAAAGGCCATGCGCCGCTGCAAGCCGGCATGTTCATGACCGAAGCCTACAAGATTAGGCCGCAGATACAACGCCCCAACGGCGACCACAAACTCGACAACCAAGGATGGGTGGGGCGTCCGGAAGCCGCCGTCAGCGTGAATGGTGGCGAGGGCATCGTATTCGAGAACTGCTCCTTCGTGCATTTAGGTTCCACGGCGCTCGACTACCACCTGTTCACCCATGAGGGAAGGGTGGAGCGCTGTCGGTTTGAGGACATCGGCGGCACAGCCATCCTCGCCGGTTCGTTTGGTCCCGAGAGCCATGAGGCCCACCTGCCCTACGACCCCGCCGACCGTCGCGAGACCTGCACCGGACTGACCATCACCGACAACCGCATTCACGATGCCGCCAACGACGACTGGGGTTGCGTGGGCATCGGTGCCGGTTATGTGCGCGGCATTCGCATTATGAACAACGAGATATCCGACGTCTCCTACACGGGCATCAGTTTAGGGTGGGGATGGAACCAGCAGCCGTGCGCCATGGCCGACAACCGAGTGGAGCGCAACTACATCCACCACTATGCCCGCCACATGTACGACACCGCCGGCATCTACACCTTGGGCTGCCAGCCCCATTCGTTTGTCGTCGCCAATGTCGTCGATAACATCTACACGCCCAGTTACGTGCACGACCCCAACCACTGGTTCTACCTCTACACCGACGAAGGATCCAGCGGCATCACCGTGCGCAACAACTGGACACCTTCGGAGAAATACCTGCAAAACTCCAACGGTCCGGGCAACACCTGGGAGAACAATGGTCCGCAGGTCGCCGACAGCATCCGCGCCGAAGCCGGGCCACGCCATTAAACCAGCACATCACAAAGAAAAAACATAGAGAGATGAAAAAGAAAGAAGGAAGTCTGAAAAGCACCATCGCCGTGTCGCTCACCAACTATCTCGACGCCGGTGCCATCGTGGCCGGCGCCAGCGGCCTCACCCTGTGGAAAGACTATTTGGGACTGACCGAAGGTCACCTTGGCTGGCTCAACGCCATCAGCGCCAACTGCCTTGGCGCCGCCATCGGCGCCATCATCGGCGGGTTCCTCGCCGACAAATACGGGCGCAAGGCCATCTACACCTACAACATGTTGGTCTATATGCTCGGCGTCGCCCTCATCCTGTGCTCTGTCAGTTTCCAAATGCTGTTGGCAGGTTTCCTCGTCACCGGCATCTCCGTGGGAGTCGGCGTCCCCGCCTCCTGGACCTACATCTCCGAGAGTTCGGAGGTAGGCAACCGTGGCCGCAACATCGGCATCTCGCAGATGGCCTGGGGCATCGGTCCCACCATCATCCTCATCCTCGGCACGCTGCTTGCGCCGCCCACCGGTGGAGTGGGCACCGAGGGCGTGCTGTTCGGCTTCGTCGGCAGCGTCGCCGCCCTATTCGGCGTCACCTCCGGCGCCGCGCTCAACGTGTTCAGCAGCCGCATCGTCTTCACCTCCCTCTTCATCGTCGCCTTCATCGCCTGGCTGTTGCAGCGTCGTTTGGAGGAGTCGAAAGAGTGGGAGAACATGCGCACCGCCACCGCCACCCAACCAGCCGCCACCAGCACTTTCTCGTCATTCGGCTCACTGTTCACCGACATGACCAACATCCGCACGATGCTTTTCCTCGCCGGCATGTACCTGACGTGGAACCTGGTCAGTTCGGTGATGGGCTTCTTCCAACAGCACATCTACGAGACGGCTGGCGGCCTGTCCAATGAATACGCCAACCTGCTCAGCGTGGGGCAGTGGCTCATCATCATCGCCACCACCTTCGTCTTCTCGATGATTGTCGATAAAGTCAACCAGCGCTGGCTCTATTGCCTCGGCGTAAGTTTCGCCGTCGCCGCCTGGCTGCTCATCCTCACCGTGGGCATCAACAGCATCGCCGGACTGCTCATCTTCACCCTGCTCTGGGGCTTGCAAGGCGGCATCAGCGTACAGTCGTTCTACGCGCTGTGGGCCTCCGAACTCTTCCCAGCCAAATACCGCGCCGCCGCACAGGGCGTCATGTTCTTTATCGTGCGCGGCCTGTCAGCGGCATGGGGACTGGGCTTTGTCTATATCTACGGCGAACAGGGCGAGGGATTCACCATGGCGGCATGGGTGATGCTGTCGCTATTGCTTGTCTCGCTCGTCATCGGAACCGTTGGCGCCCCCAACACCCGTGGCAAGACCTTGGAACAAATCACAAAAGAAAGATACAAAGACCCATCATGAACCATCTGAAATCCCCCTTGAGCGGCATCATCCCACCGCTTGTCACCCCACTTTCCGACAACGGCCAACTCGACGTAGAGAGTTTGGAGCATCTAATAGAACACCTCATCGCCGGCGGCGTGCACGGCCTGTTCATCCTCGGCACCACCGGCGAGGAACAGAGTCTGAGTTACCAACTCCGCAAGGAGATGATAGAGCAGTCCGCCCGCATCAACCGCGGACGGCTTCCGCTGTTGGTGTGCGTCACCGACACCTCCATTGTCGAGAGCATCCGCCTCGCACAGGTGGCAGCCGACTGTGGTGCCGACGGCGTGGTGTCCGCCCCACCCTATTACTTTGCGCCCGGCCAACCCGAACTGGCACAGTTTTATGAGGAATTGGTGCCGCAGTTGCCGTTGCCCGTCTTCCTCTACAACATGCCCTCGCACGTAAAGGTGAGTTTCGCCCCCGACACGGTGCTGCGCATCGCCCAGAACCCCCAGGTGGTGGGTTTCAAGGACTCGTCGGCGAACGCCGTGTACTTCCAGTCGGTGCTCTACAAAATGCGGCAGCGCCCCGACTTCGCCATGCTGGTGGGTCCCGAGGAAATCACCGGCGAGTGCGTGCTGCTCGGTGCCCACGGCGGCATCAACGGCGGCGCCAACATGTTTCCCGAACTGTATGTCGGCATGTATGAAGCCGCCCGCGCCGGCAATTTGGAGCGCATCCTCCACTTGCAGCAGTTCATCATGCAGATTTCCACCACCATCTACACTGTGGGCAAGCACGGTTCCAGTTACCTGAAAGGCCTCAAATGCGCCCTCTCGCTGCTCGGCATCATCCGCGACGACTTCGTCGCCGCCCCCTTCTATAAGTTCAACCAGCCCGAGCGCGACAAAATCCGCCAAGCCCTCGACGCCCTGCCCATCGTAAACGGAAAACTGCAACTATGAACACCATCGACCTCGCCATCTTCCTGGTGTTCACCCTCGGTGTGGTCGTCTTCGGCTGTTCGTTCTACAGCAAAAACAACACCTCGGCGGAGTTCACCCAAGCCGGACGCTCGCTGCCCGGTTGGGTGGTGGGCATGAGCATTTTCGCCACCTACGTGTCGAGCATCAGTTACATCGGCTATCCCGGCAAGGCTTTTGCCTCCAACTGGAACGCCTTTGTCTTCTCGCTCTCCATCCCCATCGCCAGTTATTTCGCGGCGAAGCATTTCGTGCCCTTCTACCGCAAGGGAGGCAGCGTGTCGGCCTACACCTTTTTGGAAGAACGCTTTGGCAGGTGGGCGCGTCTCTATGCCTCCGCCTGCTACCTGTTGACGCAGATAGCGCGCATGGGGAGCATCCTCTACCTGTTGGCTGTCCCGATGCACATCCTCATGGGGTGGAACCTGCATATGGTGATTGTCGCCACGTCGGTGGCCATCATCATCTACTCGATGCTTGGCGGTCTGAAAGCCGTCATCTGGGCCGATGCCATCCAGGGCATCATCCTCATCGGCGGTGCGGTGCTGTGCCTCGCCATCCTCTGCTTCTCCATGCCCGAGGGTCCCATGCAGGTGTTCGACCTCGCCATCCACGCCCCCGAGGGCAACAAGTTCTCGCTCGGTGCGTTCACCTCCGACCTCACCACATCGACCTTCTGGGTATGCCTCATCTACGGCATTTTCATCAACCTGCAGAACTACGGCATCGACCAGAACTACGTGCAGCGCTACCATGCCGCCAAGACCGACGACGACGCACGTTTCTCCGCCCTCTTCGGCGGTTACCTCTTCATCCCCGTCTCGGCGTTGTTCTTCCTCATCGGGTCGGCACTATACAGTTACTACACCGCCCATCCGGGAATGTTGCCCGCCGACATCGCCGCCAAGCCCGACTACGTGTTTCCCTATTTCATCGTCAACGGACTGCCCGTAGGCTTGCGCGGCCTGCTCATCGCCTCCATCTTCGCCGCCGGCATGAGCACCGTATCGACCAGTGTGACATCGGCAGCCACCATCATCCTCACCGACTACTACAAGCCCCTCGCCCGCCACACCACCGAGCGGGGCGACGTGCGGGTGCTCCGCCTGTCGAGTTGCATCGTGGGCGTGATAGGCATCGTCGTAGCCATCGCCATGCTGAGCGTGGAGAGCATCATCGACGCGTGGTGGAAACTCTCGTCCATCTTCTCGGGCGGCATGCTCGGCCTCTTCCTCTTGGGCATCGTCCCCCGCCGCATCGGCACATGGTCGGCACTTGTCGGCTGCATCGCCGGCATTGCCGTCATCGCATGGATTTCGCTCGCGGGCCTTTACGACCTCCCCGGCCTGCACCTGCACGAATACTTGGCCATCGTCCTCGGCACCACCACCATCTTCCTGGTGGGGTTCCTCCTTTCCTATCTCATCAAGAGCAGCACATCGCACCATGAGTAACCAACAGAAAAAAGCGCTTTGGATCTGGTATCCCGGCGACTTCGAGATATGGCTCGGCAATCGGTTCAACAACCGCCGCACCGAGCGCGGAGCCATGTTTCCGCCTTTCTGGAAGCAAGACTCCCACTGGGCCACCGTCGCCTTCAGCATCGACCTCGACCTTGACGTGCCCGAAAAAATCTGCATCGCCACCGAGGGAAGTTTCAACCTGATGCTCGACGGGCACCTGCAGTTTGGCATGCCGGAGACCTTCGTGGTGCCCGCCGGCCGTCACCAACTTTGTTTCAAGGTACACAACACCGCCACTCCGCCCGCCCTTTTCGTCGATGGCGACACCGTCAAGAGCAACGGCACATGGCTTGCCACCTACGAAGACAAGATTTGGATTGACGAATGGGGCAAGGCCCACGGGTCGGGCTGTTATGTGCCCGCCGCCTGTTGGTATTTCGACGACATCGACAGCGGGCCGTCCACCTTCCGTCTGCCCCGTCACTACATCTCCCCCGTCGCCGCCACCCATGAGCGAGAAGGCCTGCTTCTCGATTTCGGTCGCGAGACGATGGGCTATTTGACCTTCAAGGACATCCAAGGCGAGGGATTCGTCAACATCTTCTACGGAGAGAGCCGTGAAGAAGCCCTCGACCGCGCATTCTGCGAGACACTCGACCAACTGCAAGTGTATGCCGACGTCATCATCGACAACGCCATCAACCATTGCAGCGAGCGCCGCGCCGACTACACGATGACCACGAGCAAGGCCTTCCGCTACATCTACATCGAATGTGCCGGCGGAGTACACGTCGGCGAGGTGGGGGCGGAGCGCGAAGACGGTTGGTGCGAGCATCCCGCCCAAGGAAGTTTCAAATGCAGCGACGAAGAACTCAACCGCATCTGGCAGGTGTCCGCCTATACGTTGGAACTCACCACCCGCGAGTTTTTCGTCGATGGCATCAAGCGCGACCGATGGACATGGAGCGGCGACGCCATCCAGAGTTACTTGATGAACTACTACCTGCACTTCGACAACGACTGCGTGCGCCGCACCATCCGCCAACTGCGCGGCAAGGACCCCGTGACAGCCCATATCAACACCATCATGGACTACACCTTCTATTGGTTCAAGTCCATCCTCGACTATCACCTCTACTCCGGCGACACCGACTTCGTGCGCGAGATGTATCCCCGCATGTGCACGCTGATGGAATACTGCTTGGGACGAGCCAACGGCGAAGGGATGATGGAAGGACAGCCCGACGATTGGATTTTCGTCGATTGGGTCGATTTCCCCATGCACAAGCGCGGCACGCTCTGCTTCGAACAATTGCTCTTCTGCAAGGCCCTTGAGACCATGCACACCTGTGCGAAGTTGTTGGGTATCGACAGTCCTTACGGCATGCTTGCCGACGACCTGCTGAAGAAGACAAGAGCCTCCTTCTGGAGCGAAGAGCGCCACGCCTTCCTCCATGCCATCGAGGACGGCAAGATGAACGAGATGGTGACGAAGTTTCCCAACATGTTTGCCATCATCTACGGCTATGCCGACGAAAGGGAGCGTGACGCCATCCTGCGGCATGTGCTGCTCAACGAGCAGGTGGAGGCCATCACCACCCCCTACATGCGTTTTTACGAACTCGAAGCCCTTTGCATGATGGGCATGCAGGCGTCGGTGCTTCCAGAGATGAAATCCTATTGGGGCGGGATGCTGCGCGAGGGCGCCACCACTTTTTGGGAGAAATACGTCCCGTCGGAGCAAGGCACACAGCATCTCGCCATGTATGGCCGTCCCTACGGCAAGAGTCTGTGCCATGCATGGGGAGCGAGTCCGATATACATCCTCGGCAAGTATTTTTTGGGCGTGAGGCCCACGAAAGCGGGCTATGAGGAATATGAAGTGCGCCCGCACCTCGGCGGTCTTGAATGGATGGAAGGCAGCGTCCCCACTCCCTTCGGCGAGATAGAGGTCTCCGTCCGTCCCAGTTCCGTGACCGTTCGCAGCGACGGCGGCAGCGGCACCCTCATCCTCGGCGACCGCCGCATTCCCATCCCCGCAGGCGAAGTGGTCAATGTCCCGACACCATGAGCATCTGACAGGGCGAGAGCCATCAATGAAATAGGCTTTGATTGAGTGTATGTCAATCAAAGCCTATTTACAAATTTCTTTTCATCTTGCATAGGTTTAGAATACTTGCGGCGTAAATATGCTATTTTTTCATACATTCGCCATCACATTTGATATTTTTTTTGTAAGTTTGCAGACAGAAGAGGCTTTTGCTGCGCCCATGAGAGCAACTTGCAAAGAGCAATAGAGAGAAAACCGTTCAACCTAAACATCCATCAAACAATGAAAATAATCAGATTATTGATGATACTCTTGTCGTTGTTGGGATTCCAACAGGCAGACGCCCAAGGAGCAAACAACCGCAACAAGACCACGCAAAAAAGGAAAAACATCAACACAAACCTCCAAAACAGCAATAAGATGACTTTTAATTACGGACAACACACCTATACCATGCGCGGAACGCTGAGTATGGAAAGTTATGACCCACAAGCCTCTGGAGAGGTTACCTTCACCCATGTGCCAACCGATTTCGCAGAGTTTGAGGCGGTCTATACGCAATTCCTCGGCAAGACTCCCCACGGCACGGCAGCCATGATGCCCATGGCCATGGAACTGTACGGGCGCGACCGTGCCTTGGGACTGCAATGTTTGAAACTGATTTGCTACCCATCTAATGTCAACTCTGTCACGTCGATTCTCGACACGAAATACAAGGCATCGTCGCAATCGCCCGACAACGACCCGTACGTGCAGCGCTATCTTCCCGCTGCCGTATTGAAAGGAGCCACCCCCGACAACGCGTATCGTCCGCAGGAGCCTTACACCGTGGAGATGAAGGCAAGCGTGAACTCGCATAAGCAGATGCAGTTCATGGGCGACGGCACGGTGATGTATATCTACGTCATGGGCAAGGGATGGGACACCGAACAGCGGCAGGTGGATATCGTCCGGCAGTCAGGCAGCGAACTGCATCAGGTGTTCAACTGTCCCTCGCTCTACACGCAATGCAAGATTATCAAAGGCAAGTGGAGCGGACTGAAATAAGCACCCGAGAACGAAAGCCTAAAAACAAACTACCAAAATGACTATGAGCATCAAATCCATTCACCACCTAATGAGGGCACTATTGTTGACCCTTCTAATGACGACGTCGGTGACGGTGGTGGGAAAGGTGAAGGTGAAAACCGTCACTCCACAGACCACTTACGCCGCATCACGGCTGACGACAATCGACAAGCGGTTCAGCATCACCATCTCCGTCAGCGGCAAGGGAGAGGCGGAAGGATTCACCCTTGTTCGCAAAGGCAAGAAAATCACCGTCTCAGGCAACGATGGCAGCGGTGCCATCTACGGAGCCAACCGCCTGTTGGAACTATACCAAGCCGACCCTTCGCTCAGCACGCTTACCACTGTCAGCGAGGTGCCCGAGATGAAGTTGCGTGGCGCCTGCGTAGGGTTGCAGAAGACGGAATACCTGCCCGGCCACCGTGTGTATGAATATCCCTACACCCCCGAGAACTTCCCCTGGTTTTACGACAAGGCGCTGTGGACCCGCTACCTCGACCTGTTGGCAGAAAACAACATGAACACCGTCTATCTGTGGAACGGACATCCCTTTGCCTCGCTCGTCAAACTCGACGACTATCCCTTCGCGCCCGAGGTGGACGATGCGACGATGCAGAAGAACCAAGAGATGTTTGGTTTCCTCGTCGATGAGGCCGACCGCCGAGGCATCCGCGTCATCCAGATGTTCTACAACATCATCGTGTCGAAACCCTTCGCCGACCATTATGGCATCAAGACGCAGGACCGCAACCGCCCCATCACCCCACTGATAGCCGACTACACGCGGAAGTCCATCGCCGCCTTCGTGGAGAAATATCCGCGAGTGGGCTTCCTCGTTTGCTTGGGCGAAGCCATGTCGGGCATCGACAATGACATCAAATGGATGACCGAGACCGTCATCCCCGGCATCAAGGACGGTCTGAAAGCCTCGGGCCGCACCGACACGCCGCCCATCATCCTCCGCAACCACGACACCGACGGACCCGCCGTGCTGAAGGCTTCGCTGCCGCTCTATCCCAACATCTACACGATGAACAAATACACCGGCGAGAGTCTCACCACCTACGAACCAGGCGGTCCGTGGGGCGAGACGCACAGGCAGTTGGCTGCTGCCGCCCCCATACACATCGACAACGTGCATATCCTTGCCAACCTGGAACCGTGGCGCTGGTCGTCGCCCGCCTTCACGCAGAAAGCCGTGCAAGCCATGCACCGCGTACACCACAGCAAGGGACTTCACCTCTATCCGCAGGCCTCCTATTGGGACTGGCCCTACACCGCCGACCGTCTGCCCGATGGTTCACGACTGCTTCAGATCGACCGCGACTGGATGTGGTACAAAGTCTGGGGACGCTACGCATGGAACTGCCATCGCGGCGACGACAAGTCATTCTGGACCCGTCAACTGAGCAACTACTACGGTCTCGACACCATCGCGGCAGGCCATCTACTGAAAGCCTACGACGAGGCGGGCGAGATTGCCCCCAAACTGCTGCGTCGTTTCGGCATCACCGAGGGCAACCGTCAGACGCTGCTCCTCGGCATGAAGATGACGCAACTGGTCAATCCCTACAAGTTCACCATCTACCCAGGCTTCTACGAGAGTTGCGGTCCGCAGGGCGAGAAATTGATTGAGTATGTGGAGAAGGAACACAAAGGCGAGAGACATGTCGGCGAACTACCCATCGACATTGTCGAACAATGCGTCGGCCACGGCAAAAAGGCCGTAGAGGAACTCAACAACGGCCTTGAAAAGGCTACCCGACATCAGGATGAGTTGAAGAGGGTGTGCAACGACATCGGCTGTTACGCCACTTTCGCCTTCGCGTTTCAGCAAAAGGTGCTCGCTGCCCAACAGGTTCTCAACTACAAATGGACCAAGGACACGAAATATCTCGATGCCGCCTTGCCGCTGCTTGAAAAGAGTTTAGATGCCTGGAAGATGCTGTGCTTACTGACCGAAGAGACCTATCTCTACGCCAACTCCATGCAGACCGCCCAGCGCCGCGTGCCCATAGGAGGCGACAAAGGCCATTACAAGACATGGCAGGAGATGCTGCCCGTCTATGAGGAAGAGTTGGAGAACCTGAAAGCCAACATCGAGAAGTTGCACACCCCCCAGCCCGCCTCGGCCGCCCATATCCTTCCCGTACGTGCCGCCAACGTGCAACTCACCTACGCAGGCAGTCCTGTCCACCCCGAAGGGAAGGCCCAGGAAGTGGCGTGTGTGCCGCTCGCCAAAGACGCCCTCCTCTTTGAGGGCCGCACGGAGCGCATCGACACCGTCGCCCCCGAACTGCAAGCGATGCGAGCCCTTGTGCTCAACCGCGACACCACGCGCATCCAAGGCACCACGGTGGAGTTCAACTGTCAGGAACCCGTGAAAATGCTGGTCGGCTTCTTCGTCGATGACGACCCGAAATGGGCACGTCCCCCGAAACTCGAGACCGACGCCACCGGCAACGAATACGGTCAGGCCGAACCCGTGTTGAGCAATGCCGTCAACATGACCGGCATGCCCACCGTGAACATCCACGCCTATCATTTCGGTGCCGGGCACCACGTCATCAACCTGCCCAAGGGCATCATCATGGTGGCGGGCTTCACCGCCGACGACATCAAGCCCCGCGACGCGAGTCTCCAAGGTGCCGGCGACGAGATAGACTGGCTGTTCATGAAATAACCCTCCCATCCACCGACAACCCTGCATAAGTATGAAAAAAGTCCTGTTTATTTCCATGTTGCTCGCCAGCACCGGCGCATGGGCGCAACCCGTGCCACAAGAGCGGATGGCACAAATCTACGAAGCCGCTCGCACGCCCTACAAATACGGCATGGTGGTAGCCCCGCAACAGAACGACCGCAAATACGACTGTCCGACGGTGTTTCGCGAAGGCGGGAAATGGTACATGACCTTCGTCTGCTACGACGGCAAGGACGGCACCGACGGGCGCGGCTACGAGACTTGGATGGCAAGCAGCGACGACCTGTTGCATTGGGAGACGCAAGGACGCGTGCTGCGGTTGCCCTACCCCATCAGCAAAGACGACTGCGACGCCCTCACCCCACCGCTTTGGGACCAGAACCAACGTGGCGGATTCCCCGCGCTCATCGACTACCAATGGGGCGGCACCTACGAGATGCAAGCCTACAAAGGTCGGCACTGGATGACCTACATCGGCGGGCCGGGCACGGGCTATGAGGCGGTGAACGCCCCGCTGAGCATCGGCATCGCCTCGACCAGCGGCGACATCGCCACGCCCCACCAGTGGGACACACGACCAGTCCCCCTGATGAGTTACGACGACCGCGACGCCCAATGGTGGGAACGGTTGACCCAATACAAGAGCACCATCTACTGGATAAAGGACAAGCGGCAACGCGTAAAAGGGGAAGAGAAATACCCCTTCGTCATGTTCTACAACGCCGGCGGCAAGGACGACACCCACCCGAAAGGCGAGCGCATCGGCATCGCCCTCTCGAAGGACATGAAACGCTGGCACCGCTATGGCGGCAACCCCGTCTTCGCCCACGACAGCGACGGCACCATCACCGGCGACGCCCAACTTGTGCGCATGGGCGACGTGTGGGTGATGTTCTATTTCTCTGCCTACAACCCCACCCGCGAATACAACGCCTTCAACACCTTCGCCGCCAGTTACGACCTCGTCCACTGGACCGACTGGACGGGGCCCGACCTCATCATCCCGTCGAAGCCCTACGACGAGATGTTCGCCCACAAGAGTTGCGTGGTGGAGCATGAAGGCACGGTCTATCACTTCTATTGCGCCGTCAACAACGCAGGGCAACGGGGCATCGCCCTCGCCACCAGTCGGCACCTCGGCATGAGCGAGGTCCATTTCCCCACTCCCGACCCCAAAGGGCACCGCCAGGTGGCACGCCTCGACAGCGACTGGACCATCACCCATGGCGCCACCACCTTCAACGCCGACATCCCCATCAACCTCGACGACTACTACGGTGCATTGCAACAAGAGCACGGCAACCTGCACGGCGAGGCAACGTTCAAAAAGACGTTTCGCGCCCCCGACCTCCCCGACCGTGAATACTTCCTCCGTTTCGAGGGGGTGGGCACCTATGCCGACATCACGCTCAACGGCCACGACTTAGGGCGCCACGACATCGGGCGCACCACCCTCACCCTCGACGTCACGCCCCATCTCCTCGTGGGCAAAGACAATGAGTTGACCGTCCATGTGTCGCACCCTTCCGGCATCACCGACATGCCTTGGGTGTGCGGTGGATGCAGTAGCGAGTGGGGCTTCAGCGAGGGCAGTCAACCCTTCGGCATCTACCGCCCCGTGGTGCTCGAAGTCACCGACCGCGTGCGCATCGAACCCTTCGGCGTGCATGTGTGGAACAATGCGGCATGCGACAGCCTGTTCGTCGAGACCGAAGTACACAACTACGGCAACGTCCCCGCCACCTTCGACCTCATCAACAAACTCTGCGAGAAGAGCGGGAAACAAGTGGTGCGGCTGACCGACACCGTCACCTTGGCTCCCGGCGAGACAAAGGTGGTGCGCCAACAGTCAGTCCTGTCTGCCCCACGGTTGTGGACGACCGCCAATCCCTATCTCTACAACGTCAACACCATCGTGAAGCGCGGCGGCAAGGCCACGGAGAGCACCGACACCCCCTATGGCATCTGCGCCCCCTCATGGCCACTCACCCGGCACGACGGCGACCAGCGCTTTCACCTCAACGGACAGCCGCTGTTCATCAACGGCACCTGCGAGTATGAACATGCCTTCGGCCAAAGCCATGCCTTCACGCCCGAACAGATAGAGGCACGCGTCAAATTAGTGAAAGACGCCGGCTTCAACGCCTTCCGCGACGCACACCA
>CAMKSZ010000038.1 GCA_946415525.1 uncultured Prevotellaceae bacterium | reverse complement strand
TGCCCAGTTGCCCTTCCTTCAGGTCGCGGGCGGCAAGCACCGGCTGCACCATCGACTGGTCGGTGCACCAGAACCAGACGCCCATCACCGGGTAGCCCAAGACGATGGGCAGCCAAGGGAATGCCGTGTCGCTGTTGGGCTTGAAGAGCACCCAGTAGTCGGACGGCACCTTGTCGATGAGTGCGCCAACGCCACCTACATGGCTCAGGCCTACGATGGTCAGCGTGGCGGAGACAACGATGAGCAAAATCATCTGATAGACATTGGTGTAGGCCACCGCCTTCAGCCCGCCCGCCATCGTGAAGAAGGCGGAGATGAGGAGTAGGATGAGGGCGGACAGCCACATCGGGATGTCGAACACCTGGCGGATGAGAATGCCGCCGGCGAAGAGGGTGAGCGCCAACCATGAGATGATGATGGTGACGATGGTGTACCAAGCCAGGATGTTGCGCGTGGATTGGCCAAAGCGCAGGCCCATGAACTCCGGCAGCGTACTGATGCCGGCTCCCAAATAGCGGGGGGCGAACACAAAGGCGAGCAAGGCGATGAAGACAAAGGCATACCAGGCATAGTTGCCCGAGACGATGCCCGTGGTGAAGCCCGCACTCGCGCTGGCGATGAGCATGGAGGGGCCGACGTTGGTGCCCCACATGGAGAAACCGATGTGATGCCACCGCAACGACCGTTCGGCGAGGAAGAGGCTGCTCTCCTTCTTGCGTTTCAAACTTGCCCACACGCCGATGGCGAGGAGCACGACGAAATAGACGGCCAGAATGAGCCAGTCGAGGCTCTGCATGTAATGTGTTTTCATATTGGGTATCCTTTATAGTCTTTTGTAATCTTCCACCATTGGCTTTTCTCCAGGTCCATCTCGTCGGTGCTGTCCACGTCGTCGGGATAGAACTTGATGGTGGCGCCGGGGCGAACGAAGACGGGCATCCTCTCCAATGGCGTCTCTACGTCGTAATGCCACCGGTCTCCTTCCCACCGTTCGCCAGTGAAGAAGTCCACCCATTGTCCCTCGGGCAGGTAGATGTCGCGTCGTCCTTGGCTGTTCATCACCGGACATACGAGAAATTCCTTGCCAAAGTAATATTCGTCGTCGATGTGCCAGCATTGTTTGTCGTAGGGATGGCGCAACAGCAGTGCCTGGAGCAGCGGCATACCGCTCTTGCAGGCTCGTTGGCTTTCCTCGATGATGTAGGGCAGCAACCGGTAGCGCAGGCGCCACCAACGTTTCACTATGGGGGCGATGGCAGGGTAGTGCCAAGGTTCGCGCTTGCTGGTGCCGTGGTAACGGATATGTGAGGTGAATACGCCAAACTGCGTCCATCGGACATACACGTTCTCATCGACGGGCGAGTTCATGAAGTCGGGCAACGAATGGAACCCTGGCACATCGTGGCTCCAGAAGGCGAAGCCGCTGAGTCCGAGGTGAAGGCCGCCGCGCAGCGACCCTGCCATGCCTGCCCAGGTGCTCGCGCTGTCGCCGCCCCAGTGGAGGGGATAGCGCTGGCAACCCGCCCATCCTGCCCTCGCCCAGATGATGCCGTCGCCCGTGACCTCCTTCGTCACGTCGTAGGCGGCTTTTTGGTAAAGCAGGGCATAGAGGTTGTTGAGACGACGGGGTTCCATGGCATGATAGACCGCATCGAGGTGGATGTTCTCGCCGAAGTCGGTCTTGATGCATTTCACGCCCATGTCGAGCAGTTGGCGGAGCAGTCCTTGATACCATGCCGTGGCTTCGGGGTTGGTGAAGTCGATGGTGCCGGCATAGTCGAGGGCGGAGAAGTTGCTGCCTTCGCTGGCTTGTTCGCTCAGCAGCGGTCCGATGTAGCGGTGGGCTTTCGCCTCTGCCAACTGCTCCGCGCCTTGTGCCACATAGGGCAGTTGCCAGAGCGACACCTTGAAACCCTGCTCGCCCAGTCGGCGGATGAACCCCTCGGGGTCGGGAAACCGCTCGGGGTTGAATTTCCACTCGCAGAGCCAGTCTTTGCGAAACCACCCCGTGTCGAGGTGGATGACGTCGCAAGGATAGTGCTCCTCGCGCAGTCGGTGGCAGATGTCTTCCACCTCTTCTGCCGAGAAATAGGTCATGCGACTCATCCAGACGCCAAACGACCAGAGGGGTGGCATGGAGGGGAAGCCTGTGAGTTGCCGATAGCCGTAGAGCACCTGTTCGGGTGAAATGCCTCCGATGACGAATACGTCGAGTGTGGCACGGTCGCAGAGAAATTGCACGGAGCGGGTGGAGTGGTCGGCGAGTGACAGTTTGCAGTAGTCGCTGGTGTGGTAGAAGACGCCATACTGCCTATTAGAGAGATAGAAGGGGATGTTTTTATAGCAACGACGGTTGTTTACGCCTTGTCCGTCTTGGTTTTTCAGTTGGAAGGTCTGGCCGCTGAGATCCATCTTGCGGAATCGCTCGCCTGTCCCGGAGAAGCATTCGTCGGCATTGCATTCGAAACTGATGGTGGCGCGCTCAGTGGCGAAATGGTCGTCTCCGCCGCTGCTCACGAACCCGATGGGGAGCGCGTCGTAACGAGGCGGCGAGAAGTGGTCGTCGCTCAGGGTCACGGGTTTCCGCATGTCGCCATCGGGATAGAAGGTGATGCGTGGGGCGGGTTGGGGCGGCGGCAACAGGTCGCTCCAATGGTCGAGGGGCAGGTCGCCGAGGTCGATGGCGCCCCGTTTGGCTCCTTGTTCGTCGATGATGTCGGTGCCGTCAAGGTGAAGGGGGGTGCGGCCTACCTGCATCTGTAGCATCTCGTCGCTCTCTGCCATCACGTCGCCGACCATGGTGATAAACAGGCGGAGGATGCGTGGGCCGTACGCCCTTATCACGAGTGTATAGGTGCGCGGCGCTGCCGACGTGTCGGGTGCCATGTCCTCTTGGTGGAGTTGTCGTTGGAAGGGGAGGTCGATGTGGATGTCGCCCTCATGTTCTATGATGTTGGAGGGGGCATAGGCTTTCCAAAGGGCTTCGTCGCGCTGCAGCGTGGGGTCGAAGTCCATAAAGTCAAAAAGATGGTAGTTAGTCTGTTTCATGATGCAGGATGGCTTCTTTGATTTGCTGTGTTTCGTTGGTGTGGTCGCGGTGACAGGCCACGCGGATGCTGGTGGCGCCCAACAGTCCCTTGATGATGAAGTGGTGACTTTCCACCTTGAAGAACGGTTGCCGCAACGTATCGAGGAGCAAGGTGCTGCCCAAGGGACGGAGAGCGTCCACCAAACTGCGCGTCACCTCTCCGCCGAGGTGATAGTCTTCGGCGTGCCACCCTGCTTCCACACAGGGTTCGGGCGAGGGGGTGATGGCGGTGATGGTCATAGTCCTTGGCAGATTTCGCGGATGGCGGCGACGAGTGCTTGCAGTTCGTCGTCGGTGGTTTGGTGGGAGAGGCTGACTCTCACGGTGCCGTGGGGGGCGGTGCCTAACTGGCGATGGATGAGCGGTGCGCAATGCAGGCCGGTGCGGGTGGTGATGCCGTAGGCGTTTTCGAGCAGGTAACCCACGTCGGAGGGCAGCAGTCCCTTTATGTTGAAACTCACCACGGGACCTTGGCACTTTCCGCCTTGGGCATAGACAGAAACGTGATTGATGCTGTTCAACTCCCGAATGAGCCAAAGGGTCTTGGCTTGCACTTGTTGGAAGATGCGCTCCACCGTGTGTTCAAGCACAAGGTCAACGCCCGCTTTCAAACCTGCCATGCCGGGGCGATTCGGGGTGCCCACTTCGTATTCCCAGTCGTCGCCTTTGTATTCGACGATGCTGCTGTCGCGGCCTGTGCCGCCGAAGAGGGTGGGGCGCAGGGCGATGCCCGGACGGAGGTAGTAGCCGCCGGTGCCGGGCGGTCCATAGAGTGCCTTGTGTCCAGTGAAGGCGATGGCATCGACTTCCCAACCGTCGGCGTCGATGGGGATGCAGCCGGCGCTCTGTGCGGCATCCACCACGACGGTCATGCCGCGCCGATGGGCCTCGGCGCTGATGTGGCGGATGTCGTGGATGGCTCCCGTCACGTTGGAGCAATGGGGAAGGATGAGCATCGCCCCTCCTCCCATCTCAGCAGGCCAGAGGTCGGGAGTGTCGATGATGTCGGCCTCCACGATGTCCACCTGGCGGATGGTTTTTAGGTTGTAGAGCGGGCGCAGCACGCTGTTGTGGTTGTCCGCTGTGGCTACGGCGTGGGTGATGCCCCATCCGCCGATGAGTCGGTTGATGCTGTCGGTGGCGCCGCTGGTGACGACGATGCGTTCGGGGTGTGCCGTGTGCAGCAGTGTCGCGAGCGATTGCCGCAGTCGGTCGGGCAATTCGTCGTTGTCGCCAGCCGTACTGCGCAGGGCACTGACGGGTGGTGCCGTCAGGGCATGCATCACGGCTTCCACCACGGCAGGTGGCTTGGGGTAGGAGGTGGCTGCGTGGTTGAGATAAATCATTTATGCTCCAGCACTTTGAAGCCCATCACCTCTGCCACTTGGTGCAGCATCTTGGTGTAGTCGCCAAAAATGAGCACTTGGTGGTGTCCGAAACCGGCAAGTTGGTGCATGAAACCGCGGGCGTCGTTCATCTTGATGTAGTAGTAGGGCGAACAATAGACTTCGTCGAACTCCGAGCGGAGCACCTCGCCGCGCTTTACGCTTATCGTGTCGGCTAAGGGGTTGAAACGGCCTAAGGTGACGTAGGTGTCGTCGTTCTCGGTAAAGTCAACCTGCAATTTCCCGCCAAATCCTTGTCCCGTGAAAGCCCAGAGTTTGTATTTCAGCGGTTGGGTGCCGTAGCCTCTCATGCAGAGGGCGGGCACGGCATGATGGATGCGCAGGAGTTCGTCGGTCTCCATGTTGGGGTTGCCCATGAAGGCGGGGCGCAGGGCGGCAGCCTGCATGATGGTCATGGCGAGCAGGGCGTTGAGGTCCTCTTCGCAACCGCTGGGATAGCCCTCGTCCTTGAGCAGCGAGTGGCAGATGCAGGGGGTGAACTTCCTGTTTTGTGGAATCTCGCTGGTGCATAGTTCGTGGCAGGCGGTCGAGAAGGCGTTGCAGTCGTAGGCGTCCATCATCCGCTTGGCGGCGAGGTAGTATTTGATGTCGTTGACAAACCACTCTTTTCTCACCTTGGTCTCAAGGGCGTTGCCCCAGATGCGCTCGGCGATGGGTTGTGCCTCCTCGTCGGTCACTTCGTCCATGTATTTGAAGATGTCGCGGAAGGGGAGTTTGACGATTTCCATGCCATAGCGCTGGCGGATGAGTTCCGGGTCGCGGATGACGCTCTGCAGTCCGAAAGTGGGCATGCTGCCGTGGGTGAGCACCAAGGCACGGGTGTTCGCCACCACTTTGCGCACCCAAAGCGCGTGTGCAATCTCGTTGAGGTCGCGGAGGTCCATGCAGACGTAAGCCTCGATGCCGATGGAGCGGCAGTAGGCGGCAAAGTCGATGCCCTCGTTGCCGTTTTGCAGGATGACCACGGGTTTGCGGTAACGTTCCAATTTGGGGATGCGCCAGTTGAGGCAGAGGAAGAAGTCCACCTGGTCGAGTCCTTCCTCTATCTGTGCGTAGATGTCGCGGCTCACCACGAAAGTTTCGTTGTAGCGAGCGTCGATGGCTGGCAGCATCTCTATCTCGGGGGTGGCTTGTAGGAGTAGTTGCTTGGCGGCTTCGAAGGCGGCAGTGGCAGCGGCGTCTTCGGCCTCGGGGGTCATGTCCTTGGCGTAGCCGGCACGGCACGGCCCTTCCCAAAAATGGGTATGGGTGAGACAACCGACGATGGGTCTTACCACCAATTTCTGGTTCATTGCTTTTTCTTTCATTGCTTTTTTATCTATTTTAGTTATCGGATGATTTCTTTCTTGCCGTTGCGGATGCGTATGCCTTTGGCATGGTCTGGAATACGCTGTCCACTGATGTTGTAGGCGGGCTCGTCGTGTTGTGCTGGTGCTTTCACTGCGTCGATGGCATCGGCATTGCCGGTGTAGGCGAAATGCAGTTCGCGGGTGAGGGTGATGCCGTCTTCGGTGGCGGTCACGAAGACGGTGAACAAACGGGGAGTGGCTGTTGACGTACTGACGGAGAGTTGACCGTCGGCCAGGGAGACCGTCACACCTTCCACGGGTAGGAAGGTGTAGGCAGGTGCCTTGTAACCAGCGAAATAGGTGGCGAGGTCGATGGTCGTTGCACCATCGGTTGTGAAATGGGGTGCGGCCAGCCAGTTGAGGTAGTCCTCCAAGTCGGTGTAGCCGTCGCCGTCTGCGTCGCCGTTGTTGTTGGCG
Organism: uncultured Prevotellaceae bacterium; assembly: GCA_946415525.1. GTDB lineage: Bacteria > Bacteroidota > Bacteroidia > Bacteroidales > Bacteroidaceae > Prevotella. The sequence continues at coordinate 12,198 of CAMKSZ010000038.1, read as the reverse complement.
GTGTCGGGGTCGCTGCCTGTCAAGGTTTCAAACCAGTTGGGGATGCCGTCATTGTCGGTGTCCCATCCCGTTTCGCGATGCGCTTCCATGATGTTGAGGCCCTCGAAACCTTCGGCGTCTTTCTCACGGTCGATGAGTCCTTTTTTCTTGGTGTAGTAACCGGTGGTGCTCGTCTTCCGGTCACGCGTCTCCTCCACCATGCGACTGTCGTGGTTGCTCTGTGCGGGTTGGTTGCACCCCACGTCGCTGAGCACGTTCTTAAAAGCGGCCTCTGCGGTCTCTATGGTGGCGTAGGAGGGGAAGAAGGGGGCCGATGCCCAAGGTTCCCAGTCGAGTGTCTGTCCGCCGGAGAGACTATAGGTGTAGGTGACGCCTTCCTTGTCGCGGGTGAGGGTGCCGTTGAGTTCCTCGCGGATGTTCCCGCTGACGTAGGCGGCTTGTGTGCCCTTGCCAGTGCCTTCGAACTGATGGCGGAGCAAGTAGTTTTGCGAGGTGGCAGGACCTTTTTTGTAGTAGTTGGCCACGAAATTGAGTTGGTGGGTGCCGCCGTCGCTGGCACGTCCTCCCCAGTTATAGACCACATTGTTGAAAATGTCGTGGTGGCCGTCATAGTAGCCGCCGCCGTCGAGTCCGCCGGAGATGCTCCAGTTGCGCCCCTCGTTGTGGGCGAGCAGGTTGTGGTGGAACGACCCTGCGGTGCCCTCCGCTTGGCCAGCGCCGATGGTGGCGGCATAGCCGTGGCTCACCAGTTGCCCTTCCTCGGCGTAGTGGCTATGCCCGCAGTAGTTGAGTGCCTCGGAGATGAGCGTGTGCTGCAAGGTCAGGTTCTTGGCATTACGGCTGGAGAAGCCTTCGTCGATGGTCCAGGCGATGGAGCAATGGTCGATGATGGTGTGGTTGGCTCCTGCGGCTCCTATGCCGTCCGACGTGTGCGGGTTGGGACTTTTCCCGTCCCAGTCGTCGCCGCCGCCGAGGTGCAGTCGGAGGAAGCGGGCGATGCCCTCATTGCCGATGCCGATGGCACTGCCTCTGAAGAGGATGCCGTTGCCGGGGGCTGTCTGTCCGGCGATGGTCACGTAGGGGTCGGAACAGGTGAGGCGTGCTTTTAGGTGGATGATGCCGCCCACGTCGAAGACAATCGTGCGTGGTCCCTTCGCTTGGGTGATGGCATGGCGGAAGGTGCCGGGCTGTGGGTTGTCGGGGTCGTCGTCGAGCGAGGTGACGTGATAGACGATGCCGTCGCGACCGCCGGTGGCGAACCGTCCATAGCCCTCTGCCCCTGGGAAGGCGAGGTGGCGGGGACGGAAGTTCCATACCTCGCCTTGGTGGAGTTGACCGTCTGCATCTTCTTCGTCCACGCGCCAGTAATAGACGGTATGGTTGTTGAGATGGTCGATGGTGCAGGTTGCCTCAGTGGTGACGGCCCTTTCGGCGAGGCTGTGCTCGTCGGTGCCGAAAAAGACATGATGGCGCTTGGCACTTTCAGGCGCAGTCCATTGCAGGGTGATGCTCCCGTCGTCGGCATCGGCATGCATGTCGCCTTTTGCGGGTCGGGGGTCGAGGGCTGTCTTGGTGTTGTCGGCCTCGTTGAAGACGAGGGCATTGATGGTGACGGTGGTCGTCCCGTAACTGGTTCCCTCCTCGGGAGTGGTGACATACGAGACGGTGATGGTTTCGCCGTCGGCCACATGGAATTCCACATACGACTTGCCGCTGGCGGCAGTGGTGGTCTGTCGGTTGGTCTGCTCCACGCCCGTCAGTTGCCTCGTGCCGTTGACATAGACATCCAGTTTGGGGGCGTTGAAACCGTCGATGTTGTTGTGGAAGGCTTGCAGCGAGTGACCGCCAGGCGAAAGGCCGCTGATGGTCACGTCGAGTTTCACGGCTCCCGAGGTGATGTTCGCGTGGTCTTCCTTGTAGGCTATCACGGCGTCGCCCACCAATTTGGCACCGTTGGTCACACCTTGTTTCCAGTAATTCGACATCACGGTCTCGCCTTCGTAGGCGGGGTCGCACGACAGCGTGATGGTCACACCGTCGAAAGTGGCGGTGGCGGATGCGGCCTCGTTCACAATCCAGGGCTGATAACCTTCTTCGAGGCCTTCACTCTCGGGTCGGCCGCCTTTGTTGAAGTCTATTCGCTGTGCCAAGGCGTTCAAGGCGCCTATCAACAGGGCAATGGTCAGTAGTTTTCTCATGATGCTATGTTCGTTTGTTCTCCTTGTTTGTCTTATGGTTGATTGTCGAGTGTGCAACCAGATGGCACCTGCATTTCACGCGTGTTGGTCGCAGGGTTGTAGTCCACCGTCACTTCTCCGTAGAGGGTGTGGATGGAGGCTTTCACGCGACCGATGCCCTCGATGAACTGTGGGACGATGACGAGGTGCCGCATGCCGTGGGTGCCGGGCCGCTGGCGGATGCCGGCGAGAGAGCGGAAGAACCATTCGTCGATTTGTCCTAACATGAAGTGGTTTTCGGAAGACCCTTGTCGGGGGTCCCACTGTTCGGTGAGCGTGGTGGCGCCTTGTGCGATTTGATAGCCGTAACCTGGCGCCTCGTAGTGGTTGAGCATGCGGAAGAGCAGTTCGTTCTGTCCGTTGTCGGCGAGCACGCGGAAGAGGTAGCGGTTGCCCACGTCGCCGGTGGTGAGCCGGTCGCCATGGGCGTGGATGTCGTTGATGAGGTTTTGCAGCACCGCCTCCTTGTGCTCCCCTACAATGCCGAGGAAGAGAGGGAGGGCGTTGCTCGTCTGACTGCCTGTGCCGTAGTAACAGGAGTCGGGATGGTAGAAATGGCGGTTGAACGATGCCGTCACGTTGTTGCAGAGTGCTTTGTATTTCCGCTCGTCGTCGTGACGCCCGGTCATGCGTGCCGCCTCGGTGATAAGTTGCAGGTCGTAGATGTAGTGGGCGGTGGCGACGAGGGGAACGGGGGTGTTGCGGGAGAAACCGGCACGCCAAGGACCATAGTCGTACCAATCGCCTAATCCGTGGCTCACGATGCCGTCGTCGGCCCTACTGGTGAGGTAGTCCACATAGCGGCGCATCGGTTCGTAGTTGTCGGTGATGAGGGTGCTGTCGCCATACATGTCGTAATACATGAAGGGGAGGATGACCAAGGTGGAGCCCCATTCGGGGGAGTCGTCGAAGAGGTTGCCGAACGACACGTATTGGGGGGCGGTGGTGGGCACCATGCCGTTGGATTTCTGGGTGTCCACGATGTCGCGGATGATTTTGGGCACCAAGGTGGTCATGTCGTAGTTGTAGAAGAGCGAAGGACCGCAAAGGTGGTCTTGTTCCAACCATCCCAACTTCTCGCGGTGGGGACAGTCGGTGAGCACGGCCTGCATGTTGCTGCGCTCCGCGCGCTCTATCAGGCGGTGGGTCTTGGTCATCAATTCGTTGTCGCACCAGAACGTGGAGGTCTCGGGGGTGGAGTTATAGACAAAGCAACTTTGCAGGTGGTGGATGACAGGCAGGTTGTCGGGGTTGGCTTGATGCTCCATGACGGCTCCCTCCACTTGGATGTAGCGGAAACCATAATAGGAGAAGCGGGGGTGCCAGGTCTCCACTCCACCGCCTTTCAGGGTGTATTCATAATAGTGTTGCCTGCCGGTCTGCCCTTGGTCGCACACCCCTTGTCGGGTGAGTCGCTCCGATACCAACAGGGTGATTTTCTGTCCGCGCCGTCCTGAGACGGTGATGGAGGGGAAGCCTGCCAGGTTCTGTCCCATGTCGCAAACGAAGGCTGAGGGAGCCACCTCACGCTTGGTTTTCTTCGAAGCCGATGCCAACGAGTCTTTTTCTATATGCCGTATCGACTGTATGTCGAAACGCTCCATGATTTTCACTGGCGAGGCGGTCTCGGGAAATAGTCGTCCTTCGGGACCTTCCACTACGACGGCGGCGTTCCAATGGCTGTCGTCGAAGGAGGGTTCCAGGCAACCTTCCTGTTCCAACCGGGCGTCGTACGATTCTCCACCATAGATGCTGTTGAATGTCACCGGACTCTTGCACCATCGCCAACTGCTGTCGCTCACCACATGTTCCGTGGTGCCGTCGCTGTAGGTGATGTCCATTCGCAAGAACAACTGTGGCGGACCAAAACTGGTCTGCAACTTGCTGTAGCGGTTGCCGCGCTGCACATTGAAGAAACCATTGCCCAACAATATGGCGACGGCGTTGCCGCCCTCGCGCAGCAGACGAGTCACGTCGTAGGTGTTGTAATATACCGTGCGGCTGTATTCGCTCCATAGAGGGGCGAACTCGCTGTCGCCGACACGCTGCCCGTTGATGCTCATCTCGTAGTGCCCCAAGCCGCAGACATACACCACAGCATCGGCGATGGCACGGCTGGTGCGGAACTCTTTCCGCAGGATGATGCTGCGAGAGGAGAGACTGTCCACCTTGTCCCATCGGGTGACGAAGGTGTCTTTCTTGAAAACCTCGTTGCTCCATCTTCCGTCGGGGATGCGGGCGGCGCTTTTCGTGATGGCTCCTATCCACTGTGGTTTGGAGGCAACTGACTGTCGGGTGCTGGAAATGTCGAGGAGGTCGGCGGGTACTACGCGAATGTCTTGTGCCTCGCTCCAGTCCGACCAGACCAAGGCGCCCTTCTTCTTGCCCTTGCTTTTGTTCGCCTTGTGGATGCCTATCTTTACACGCCACGAATACCCATAGGCATTGGTCGGCAGTGGAGGAAGCGTTATCAACTGGCTCTCTGTGGAGCGTATTTCCCCGCTGTCGTAGATTCGTTTTCCCGTCACTCGCTCCAGCACTTCTATCCGATAGGCTTCTTGGGCGAGGGGATGGAGCATTTTGACTTCATACTGCCAACCCACTCTCGCCTTGTCGGCTACAATGGCCATCCGCCCTTTTTGGTAGTTGCAACTAATTTGCGTCACTACCGGTTGGGCTGATGCGCAGAGACAGGCAATTACTGAGATGAATAGGACGAAGATTCTTTTCATGCTTGTGGGGATGGTGAGTTTAGGGAATGATTGTTGACGTGACGACACCCTCTCTTATCGTGCCTTCTACCACTCTGCCCTTGCTGGCATGCAGGCGGAAGGTGACATCCCAATCCTTGGGCCACGCGGGGAAAAGCAACAATTCCCCGTCGGGAGTCTCTTGCAGCAACATCTCTTGAAGGCCGATCATCGCCGAACCGCCCCGATTCAGGTCGGGCGCCCAGTCGAAACCTGGTTCCCAAAACACGGGGAAGCGGTAGGGACCGTCGGCGAACTTTTCCACGCAGAGTCGGCGGGCTTCGTCGGTGAGTCCAAGACAGGCGGCCCAGATGTTGTCCTGTTTCCATCCCTTGCTGCTACGCATGGCGAGGGCATGGGGGTCTTTCAGGTAGGTGTTGCGCGCAATGTCGAGGTGGGGGCGGCCCAGTCCGTAAACGCGCCAGGGAAACACGGGGTAGAGTTGGGGTGTCTCCACATTCTGTATGCGGCTCCAGGCGACGGCAGGTGCGATGCAGGTGTCGCCGCCGATGGCGCGCAGGGGGATGTCGGGGAGACGCGACAAGGGGAGGGGGGTGTCGCCGAGGGCGGCGGCCACGGTGCGGAGGGCGGCCACGGTGCTCGATGGGTTGTAGGCCATCTTGTAGGTCTCGCAGCCCGACCCCGGATAGATGACCAGTTGACCGCTGTCGGTCAGTGCCTTGCTGCCCATTTTCTTGGCGATGTATTGGTAGTGCTCGTCGAAGAAGCGGAGGCTCTCTTCGGCGATGGGGCGGTAACGGTTGAAATCGACGGGAGGGATGGGTGACTTGGCGGGTACCGTTGTGGCGGCTGGTTGATAGCGCTGGGCTTCAAGGGCCATCATGCAAAACTCCAATACGGTGTCCCATTCGTATTCCAGCCACGCATTGCGCTCCAAACCATAGTCTGTCCCCTCTGCATGCTTGCCATATTCGGCGGGGTTGGGCAGTCCGAAATTCTCTATTTGTTCGCCAAACGAGGCTCCGCCGTGCCCCCAATAGTGGCGGGTGCGCGCCACTGCCGTGGGGAGCATACGAAGATAGGTGTCCAGTTGGGCGGGCATCATGTCGAGGTCGCCGCTCTTCAACATGGGCCAATAGACCAAACGTTGGTTTTGCGCGGTCATGGTGCCGCCGCCCCATTTGCGGTAGTCGGGGGTGAAAGGATTGGTGGGGGTGCCGTCGGCTGCCGGCGCATCCACATAAACGGGGTCGAAAGTGAACAGGCCGCCGTTGAATTTGGAGGGCCACTGCCCGTAGGCATTGCAGCCCAACATATAGCGGAACAGGTCGTAGTTGCGGGCGATATGGGCCACTTCGGGATGGTTGCCGTCGGGGCGAATCCAACTACGTTGCCAATATTGGTGCCACCATTGTCGGCTGCGCTTCTTCGACAGGGCGGCACTGCCGGGTGGCACGGTGGCAGCGCTTTCGCCATTGTCGAGCACGATGCTCACCGTGGCGTGCTTCAGCCCGTTGTTCGCATAGTTCCAGGCGCGGTAGTCGGTGGAGGCGTATCGCCCTTCGGTGACGCTGTCGAAGGTGAAGTTGTCGGAATGTGTCACCACGCTCATCCTTCTGCCGCCTATCGGATTGTACAAACTGTCTTTTAGTGCTTCGATATGCTCGTAGGCCACGGTGAAGTCGAAAATGGTCTCTTGGGGGTTCTGGTGGGTGACGGTGAGACGGTGGGGGGCGCTTTCGAAGCGGTCGGCCTGCGTGATGCAGTCTTTCGGCACTAACCATTTCCACGACGACTGTTGGCATTCTGCCTTGGTAAGCGGACGGTCTTGGTAGCGCCAACTCTCATAACTGAGTGTGGCGGAGCGCCTCTTCTGGGATTGGATGTCGAGATAGATACAAGGGGCATACACGTCGGTCCAAAGGGTGACTCGCAAGCCACTGCCGGCGATTTCCATGTATCCGCCGTCGAGATGCAGTGTCTGGCGGAAGTCGCTGCCGCCAAAAGGGTCGCCATCGATGTGCAGGCGCCAGCGGCCGGCTTTCAACAGGGTGTTGTTGGCGTCAAACCATCCGCTTTGCGACACATACCACAACAGGTCGCCATTCTCCACCCACACGTTCATGCCAATGTCGTGGCCGCCGCAGGGCATCGACTCGCTTGAGTTCTTGCTCTGTGAGGTCCACGTATAGTCTTGGGGCACGTAGTCGGCTGCATGGAGCATGGCCGACTGCAATAGGGTGACGAGGAGGACGATTGTCTTGATCATGATGGTGAAAGAGAGATGGTGAATGAGAGGGTTTACCAGTCGTCGGTGCGGAATGAACTGACAGGCAGACCGTCGTGCATCAGGTCGCCCTCTACCCAGTCGCGGAAGGCATAACGCACGGCAACGGGATTCTTTACCTTGTCGCTGTGCACATAGACGCGGTTGCGTGAGACCCAGGCTTCAGCCGGGTGGAACACCTTGTCGGCACCGGCAATCTCAAAGTTCTGGCTCTTAGGGCCATGCTCGAAATATACCCACTCCTTGCTTCGGTCGAAGGACACTACGGCAGTGTCGTTTTGAAAGGTTACCTCCTTGTAGGTGGCAAAGTCGGGAAAGCCCTTTTGCCCATAGGTGTTGCCAAGAGCCAGGAGGGCGAGGCGCTCTCCTGCTTGGCGCTTCTTTCTTGGATGAATGCCATACTCTAAACCGGCATCCATCAGCACGGCCATCCGGGCATTGTCGATGATGGTCTCTGCCTTGGCCTGCTGCTCACGCAGATACTGACTGTTTTCCCATCCTATCAACGAGTAGTCGTAAGGCGCAATCTGACAATAGTAGAAGGGGAAATTGCCTTGTTTCCAATCACTGCGCCATCCCTCCACCATCGCTTTCATCAGTGGTGCGTAGTAGTCATGGCGTGGAATGTTGTCTTCGCCTTGATACCAGATGGCTCCCCGCATGGTGTATCCAATTAGTGGCTTCAACTGTCCGTTGTACAAAGCAGTGGGACAGCGTTGCTGGAGTTTCTTCACATCTGCTTCCGTCACATGCTGGTTCACTTTGGGGAAGGCCTTCAGCCAGTCGGGATGCATCCATGCCTCACAGGCAGAACCTCCCCATGAGGTACAGATAAGTCCTACTGGGACATCTAAAACTTGTCGAAGGGCACGACCAAAATAGTAGGCTGTGGCGGAGAATTCGCGCACACTGGCGCTATTGGCTTCATTCCATTGTCCGCTGACATCCTGCTCGGGGGTCAACGAGGCATGGCGTTTTACGGTAAACAGTCGCAGGTGGGCATCTTTGCAGCGCAACAGTTCCTCCGTCGTTCCCTCCACGGGTTGCTGCTTGAAGCCTTTCATCTGCATCTCCATGTTCGATTGGCCCGAGCAAATCCATACCTCGCCAATCATGACATTGTTCAACTGCACGTAGTCTTGGTCTTTGAACCCGATAAAATAGGGGCCTCCGGCCTCTGGTGTCTTCACCTTCAGACTAAACAAGCCATCCTTTCGGGCTGTGACCATAAAGCCTTTCTTGTCCCATGACGTGCTGATGCTCACCTTCTTGCCAGGCTCTGCCCATCCCCAAATGTTGCACTCCGATTGTTGCTGAAGCACCATGCCGTCGGAGAAGAACTGTGGCAGACGGACTTTCGCACTCGCGGTGAGTGTGGAAATACAGATGATCAATGACAATGCGATACGTCTCATAAAACTTATTTTTCTGTTAGTATTATCGGTTGTGCCAAAAGTCCGGCGGGCAATAGGCTCTTCTCTGCCCGGCGGTATTTGCCGTTGGTCCAGATGCCGTCGTAGGGCGGGGTGCCATTGTCGGTTCCCAAAAGGGCGTTGGCCCAGGTGTTCACCACCTCGATGCGCAACGAGTTCTTGCCCTTGCGCACGGCGTCGGTGATTTCGATGCGATGGGGAGGCATCCAGGACGTGCCGCAGCAGATGCCGTTCACATACACCGTGGCGATGTCGTGCAGTTGGTCCATGCTAATCCATGTCCTGCCCTTGCCCTTGTGCTTGAAGGTCTTTTCATAGGCGACATGTCCTGAATAATATTTGACGCGTGGGTCGTCGTAGTCGCCCCATGCCCTGAGGGTGTCGGTGATGACGATGCCGTTGTCGGCGAAGGTGAGCGTCCATTCTCCGTCGAGCACCATCGACCGCCTAATTGATGGTTCTTCTTTGACCAAAATGCTATGGTCTTTGTCGCTAAGTTGGTAGAAGACGGAGGCGTATGGGGTGAGGGTGATGGAGTCACCGGCGATGGTAAATTGCTCTCGTAGCGGGTCCAACAGATAATGATGGGTGTGCTCCTCCCTCACCTTGGGAACAAAGGTGATGGTGCGGTCGGTTTGGTTGCTGATGAAATAGATGTCTCCATTGGCAGTGTGGCGGTGGGCATAGTCGAGACCCACGGGCAACTGTATGTCGCGCTCAATGCCGATGGACGATAGGTCGGAGGCTGTCCATGGGGTGTCGATGATGGTGGCTCCTTGTTGGCGCAAGGCTTCCAGTTCCGACTGTCCGGTGTTGATGTTGTCGGGATTCATCTTGCGCGACGGAGGGATGACGATGGCCTTGTAGCGCATGCCGTCGCGGGTCACCACCTCGCCGTTCTCCACGTGCATGCCACGGAGCACGTCGTGGTTGAAAGAGTCGTATTTATACCCATGGAGGGCGTTGACCCACTCCTCGGCCTTGGTCATGTTGCGCGTATGGCTGACGCCCACCGGACTGGTTTCCATCGGTTGTCCTTCGTTGCGCAGGCGGATGGCCTCGCGCTGGAGGATGGAGTCGCCATACAGTCCAGGCAGGATGGTCGTGAGCCGTTCGGGCAAGATGGCGCGGCGTGGCACCTCGTCGCCGGTGTACACGGCGAGGTCCACCACCGGTTGCCCCTGTTGAAGCAGTTCTTGGCAACAGGAGATGTATTTTGTGAAAGCAGGCATCTCACGCCACCAGGTGTTGTCGCGCTGGAAGAAGGTGCCTATGCCGTCGAGTGTCATTCCCGGACGACGGTCGGGCCAGGGGTTGTGGGTGTTGACATGGAAGACGATGCTGTTGATGCCAAGGCAGAAATTGCGGTCGAGCAAGGGCTTGAGCAGTGCGGGTGTCTCGTCCCATGTGCCGCGCACCTCGGTGAACCCTTCTGCTTGGATGACCCGCTTGCCGTAGATGTGGGCGCCGCTGATGGCATCGAGCATGTCGTTGAGTTTGTCGTGGGTGGGGGAGTTGAGCCAGAACTCGCCCATGGGGTAATCGACATGGCGGTAGTGCAGCAGTCCGTCGCTCACCATCGTGGGAGCCACACACTCTGCCGACAGTCGCACGCCGTAGCGGCGGGCGGCCTGCTCCATCTCGTCGAAGAACACCTCGTCTATGAGTTCGGCGATGGTCAGGCGGATGTCGCGCAGCACTTTTTCGCATCGCTCGCTGCTCTCGATAGGTACGCCGGCATAGACGGGCAACCAAGGGAGCAAATCGTAGCCGCGACGAAGACGGAACTGCTCGGCAAACTCCTTGTTCCAATTCTGCGACCCACACTCCCAACTATCCACGTGAAGGCGCGTGAGCACGCGTTGGGGGGCACGGGCGTGGATGGCGCCAAACCAATGGTCGAGTTGCTTGCGGATGGCGGCGCGTGAGAACTTGTCGCATTCCAAGCCACGTCCGCCGCCGCCAGTGGCGTTGCGGTGCCCGGTGGAGGTATGGCCCATGCGCAGGATGCGCCAGCGCCCTTTCGCAATGGTGACATGACCGTCGGCAGAGAGGTCAAGCCGTTGGAGGGCGGAGGGGGCGACACAGTCGGCATCGGCAATGGGGAAGGCCTTGCTCACCCGCCATACGGCACCCGACTTGCCTTCGTAACCGTCGATGACGGCTTCGCCGCCCAACTGGATGTCTGCCACCTTGAGTGCCGGTTTCCATTTGGCGGCGTCCATGTCTTCACTGCCTGGGTCGCTACCGTCGGGTGTCCAATGCAATTTGAAAAAGCGGGCTGTGGTGGCGGGGATGGCGTAGGTGGCGTAGGCATCGGTGTTCTGCCATCCCTGGCGGGCGGGTTCGATGTCGCGCACATGGCGGAAATCGGTGCCGTCGTCGGAAGCATACACCTGCCAGCGGTGGGCTTGATAGTTGTTGCCGCCGGTGACGATGCGGATGTGGCGCAGCGTGAAGGGACGGTCGTAGGTGAAGAGAATGTCGCAGGGCTCGGTGCTGCGGAAAGGAAATTCCACGGACGCTTTGGGTGTTGGTACTGCCGGGACGGTAGGCAACGGATAGGCGTAGGTGGCGATGTCTTCATAATAACCTTCTTTCACCGGTGGAAGGGGAAGTTGGATGCGCCCGCCCTTGCCCTCGACGATGGTGTCGCTCCACACCACTCGCTGCATCGACTCTTCGGGCTGTATCCACGGACCGCCGCCAAGGGCAAAACCGTCGGAGAAATGAATGCCCATTTCCAATCCCAAACTGTCGGCGACATGGAACACGGTGTCCATCCTCCGCCACCATTCGGGCGACAACTGTCGTGCCGTGCCGCCATATTGCTGTCCGTCGGCAACGTCCTTGATGGGCATGAGGTAGAATCCGGCAATGCCGGCGTCGTGCATCGCCTGCAAGTCGAGACGGATGCCTTCGTCGCTCACACAACCGTACATCCAATACCAGAAGGTCCAGGGACGGGTGCCGTCGGGGCGTTGGCGCATGCTGTCGTCGGCACTTGAGAGGGTGGCGAGGAGCAGCAGGAAGAGAATGATGGCGGACTTTCTCATGGGTGGCTCATTCAAATTTCAACAAGGCACTGATACTTCCCTTGCCCTTGGACCAGTAGGGTTGGGCGGTGGGACCGTTCAGGTCGGTGGTGTTCACTTTGTTGCGCACGGCTGGGATGACTTTCAGCAGCGAGATGCCGGTGTCGGGCAGGTCGTAGAGGATATGGTCGCGGCCGTCGCGGGGGGTATAGATGCCCACCTTGCCATTGAGGGTTTCGAAGCCCACCCTGCCTTCCGTGGTGGTCAACTGCATCCAACTGATACCTGCAAAATAACCTTTGAACTCGGGATATTCCCACGTCTCGCCGGGGATGGGGTCGTTATAGTCGTTGCTCCACAAGCCATACTGCGGACCTTCCATGCGGTTCTTCCAGACGCGATAGGGACCGTTGCCCAACCATTGCTTCGACTTCACTAATTGCTCGGGATAGTCGAAGCAGACGCCCATCAGGTCAACTACACCGTTGAAGTAGT
>CAMKSZ010000037.1 GCA_946415525.1 uncultured Prevotellaceae bacterium | reverse complement strand
GGAATCTTCCCGTATTGCTGAAATAATCGTCATTTCCATCCAAATCCACCCTATTAGTTGGATTATTATGGCAAAACGCATACGGGCTCACGTCATAGTATTTCTCGCAGAGCGGGTCCATCCTGTCCCACCTGCCCAGGATTGGGTCGTACTGCCTTGCGCCGTAGTCGTAGGTGTCCAGGCCGTGCATTCGGTCCAGTTCCTTGCCGCTGACCTCCGGTCGATTTTTCTCACGCTCTGAAGAGCAAGCAGGCTTTCTCTTCTCTCGCTTAATCGAAAAATTGTACTTGTACGGCTGTAGGTAGGCTCCCGTCACGGCGCTGGGGTCGGCGTAGGGGGCGCCGTGAAACATGGGGACGGTGTTTTTGTTTTGCTTTTTCATTTTTCAGGTTATGTCGGTCGAACTTGAATTATTAATGGAAATTAATCCCTCCAATAGCAAGCCTTGTTTTAACGCGAATTATCACGAATTGTTCATTAATTGTTGTGCGCAGCAATTCATGGCCAATTATATGGTAATTATATGTTAAAGAACTATTTATGCAGTTTGATTGGAAATTAGAGTGAATGATGTCGGTCGAAATCTCGTGAACCATATAGGGAATACAGGAGAAGCCCTCTTGGTTGGAGACGCCCCGATGCGATGTCTCTACTGCCTCTTAGCCTGCCGTGTGCAACAACGCAGAGGCGTCACACCGGGCCTTCTTGCCATAACGGATTTATTTTTGCAAATATAACATTTTTCTTCCACATCACAAAGTGAAATGTATCAAATTCTTCCGTTTTCAGGAAAACGTATCAAAAACTCCGTCCCCAAGATACATGGATAGGGATTGTGACATCATCCCACACGAAAGCAGGCAGTCTTCTGCAAGGTAATTCTTCACGAACTTACAATCATATAAAACAGGGTGCAAAGCCATACATGGATTTCATTTATTAAAAAACGTTAACGATTATTGTGTTTTCATTTTCTTGGTATTATATTTGTAGTGGTTTTACACCATTGTTAAAAAACAAGTGAAATGAGAATCAGATGGACAGACGAAAACTGGCTCATGCTCATGCAGATTTACCTTAAGAAACCTGCCGGCGTGAAGCCCTTATACTCACGCGACATCGTCGGCCTGGCCTTGCGCCTCCACTTCTCCCCCAAATATCTCTACCGCAAGATGTTCAGCCTGCGACGGTTGGAAACTCCGCAGATAGAGCGGTTGTGGAACACCTATTCCAAAAACCCCGGGAAACTCGCCAAGGAAGTGGGCCTGCTCAAGGCGATGGAAGGGTTCAACAACGCCGAAAGTTTCTACGACGGCGTCGAAGTGAACGAGTCGTTTGAGGCCGACTTCCGTCCCGTGTCCGGCCACGACCACCTCACCCCCATCATGCTCATCATGATTCTCGACCTCTACTTCAGGCTCACCCCCAACACGATGGTGCCCGAAACCCCCGAGGTGAAGGCATTGGCGAAGACCTTGGGCATCAGTCCGACACTCATCGCCGAGGCGATGGCCGCCTACCAGCAGTGCGACCCCTACCTGCGCCACAAGCCCGACGCCCCGGAATGGCTCGTCGGCCACTGCCGTGCCATCTGGCAACGCTACGGCAACGACGACCCCGACAACCTCGCTGCTTTAGCAGCCCAACTCCACGAATATTTCAAATAGCCATGGCCCAACAGACGACAAGAGGACGACAGACTCAAAGACAGAAACTCCGACTCACACCGATGCAACTGCTCATCGGGCAGATGATCGAAAAGCCCATCGACCAACTGACCGAATACGTCAGCCAGCAAGTCATCGACAACCCCGCCCTGGAAGTCAACCCCGACGGCGACAGCGAATGGAGCGACGACGGCGGCGAGCCACAGGACATCGGCGAGCCACAGGAATCCCGCCTCGACTACGACAGCGATGACATCCCCGTCTATGAGCAAAATAGTCCCCGTCAAGACCCCTCCGACAGCCTCTCCTTCTACGACAGCCTCAAGGAACAGATGGGCACCACCCAACTGACCGACCGCCAGCGCACCATCATGGAATACCTCATCGGTTCGCTCGACAACGACGGACTGCTGCGCAAGGACATCGGCACCATCGGCGACGAGATGGCCATCTACCACAACTTCGATGCTACGGAGGAAGAGATTGCCGACGTGCTCCACCGCCTGCAGCAGTTCGACCCTGCCGGGGTGGGCGCACAGAGCCTGCAACAATGCCTCTTGCTGCAAGTGGAGCGGCGGCCCCGTAGCAAGATGAGGGCCGTCCTGCGCAAACTCATCAGCAACTATTTCGACGACCTGCTGAAAAACAACTGGAACCGACTGCAGCAGTCGCTCCACCTCAGCGACGAACAGAAAGAGGAAGTGCGCGCCGAAGTGCGCAAACTCAACCCCAAGCCCGGCGCCGCCCTCGGCGAGGTGCAGGGCTTCAGCATCCAGCAGGTCACCCCCGACTTCATCGTCGAGACCACTGAAGACGGACAGGTGACCTTCTCCCTCCGCCGCGGCAGGCTCCCCGCCCTCGAAGTGTCGGAAGCCTACATGGAGACCATCAACAACCTCAGCAAACTCTCCACCCGCGACAGGGAGAGCCTGCCCATACTCCGCAAGGACATCGACAACGCCAAGATGCTCATCGACGCCTTGCACCAGCGACAACTCACCCTCACCAAGACCATGACCGCCATTATCCGCCGACAGAAAAGGTTCTTCCTCGACGGCGACGAGGGCGACCTCAAGCCGATGGCACTGAAGGACATCGCCGCCGACACCGGCCTCGACATCTCGACCATCTCGCGCGTCACCAACGAGAAATATGCCGAGACACAGTGGGGCATCTTCCGCCTGCGCTATTTCTTCAGCGACCGCTACGACAACGACGGCGACGAGGTATCGACAAGGAAAATCAAGAGCGCCCTCAAGGACATCATCGACCACGAAGACAAAAAGCACCCACTGACCGACCAACAACTCGAGGAAGAGATGCGCAAACGCGGATTCCAGACCAAGCGCCGCACCATCGTGAAATACAGAGTGCAAATGCAAATACCCAAATCAAGCCTGAGAAAACAATGAGAGAGAAAGAAGTCATCATGATGGCGAAAGCCCTCAGCGCGGCATTCACCCCCTTCTACCTGCCCGTGGTGGGCCTGCTGGCACTCTTCGTGTTCAGTTACCTCAGTCTGCTGCCCTGGTGGATAAAGATATACATTCTCTTGCTTGTCTGCACCTTCACCATCCTCCTGCCCACGGCACTCATCCGCACCTACCGCCGCTACCAGGGATGGAACGTGGTGGAAATGGGCACCAAGGAGCGGCGCCTCATCCCCTACGTCATCTCCATCATGAGTTACCTGCTGTGCTATTACGTGCTCAGCGTCAACCACATCCCCTACATCATCGGCAGCATCGTGATGGCATCGCTGATGATACAGGTGGTGTGCGCCATCGTCAACCAATGGTGGAAAATCTCCACCCACACGGCGGCCATCGGTGGCGTGGCGGGAGCCATCATGGCCTTCGCCGAGATCTTTTCCTTCAACCCCGTCTGGTGGCTGTGCCTCATTTTCATCATGGGAGGCCTGGTGGGCACCAGCCGCATGCTCCTCCGGCAGCACACCCTCGGACAGGTGACCGGCGGTTTCCTCATAGGCATGGCCTGCGCCATCGTCGCCGTACTCTTCGTTTAAAAAAAGACAACAGAAAACCACATACATCATGAAACCTATCGTCAGCATCATCATGGGCAGCACCAGCGACCTGCCCGTCATGGAGAAAGCCATGGCACTGCTCGAAGAGATGGAAATCCCCTTCGAGGTCAACGCCTTGTCGGCCCACCGCACACCCGAAGCCGTGGAACGCTTCGCCCGCGAGGCACAGCCAAGGGGTGTCAAGGTGATTATCGCGGCAGCGGGAATGGCCGCCGCCCTGCCCGGCGTCATCGCCGCCTCGACCACCCTCCCCGTCATCGGCGTCCCCATCAAGGGCATGCTCGACGGCCTCGACGCCATGCTGAGCATCATCCAGATGCCTCCGGGCATCCCCGTGGCCACCGTGGGGGTCAACGGCGCCATGAACGCCGCCATCCTCGCCACGCAAATCATCGCCCTCGGCGACGAGGCCGTCGCCGCCAAGGTAGCGCAATACAAGGCACGCTTAGGAGAGAAGATAGAGAAAGCCAACCAGCAGTTGGCCGACATCAAGGACTACCGATTCAAGACCAACTGACATGACCGACCTTTTCAACTACCGTCGGCGGACATCGACGGAAACCGTCGTCGGCGACACACCCATGGGGGCCACCCACCCCATCAGGGTGCAGTCGATGGCCACGGTATCGACCAACGACACCGAGGGTGCCGTGGCACAGGCCATCCGCATCATCGAGGCTGGCGGCGAATACGTGCGCTTCACCACCCAGGGCACGCGCGAAGCCGAGAACATGCGCAACATCAACGCCGGACTGCGCGCCAAAGGCTTCACCACCCCACTCGTCGCCGACGTGCATTTCAACGCCCGCGTGGCTGAAGTGGCCGCCCTCTACTGCGAGAAAGTGCGCATCAACCCAGGCAACTACGTCGATCCGGGGCGCACGTTCAAGCACCTCACCTACACCGACGAGGAATATGCACAGGAACTGCAAAAGATAGAGCACCGGCTGCTGCCGCTCCTCCAACTCTGCCGCGAGCACCACACCGCCCTGCGCATCGGCGTCAACCACGGTTCGCTCTCCGACCGCATCATGTCGCGCTACGGCGACACCCCCGAAGGCATCGTCGAGAGTTGCATGGAGTTTCTCAGAATCTGCCAGCGCGAGCACTTCAGCGACGTGGTCATCTCCATCAAGGCCTCCAACACGGTGGTCATGGTGCGCTCGGTGCGCCTCTTGGTGGACGCGATGGACAAGGAGGACATGCACTACCCGCTGCACCTCGGCGTCACCGAGGCCGGCGAGGGCGAGGACGGCCGCATCAAGAGTGCCGTGGGCATCGGCGCACTGCTCGCCGACGGCATCGGCGACACCGTGCGCGTGTCGCTCAGCGAACCGCCCGAGTGCGAGATTCCCGTGGCACGCCATCTCGTCGAATACATCTCGCAGCGCGAGGGACATGCCCCCATCCCCGGCAGGGCCGCTCCCGATTTCGACTACCTGCGCCCCGAGCGCCGCAAGACACAGGCCGTGGGCAACATCGGCGGGGACAACGTCCCTGTCGTCATCGTCAGCGGGAAGGGCGACGAACCCTTCCACGGCGACATGCGGCCCGACTATATCTATACGGGCAGCCACCTGCCAGAACACAACGGCGACGGACAGCGCTACATCGTGGATTTCAACGTCTATGAAGGCGCACCCGGCACCTACCCCATCTTCCCCCACAACGCCATGCCGTTCATCGGCGCCTTCCAGGCACCGATGAAATTCCTCGTCCTACCCTACGGCACCGCCATCGAGGAAACCATCGCCTGCCTGAAGGCTCATCCCGAGGTGGTGGTGGTCAGCGTGAGCCAGCACCCCAACCGACTGGGCGAGCAACGGGCGCTCACCCACCAACTGATGACCGCCGGACTGAAAAACCCCGTGGTGTTCTGCCAGGGCTACTCCCACGACGCCAAGGAGAAGGAACTGCTCCAGACGGAAGCCGCCGCCGACATGGGAGCACTGATGATTGACGGACTGACCGACGGCTTCTGGCTGATGAACAGCGGCGACATCGCCGCCGCCGACATCGCCGACACCGCCTTCGGCATCCTGCAAGCCGCCCGCCTGCGCACCACCAAGACCGAGTACATCAGTTGCCCGGGCTGCGGACGCACCCTCTACGACCTGCAAGCCACCATCGCCCGCATCAAGGCCGCCACCAGCCATCTCAAGGGTCTCAAAATCGGCATCATGGGATGCATCGTCAACGGGCCGGGCGAGATGGCCGACGCCGACTATGGCTATGTGGGCGCCGGACCAGGGCGCATCTCGCTCTACCGCCGCAAGGAGTGCATCGAGCGCAACATCCCCGAGGACGAGGCAGTGGAAAAACTGCTCCAACTCATCAGCGCCGACCAACAAACACAACAATAGCCTAAAACCACCGCAACATGAACATCAAACCCACCTACATCCCCTCCCCCACCCGCTACGACCGGTCGGAAACTCTCTACCGACGCTGCGGCAACAGCGGGGTGCTGCTGCCCAAGGTGTCCTTGGGTTTCTGGCACAACTTCGGCGACGTGGACCCCTACCAACGGAGCCGCGACATCACCCACTATGCCTTCGACCACGGCATCACCCACTTCGACCTCGCCAACAACTACGGCCCTCCCTACGGCACGGCAGAGGAAACCATGGGACGACTGATGACGGAGGACTTCGCCCCCTACCGCGACGAACTGTTCATCAGTTCGAAGGCGGGCTACGACATGTGGCCCGGCCCCTACGGCAACTGGGGTTCGAGAAAATACCTCATGGCGAGTCTCGACCAAAGCCTGCGCCGCATGCACCTCGACTACGTCGATCTCTTCTACAGCCACCGCTTCGACCCCGAGACACCGTTGGAGGAGACGCTCCAGGCATTGGTCGATATCGTCAAGCAAGGCAAGGCACTCTATGTCGGCATCTCCCGCTGGCCGTTGGAGGCACTGCGGTTTGCCGACCAGTACCTGCGGGAGCGCGACGTGCCGCTGCTCATCTACCAAGGGCGCCTCAACCTGCTCGACCGCGAGCCGCAGGAGGAGGGCGTCATCGACTACTGCCACGAGCACGGCATCGGCTTCATCTCGTTCTCGCCATTGGCACAGGGCTTGCTCACCGACCGCTACCTCAACGGCATCCCCGCCGACTCGCGGATGTCGCGCGGCGGGTCGCTCACCGACGACGTGCTCACCCCAGAGTTGCTGGAGCACCTGCGCCAACTCAATGCCGAGGCACAGCAGCGAGGGGAAACGCTGGCAGAGATGGCATTGGCATGGATCCTCGCCCAAAAGGGCGTCACCTCGGTGCTGGTGGGCGCCAGCAGCACCGCACAACTGGAGAAGAACATGCGGTGCATCGACGCACAACCGTTCCTCCCCTAACAATCAAGGGGGCGCGTCACTTGACACGCCCCCTTGATTTTCTTATCAGGAGATTATTCCTCTTCAGGACTGAAATCGTCCTTGCCCACGCCACAGAGGGGGCACACCCAATCCTCGGGAAGGTCCTCAAACGCTGTTCCGGGCTCGATGCCGCTGTCGGGGTCGCCTACTTCTGGGTCATAGACATAACCGCAAGTGTCGCATACATACTTTTTCATTTTCTACGCTATTATAATGTTAATAAATAAGGTGAATTATCGCTTGTTCTTATGGTCGAGCACCAACTCCACCTTTTCCACCACCATCTCGGGAGTGATGCCTGCCATGCAAGCCAAGTCGCCCCGATAACAGGGCTTGTCGCCGAAAATGCTGCACGGCCGACAAGGCAGACTCAGTTGCACGGCGGTATCCTCCGCCTGCCGCCATCCCATGAACCCCGCGTAGGGATGGGTGGCGCCCCACACGCACACCACGGGTACATCGACCGCCGATGCAAGGTGGGTGTTGGCACTGTCCATCGACAGCATCACGTCGAGGTGGCTCATCAGCACCAGTTCCTCTTGCAGGCTCTTCGCCACCGACGAGGCAATGACACAGCGAGGGTATTTCTTGCTCCACTCCTCAAAGCACTTCCGCTCGCGCTCGCCAGCCCCGAAAAAGAAGATGCGGGCATTGGGGTGCTTGGCACTGAGCATGCCAATCACTTGCTCCATCTTCTCCAAGGGATACACTTTGCCCGGATGGGCGGCAAAAGGCGCGATGCCTATCCACTGCTGGAACGACTTCTTCTCGCTGAACTCGCTCTGCCCGAAAACCCTCAGGCTGCCACCATGGGGCGGGAAGAGAGAGCGGAACTCCAGTTGGACGGGATAGCCCAACCGTGCCAATACGTCGGCATAGTTCTGAAACGAGGTGGCCTGCTGTACCAAACTCTTCTTCTTCCGGTTCACCAACCTTTTCTTGCCTGCCCTGTGCTTATCGACATGGGCCACATGGAAACGGTCGAAGTCAAACCGCATGCGCAGGTACTTGGTGCGCAGCACGTCGTGCATGTCGGCCACAGCAGTGAAATGCTTGGCCTTCAGCCGGCGGTAGAGGGCATTCAGTCCCATGAGTCCGCGGTGCTCCTTGGTGAAGTCGGCATCCATGAAATTCACATTCGGCGCCAACCCTTCGAAGAGAGGGCGCGCGAACGCACGGCTGAGCACCGTGACACGCAAGTGCGGATACTGCGTGGCCAAAGAGTACACCACCGGCACGAGCATGGCAACGTCGCCCAAGGCCGAGAAGCGCATTATCAGTATGTGTTCATTTCTCATGATGAGTGTTTTTCCTCCTTTACCGCCACCCTCCGGCATTATTCTTTTTTCTTGTAAAGCACGGGGTTGGTCGATGGGTCGTTGTACATTTTCATTTGGCGGTAGGTCTTCATGTATTTCCGCCCGGCAGCGATGTCGGCGAGCAACTGGTCGATGGCTGTGGACAAGTCGCGCTGCTGCTCCAAGAGCACGGCGAGCCGCGAGCGGCAACGGTCTTGATGGGCGACGTCGGCATCCTTGCGCTCCACCTGCTCCCTCATGTGGTAAATCTTGAGTGCCAAAATCGACAACCTGTCGATGGCCCATGCCGGACTCTCGGTGTTGATGGTGGCGTCGGGGCTGACGCTGACGTCACTAAA
Organism: uncultured Prevotellaceae bacterium; assembly: GCA_946415525.1. GTDB lineage: Bacteria > Bacteroidota > Bacteroidia > Bacteroidales > Bacteroidaceae > Prevotella. The sequence goes on along the minus strand of CAMKSZ010000037.1, from coordinate 10,489 downwards.
CTGATGGAGGAAATACGAGTCGATTTGCTCCACCAGGTCGGTGCGGTCTTGGTTGCTCCTGTCGATGCGCCGCTTCAGCGAGAGTGCCTCGATGGGGTCGATGTGCGGGTCGCGTATCAAGTCCTCCAGATGCCATTGCACCGTGTCAATCCAGCATTTCAGATACAATCTGTTCTCCAAGGAATCCCTGTCGTATGGATTGTTGATGGGTGTATCCACATGGTCGGTGACATGATAGTCGTCGATGGCCTTGTTGAAAACTATGTTGTATAATTCTGTGTTTGTCATAATCCTTATGTTTTCTAAATGCAAATATAGTAATTTATGGCGGTCACCCCAAATATTTGACACCATTTTTTTCAAAAGGCCTTTTTTTTTGCACACATATCGGTTGAGTGTGCAATGTGGGGAGCATTTTTCCCGAAAATATTTGCACACATGAATAAAAATTTGTTCCTTTGCACCCGGATTTCAATAATTGAACATTTTTTATAAACATTTTTAAAGTTAAAGTATTATGTCAGAAATCGAGAAAAAAGTCAGAGACATTATAGTTGAGAAACTTTGCGTGGCTGAAGAAGATATCAAACTGGAGTCGAAATTCCAGAGTGATCTGGGCGCCGACTCACTCGATACAGTTGAGTTGATCATGGAGTTTGAGCGTGTATTCGAAGTGTCCATCCCCGACGACCAGGCAGAGAAGATCTCCACCGTGGAGGACGCAGTCAAGTTCATCGAAGATCACCTCGAGAAATAACGAAGATACCCATCGAATCATCATTCGAGCCATTAGGTAAAATTGAGATGAGGTTTCATACCTTCATTTTTTGATTTATGGTTTATAACCTCGGAAAAGCCTTTAGAGGCCGTGGCTATAAACCATAATTCTTTATCGTACTATCACATATATTTTAGATGGAATTAAAAAGAGTAGTAGTAACAGGTTTGGGTGCCGTCACCCCCGTGGGCAACAATCCCGAAGAGACTTGGAAAAACATATGTGCAGGAGTGAGCGGAGCCGACGAGATCAAGAGTTTCGACACCTCACTTTTCAAGACCCATTTCGCCTGTGAGGTGAAAGACCTCAACATCGTGCAACTTCTTGGAAAGGACTCCCGCAAGATGGACCGCTATACACAGTTGGCCATGATTTCAGCCATCCAGGCAGTCAATGACAGTGCCATGAACCTGGAAACCGTCAACAAGGACCGCATCGGCGTCATCTTCGGTGTGGGCATCGGCGGCATCAGCACCTTCCAGTCGGAAGTGTCCTATTATGGCGTCCATGAAGCCGACGGTCCCAAATTCAGCCCCTTCTTCATCCCCAAGATGATTGCCGACATCGCCGCCGGGCAGATTTCCATTAAATATGGCTTCCATGGCCCCAACTATACCACCACATCGGCCTGCGCCTCATCGACCAACGCACTGGCCGACGCCTTCAACCTCATCCGGTTGGGCAAGGCCGACGCCATCCTCGCCGGCGGTGCCGAGGCAGCCATCTGCGCCTGCGGCGTAGGCGGTTTCAACGCCATGAAGGCCCTCTCCACCCGCAACGACGACCCCAAGAGAGCCTCGCGCCCGTTCAGCAAGAGCCGCGACGGTTTCGTCATGGCAGAGGGAGCAGGATGCCTGATTCTCGAGGAACTGGAGCATGCCAAGGCCCGCGGTGCCAAGATTTATGGCGAGATGGTGGGCGAGGGCATGAGCGCCGATGCCTACCACATCACCGCCTCGCATCCCGAAGGACTGGGTGCCCGCCTGGTGATGAAGAACGCACTTGAAGACGCCGGCCTGAAACCCGAGGACATCGACTATATCAACGTCCACGGCACCTCCACCCACGTGGGCGACATCTCCGAGGCCAAGGCCATCAAGGAAGTCTTCGGCGACGCAGCCTATAAACTCAACATCAGCAGCACCAAGTCGATGACCGGCCACTTGCTCGGCGCCGCCGGCGCCGTGGAGGCCATGCTCACCTTACTTGCCGTGCAGAACGACATCGTGCCGCCTACCATCAACCACGATGAAGACGACAAGGACGAGGAAATCGACTACGATCTGAACTTCACTTTCAACAAGGCACAGAAGCGCACCGTCAGGGCAGCCATCAGCAATACTTTCGGCTTTGGCGGGCACAACGCCTGTGTAGTATTCAAGAAATATGCTGAATAACATCATCGACAGGATAAGGCTCCCTTTCCGAAAGGAGAAGGAGCTTTATCTGTCTTTATACAACATCTTAGGATTCTTCCCCCGCAACATCCACTATTACAAGCAAGCCCTGATGCACAAGAGCATCATGAGAAGGGAAAAGGGGAAGCCCATCAACAACGAGCGGTTGGAATTTCTCGGCGACGCCATCCTCGATGCCGTCGTGGGGCACATCGTTTACGACCACTTCGAGGGAAAGAGGGAAGGGTTCCTCACCAACACCCGAAGCAAAATCGTACAGCGAGAGACGCTCAACAAACTCGCCAAGGAACTTGGCATCACCGAACTCATCCTGTCGTCGGGACATTCTTCTTCACACAACAGTTACCTGGGGGGCAACGCCTTCGAGGCGCTCATCGGCGCCGTCTATCTCGACAAGGGTTATGATGCCTGCATGCGCTTCATGGAAAACCGCATCTTGGGGCATTTCATCAACATCGACAAAGTGGCCTACAAAGAGGTGAATTTCAAGAGCAAACTCATCGAATGGAGCCAGAAAAACCGTGTCAACGTGGAGTTCAAACTCGTCGAGCAGAAGAAGGACGAGAACGGTAGTCCCACTTTCCTCTACCAGGCCTTCATCGAGGGTGTAGAGGGCGGAAAGGGTGGCGGCTATTCCAAGAAAGAGAGCCAGCAACTGGCTTCCAAGTTGACCTTGGAGCGCCTGCGCCGCGAGCCGCAATACATCGATGCCATCTTTGCCGCCAAGACTTCGCGCACAAAGATGGAGGAGGAATTGATAGCGGTGGCTCCCGACACCGAGCAACAAGAAAACTTCATCATCACCGCCGAGGAGAATGAAGAAAAGAAGTCCAAGAAAAAGAGCAAGAAAGCCTCTCCTTCGCCTGAGCCATCAATAAAAACCGACATTCAGGCCAAGCCAGCGCCTACTGAAGAGGATGACGAATTTGACTTGAGCGACATCACCGCCACCCCCGCAGAGGAGTCGAGGGAAGACATCATCGCCGCCGCCGAGGCCGCCGCCTTCGCCGGCGAGGAATAGCATCCCGCCGTTCCGTATGTTGCGTTGGCAACGCAACATACTGAACAAGCAAAACCTGAAAAGACAAAAAAAGCCCGCCCAACATGAAAAAGGAGACCTTCGAAGCACAGAAAGCCTTTGCAGGCAAAAAGAAACCTTCCATGCTTCGCAGGTGTGTAGGGCATGACTACACAAAACGCCAAATCTACCTCATCACAATGGTGACGGAGGGGCGCCGACCCCTTTTGGGACATATCGTGGGCAAGAGCAATGCCCCCAAAGGCACCCAAGAAGCGCCTCACGTCATTCTCTCGGAATTAGGGCAGCAAGTCAACGATGAATGGTGGGCGACCTCGCTGCACCACCCAGAAATAGAAATCATCGCCCTTCAGATAATGCCCGACCATCTGCATGGCATCCTTTTCGTCAAAGAACAGATGGAAAAGCCACTTGGCATCGCCCTTCGTGGCTTCAAGCAAAGTTGCAATCGCCACTACCGCCAGTTAGTGCTCGGTCTGCCCGCCGTCCCGTATGTTGCGTTGGCAACGCAACATACTGAACAAACCGAACAAGCAGCGCCCCGCAAGAACCGCTGCGGCGAAGACCGCACGCACGGCATGCTCTTCGCCCGTGGCTATAATGACCGGCTCTTGCTGCATTCCGGCCAACTGGAAACCTGGCTGCACTATTTGGAAGACAATCCCCGCCGTCTTTTGATGAAACGAGAGCATCCCGACCTATTTCGCGTCCAAAGGGATATTGTGGTGGCAGGCATCAGATTTTCTGCCATTGGCAATCGTTTTCTGCTCGACCATCCCATCCGCTTGCCAGTGCAATGCTCCCGCCATCTGTCAGAAGCAGAGATACAAGAAAAAGTGAAGGAATATCTGGCAGCCGCCCAAAAAGGGGCAGTACTCGTATCACCATCCATCTCACCAGGCGAAAAAGCCGTGATGCGAGCCGCCTTCGACGCAGGAAAGCCATTGATTTTCCTACAAGAAAATGGATTCACCGACTTGGCCAAACCCAGCGGAGCACGTATGGATGCCTGTGCCCGTGGCCAACTGCTCATCCTTGCTCCTTGGGAGCACCACAATGAACAGGCCAACATCAAAAGGGAACAATGCCTCATGCTCAACGAAATAGCACTCCACATCTGCAAGAATGAATGACCGTCAATTTTAGAAAAGCCATATCAGCCATGACGGAGGGGCCCGCCAAGACTTGCGCCCAAAAATATTAAAAATAGTAAAATGTATCGGTATTCGGAAAGTTTGGGCTAAATTTGCAAACCTATAGTTGTGAGCCGCCATAAAGGTGCCTTGCGACTAACGACAAAGACAATGTTTGTAACCAACCTCGTTAAATATCTGTTCCTGGCTCGGCAACGAGAACTCGACCAATACTACAATGCCCCGGAGACATTGCAGCCCAATGTTTTGCGGCACCTGCTCCATAGGGCACAAGATACCGAATATGGCGTGCACCATCTCTTCGGCAATATAAAAAACTACGAAGACTTTGCCCAAAACGTGCCGCTCAACACCTATGAGGAACTTAAAGGCGACATCGAACGCATGCGCCATGGCGAGACCGACATCCTTTGGCCAGGGAGAGTGAAATGGTTTGCCAAGTCGTCGGGCACCACCAACGACAAGAGCAAATTCATCCCCGTGAGCAAAGAAGGCCTGCAGCACATCCATTATGCCGGCGGTTTCGACTCGGTGGCCATCTATTTGAAAAACAACCCCAAGAGCCGCTTTTTCGACGGCAAAAGCCTCATCCTCGGCGGCAGCCACGCTCCCAACTACGAAATCACCGACAGTTTAGTGGGCGACCTGAGCGCCATTCTCATCGAGAACATCAACCCGATTGCCAATCTCGTCAGGGTGCCCCGGAAAAAGACCGCCCTGATCTCCGATTTCGAAGTGAAGCGCGAACGCATCGCCCGCGAGACCATAGGCAAGAACGTCACCAACCTCTCGGGCGTCCCCTCGTGGATGCTCTCCGTGCTCACCTGCGTGCTCGAACTGACGGGCAAGAAATACCTCAACGAGGTGTGGCCCAACCTTGAGGTGTTCTTCCATGGCGGCGTCTCCTTCCTCCCCTACCGCAAACAGTACGAGGAGATGATTCCCTCCGCCAACATGCACTACATGGAGACCTACAACGCCAGCGAGGGCTTTTTCGGTCTGCAGGACGACCCCGCCGACAGTTCCATGCTCCTCATGCTCGACTACGACATCTTCTATGAGTTCATCCCCATGGATGAGTTTGGCAAGGAGAACCCCACCGTGCTGCCCATCGAAGGCGTGGAGACCAACAAGAACTACGCCATGGTGATCACCAATTCGTGCGGACTGTGGCGCTACGTCATCGGCGACACCGTCATGTTCACCTCCATCAAGCCCTACAAGTTCATCATCACCGGCCGCACCAAGCACTTCATCAATGCCTTCGGCGAAGAACTCATCATCGACAATGCCGAAAAAGGCCTGGAATATGCCTGCCAGCAGACGGGCGCCGAGGTGCTCGAATACACCGCCGCCCCCGTGTTCATGGACGGCAAGGCGAAATGCCGCCACCAATGGCTCATCGAGTTCACCCACGAACCTGCCGACATCGAGCAATTCGGCACCATCCTCGACAACAAACTCCAGGAAATCAACAGCGACTACGAGGCAAAACGCTACAAGAACATCACCTTGCAGCACCTTGAGGTGGTGAAAGCCCGGCACAACCTGTTCAACGACTGGCTGAAAATGAAAGGCAAACTCGGCGGCCAGCACAAGGTGCCACGCCTCTCCAACCACCGCCACATCATCGACGAACTTTTAGAGATGAACCAATGAGAAAGACATGCCTGCTGCTCCTCGCCGCCGTCGTCATGACGCTTGTCGGCTGTGCCAAGATGGGACAGCCCGATGGCGGTTGGTATGACGAGACACCACCCCACGTCATCGGTTCCAATCCGAAAGACCAGTCAACCAACGTCCACACCCGCAAGGTCAACATCTACTTCGACGAATACATCAAACTCGAGAACGCCACGGAGAAGGTGGTCATCTCGCCACCTCAACTCGAGGCACCCGAAATCAAGGACGGCGGCAACCGCATCGTCGTGACCATCAACGACACGCTGGTGCCCAACACCACCTACACCATCGACTTCTCCGACGCCATCACCGACAACAACGAAGGCAATCCCTTGGGCAACTACACCTATAGTTTCTCCACCGGCGAGGTCATCGACACCATGCAAGTGGCGGGCTATGTGGTAGAAGCAGAGAACATGGAACCCATCAAGGGCATTCTCGTAGGACTCTATGCCAATCTCAACGACACCGCCTTCACCACCTTGCCGATGCTCCGTGTGGCACGTACCGACAGCCGCGGGTATTTCATCATCAAGGGTGTGGCTCCAGGCAATTACCGCGCCTACGCGCTCGAGGATGCCGACGGCAATTACAAATTCTCGCAGAAGAGCGAGAAAATCGCCTTCTCTCACGACATCTTCGTCCCGTCGTGCAAGCCCGATGTCCGCCAGGACACCATTTGGCAGGACTCTCTCCACATCGCCTCCATCAGTCAGACAGGCTACACCCATTTCCTGCCCGACGACATCGTGCTGCGGGCTTTCAATGAAACGCTCACCGACCGCATGCTGGTGAAAACGGAGCGCAAGGAACCAACATGCCTCAGTTTCTTCTTCAGTTACGGAAACCCGCAGCCACCACAGTTGCGAGGACTCAACTTCGACGAGACCGATGCCTTCGTATTGGAAGCCAGCGAACATCTCGACACGCTGAACTACTGGTTGCGCGACACCACGCTCGTCAACCAAGACACGCTACGCATCGAGATGACCTATCTCGCCACCGACTCCACCGGCGTGCTGAAAAACAAAATCGACACCCTCGACTTGCTCGCCAAGACCTCCTACGAAAAACGGATGAAGGAATTGGAGAAAGAGCGGGAGAAATGGGAAAAGAAACAGGAAAAAGCCAAGAAAAAAGGCAAGAAATATGAGACGGAGATGCCTGTGAAACCCCTCGAAATAAAAATACAAGTGCGCGGCGACATGATGCCCGACTCCTACTTCTATCTCGAGTCGCCCACCCCGCTTGCCATCGCCGACACGTCGAAAATACGACTTGTCTCCAAGGTCGATACCCTGACCTTTGAGAAGAAATACATCCTCACCGAGCGCACCATCGAGGCCGACTCGCTAATCCCGCCGGCAAGGCGGTTCTATGTCTTGAGGCCCGACAGCATCGGCAACCTATGGACACCCGGCACCTCCTACACACTCGAACTCGACTCCGCCGCCTTCGTCGATATCTACGGCCTTGCCTGCAAGGCAGAGAAAAAGGGCATCAGCATCAAGAAGAAGGAAGAATACACCACCGTCACCTTCCACGTGGCGAAACAAGAAGAGTCTCCCTATATCGGGCAGTTGATGGACAAGTCGGACAAGGTGGTGAGCGAGGTCATCTCGGAAACAGGCGACCTGACTTTCCCCTATGTAAAGCCCGGTGAATACTATTTCCGCGTGATTGCCGATGCCAACCGCAACGGCAAGTGGGACACCGGCGAATACGACGACGACCGACAGGCGGAGACCGTCAACTACTATCCCGAAAAGATAGAGTGCAAGGAGCGGTGGGCTTGGGAAAAGAGTTGGAACCCTGCCAATGTCTCGCCTTTCCGCCTCAAGCCATCTGAGATTACCAAGCAGAAGCCGGATAAGGAAAAGAAACTGAAAAACCGCAACATAGAACGTGCCCGTCAGATGGGCATACAATACATCCCCAAAAACCATTAAGCACCATGACAAAGGCCAAATATCTCATCATCACACTGATGATGCTCGTATCCATCACGACCTCGGCGCAATGCCCACTTGAAAACACGGCATTCTCGTCGGGCGAGTTCCTGTCGTACAACCTCTATTTCAACTGGAAATTCATCTGGGTGAAAGTAGGCAACGCCTCTCTTTCGACTTCCGCCACCCGATACAAAGGGCAACAGGCCTACCGCAGCAGTCTCATCACACGCGGCAACGGCAAACTCGACAAGTTCTTCATCATGCGCGACACGCTGTTGGGCTATGTCAACAACACTCTCTCGCCTCTCTACTTCCGCAAAGGAGCCGAGGAGGGCGACCGCTACACGGTGGATGAGGTGTGGTATGACTACACCGGTGGCAAATGCAAGGTGAAGATGCACCGGCAAAAGCACGACCTGACCCATGAGAACAGCACAAAGACCAGCGAGCAATGTGTCTATGACATGCTCAATATCTTCACTCGCGCACGCAACTTCGACCCCACAGGTTGGCAAAAAGGCCATACCATCAAATTTCCCGTGGCCGACGGCGGCGGCATGACGACCGCCATCCTGCGGTATGACGGCAAAGAGAAGGTGAAGGGCGACAACGACAAGAGTTACAACTGTCTCAAACTGACTTATTCGGAGTGGAAAGAGTCGAAGAACAAATACCGCGAATATGCCACCTTCTTCGTCACCGACGACAAAAACCATGTGCCGGTGCGTATCGACATCACCCTCAATTTCGGCAAGGCCAAGGCTTTCGTCGCCTCCATGAAGGGCGTCCGGAACCCGTCGGCCGAGAAGTAAGTCCCTTCATACAACACTTACTATAATTTTCGCAAAGGCGTGGGGCGACAACTGTCGCCTCACGCTTTGTTTTTAGGAAAATCTACAGGTAGAGACACTTGCACTCCAAAAAAAACAAAAAACTTCGTCTTTTTACTTGTTTTGCACTAACTTTGCACCCACCTTATAGAATAACAACAATCGCAATGGAATACAATTTCAGAGAAATCGAGAAAAAATGGCAGAAAAGATGGGTGGAACAGCAAACCTACAAGGTGACTGAAGACCACAGCCGTCCCAAATACTACGTGCTCAACATGTTCCCCTACCCCTCTGGGGCAGGACTCCACGTCGGGCACCCCTTGGGCTACATCGCCAGCGACATCTATGCCCGCTACAAGCGCCAAAAAGGCTTCAACGTGATGAACCCCATGGGTTACGACGCCTACGGACTTCCCGCAGAGCAATATGCCATCCAGACCGGACAGCATCCCGCCATCACCACCGAGGCCAATATCCAACGCTATCGCGAACAACTCGACAAGATAGGCTTCTGCTTCGACTGGGACCGCGAAGTGCGCACCTGCGAACCCGGCTACTACAAATGGACACAATGGGCGTTCATGAAGATGTTCAACTCTTTCTATTGCAACAAATGCCAGAAAGCCCAACCCATAGAGATGCTCGTCGAGCGTTTCAAGACCCAAGGCAGTACAGAGGCCAACGGTGAACCCATCGACGTGGCGTGCACCGAACCCCTCGCCTTCACCGCAGAGGAGTGGAACAGTTGGGACGAGCGCCGCCAACAAGAAGTGCTGATGAACTACCGCATCGCCTATCTTGGCGAGACGATGGTGAACTGGTGCGCCGGACTCGGCACCGTGCTTGCCAACGACGAGGTGGTAGATGGCGTGAGCGTGCGTGGCGGCTTCCCCGTGGTGCAGAAGAAGATGCGCCAATGGTGCCTCCGCGTGTCGGCCTATGCCCAGCGGTTGCTCGACGGTCTCGACACCATCGAATGGACCGACTCGCTGAAAGAAACCCAGCGCAACTGGATAGGCCGGTCGGAAGGAACGGAGATGCAGTTCCGCGTCGCCGACTCCGACATCGAGTTCACCATCTTCACCACCCGTGCCGACACCATCTTCGGCGTGACGTTCATGGTGCTCGCCCCTGAAAGCGAACTCGTAGGGCAGTTGACCACCCCCGACCAGCAGGCCGAAGTGGATCAATACCTCGCCTATGTGAAGAAGCGCACGGAGCGCGACCGCCAGATGGATCACAAGGTGACGGGCGTCTTCTCCGGTTCCTACGCCATCAACCCACTCACGGGCGAGCGTATTCCCATCTGGATTGCCGAATATGTCCTCGCCGGCTACGGAACGGGCGCCATCATGGCCGTCCCCGCCCACGACAGCCGCGACTATGCCTTCGCCCGCCATTTCAACCTGCCCATCATCCCCCTCATTGAGGGAGCCGACGTGTCGGAGGAAAGTTTCGACGCCAAGGAAGGCATCGTCATGAACAGCAGCAACGGCGAGTTCTCGCTCAACGGACTCACCGTGAAGGAAGCCATACAGAAGACCAAGGAATATGTGACCGAGAAGAAATTAGGCCGCGTGAAGGTGAACTACCGCCTGCGCGACGCCATCTTCTCACGCCAGCGCTATTGGG
>CAMKSZ010000036.1 GCA_946415525.1 uncultured Prevotellaceae bacterium | reverse complement strand
TTTGCCAATGGTTCTGAGGTATTACTTTTATTAGTCTTATCAATCGTAAAAGTACTCATTTCTTCCGAGATGAACAAACCTTGAAGCCGCCTTTTAATGAATCAAATATTTAATGATAACGGAATTCTACATCCGAAATTTGAGTAAAACGTAAATTGCCAGAAAGATGAGTACCGAGACAACCCAAGAGAAGTTGAAGAGAATCAAGCAATCCTTCCGACTGCTCATGAATGGTGAAGCGTCAAGATATATGCGTGAGAACGGGCTGGGCTATCATTTGAATTGGGGAGTTTCGTACAACGACCTACGGAAGATGGCAGAGGAATATGGCAAAGACTATCACCTCGCCCTCTCATTGTGGAAAGAGAATATTCGCGAGTGTAAGATTTTGGCAACCTTAATAATGCCACCTGAAGAGATGTCACCTGAATTGGCAGATTTATGGATGGAACAAGCAGACACACAAGAGATGGCCGAAATGTTGTCCTTCAACCTCTTGCAGCATCTTGATTATGCACCCATTCTTGCGTTTGAGTGGATAGCGACCACCAATCCTATTTATCAAATTGGAGGTTATCATGTACTTGCCCGTTGTATGACGAATGGGAATGCGCCTGATGAACGAGGCATCTGCGAACTTATCGATCAGGCACAAGTTGCTTTGTGTGATGAATCGCTGCCTGTACGTCATGCTGCATACAATTGCCTTTTGCGTCTCTCGCAATTGGGTGATGATTATCAGCGAATAGTTTCTACAGCCTTGAAGTCTTCAGGAATAGACTTCTAACGACGGTCTTTGTTCTCCATGGACCACTCACTTCCAAAACAAAGTTTTAAAGAGCAGCAGCATGAAGACGACATTGATATGGGTCGGCAAGACGATGGACAAAAGAATAGTCAGTTTGATTGACGACTATGCGGGGCGCATTGTCCATTACATGCCCTTTCAGACTATGACCATTCCCGATTTAAAATCCACCAAAAGCCTTTTGCAATCCCAGCAAAAGGATATGGAGGGCGCACAAATACTGAAATACATTCAAGCAAGTGATTACGTTGTATTGCTCGACGAACGCGGGACAGAAAGAAGAAGTGTTGAGTTTGCCAAATGGTTGACACAAAAAAACATGTCCACTCGCAGTCTCGTTTTTGTCATCGGTGGCCCTTATGGCTTTTCCGATGCAGTCTATCAAAGGGCCAACGAGCGCATCTCGCTATCATCAATGACGTTTTCTCACCAGATGGTAAGATTGTTTTTTGTAGAACAACTATATCGAGCGTGCACTATTATAAAGGGCGAGCCATATCATCACGAATAAGCCCATCCTTCCCTTCCATAGAAAGTAGTTCTTGATAAATTCGCTGTACGGGCAGTCCCATCACATTAAAATAACTGCCCCTTAGGGCTGTTACTCCTATATACCCTATCCATTCCTGGATGCCGTATGCTCCGGCTTTGTCGTAGGGACGATAGTTGTCGATGTAATAGTTTATTTCCCAATCGGCAAGCGTCTTAAAGGTAACCTCTGAGACCACAGAAAGGCAACGTTGTTCTTGTTGGGTTGTCAGGCATGCGCCAGTAATGACACGATGCGTTTTTCCGCTCAATGCCTTGAGCATGTCAAAAGCCTCTTCCCTATTGGAAGGCTTGCCCAGCACTTTATCGCCAAGGACGACCACCGTATCGGCAGTGATAACCAATTCAGAATCAGCGATCACCGCCTTATATGCTTCGGCTTTTGCCTTTGATATATAAATGGCCACTTCATCCGCAGGTAAGTCTTGTGGATAACTTTCGTCTATACCATCGAGCACTTTCACCTCAAATTGGATATCCAATCCTGCCAATAGTTCACGCCTTCGTGGAGAATTGCTGGCCAATATAATTTTTTTCATGTCGTTAGTTTTTATGATGAAATCTGTCTTCACATGCCATCCCTACCATCCAAATGCCTCAGCACCCGACAGCCATTTTCCTTGTGCACGAAGCACTTGCTCTATCACGTCCCTCGCACAACCGTCGCCACCTTCATGTTGGCTGACATAAAGAGCAATGTCCTTGATGTCGGATGCGGCATCGGATGGGGCGCATGGACAACCGCATCGTTTCATGATTTCGTAGTCGGGAATATCGTCGCCCATGTAGAGTATTTCATCGTCGGAAAGGTCATAATCGGCGAGGAAAGTATCGTAAACCTTGATTTTCACTGCACATCCAAGAAAGATGTCTTTTACGCCTAAATAGTCATATCGTAAGCGAATATTAGGAGTGCGCCCGCCTGTCATAATGACGACACGCAGGCCTTGCTTCATGGCCAATTGTATGGCATAGCCATCATGGATGTTGATGGTACGCAAAGGCTCCCCCATGGCATCCATGGATATGGTTCGTCTACTGAGTACGCCGTCAACGTCGAAGATGATAGCCTTGATTTTTTGAAGGTCGTAGTTAATCATAGCAATGCGAATATATGTTATTGGGGCTGTCGTCACGTCTCAGAATAATCCAACATGCACGTTTTCCCAATGCAAATCGGCATCTTCACGAGGAGGCAACGCTTCTCCATTTTTCTTTCCAAATGCGACAATGCACAACACCTCCATCCCTTCGGGGATGTCGAGAATGCCTCGCACCACGTCGGAGGCTGGTGTTCCATCACTTAGGCGCCGACCGCGTATCTGTACCCAGCACGATGAAATACCCATATCCTCTGCCTGTAACTGCATGGAAAAAGCAGCGATACTGCCATCCTCCACCCAGCAGTCATTGGCACTTGGACAACCTGTCACCACTACAGCCAAAGCAGCATCTTTTAAGAAAGAGGCTCCACTCTCCTTGGCGTCAGACAGTTTTTCAAGGTTCATCCGTTCATCAACCAATATAAAATGCCACGAACGCCTATTCATTGACGTTGGCGACATCAAGGCAGCCCTGATGATGGTCTGCACCTCGTCACCGTCCAGTTCTTCAGAACTAAACGACCGGCAACTTCTTCTTTTTGCAACCAATTGATAGAAATCCATGATGCAAAAGTAAGAGATTTTATCGAAAAATGCAAACATTCAGGTCAAAGTTTGAAAAGTCGAGAGCCATGAAAGTTCCAAACTTGCAGCCAGCCACAATAAACTATAGAAAACTGCGTTATAAATGAAATGAGACATTTCATCGTTCTACTCACTATATGGTCGTTGGCATTAGTTGCCCCGACTACTATATGGTCTCAGACCTTCACCTTGCATGGCAAGGTGAGCGATGAGAACAACAACCCTCTTGAATTGGCAACCGTTGCGGTGGTGAAACAAGGCAGAGTGGCCTTCACCAACCTCAAGGGAGAATTTAGCATGCAACTAAATTCGGCCGACAGCGTAGAGGTACGTTTTTCCATGGTGGGTTACCAAACCAAGACGCGAGTGCTACGGAAGCCTAAAGGGCAGCAGACACTCATCATCCAAATGACGAGTGACAACGAACTCGACGAATTGCTTGTTTTGCAACGCAAGCGTCAAACAGGCCAGTCGCAAGAACTTGACACCAAGGACATGAAGAATACGCCGTCGGTGTCGGGCAATGCAGTGGAGGAACTCATACAAAGTCAAGCCGGCGTCTCGACACACAACGAACTATCTTCTCAATACAATGTCCGAGGCGGAAGTTTCGACGAGAATAGTGTCTATATAAATAATGTGGAAGTTTATCGACCTTTTTTGGTTCGTAGTGGTCAACAAGAAGGCCTTTCTGTGATCAACCCCGACATGGTAGAGTCGATTAGTTTCTCTACAGGAGGATTTGAAGCCAAATACGGCGACAAGATGTCTTCGGCACTCGACATCACTTATAAGAAACCCCAAAAGTTTGAAGCCAGTGCTTCCGCCAGTCTTTTAGGTGGAAGCGGTTTTGTCGGTTTTAGCACTAAAAAAGTATCGTGGAGCAACGGAATCCGCTACAAGACCAACAGATACCTCTTAGGTTCTCTTGAAACAAAAGGAGAATACACTCCTAATTTCCTTGACTACCAGACATACCTGAGTTTTCATCCCAATAGTCGATGGACTATTGATTTTATAGGCAACATATCGGAAAACCATTATAATTTTACGCCCAAGGACAGGGAGACGAAATTCGGCACAATGGAGAACGTGAAAAGTTTCCGTGTCTATTTCGACGGCAAGGAAAAAGACATATTCCGAACCTATTTTGGCATGATCAACATCTCTCGTCATATCACGGACAAGACCACGATTTCTCTGATTGCATCATCATTCTATACCAAGGAACAAGAGAGTTTCGACATACAAGGCCAATATTGGCTCACCCAGACAGAGACCAGTCAAAACCTTGGTGTAGGCACCTATATGGACCATGCACGCAATTATCTTGAAGCCAATGTGGAAACGATCAAGGCTGCTCTTCGCAACAAGACACGCAAGCATGATTTCCAAATGGGACTTACCTATAAGTTTGAAAAAATCACAGAAAACAGCCGAGAATATGAAATGCGCGACTCTGCTGGTTACACTATGCCCCATACAGGCAAGGACCTCTACATGATATACTCGTTGAATGCGCGCAATAGTCTTAAAGCCAATCGTTTTGAGGCATATTTGCAAGATACATACAAGTTTTCTAATTCCGACGAAACAACTTTCTACACCCTTAATTATGGTGTCAGGTTCTCTCATTGGAATTTCAATCGCGAAAGTCTTGTTAGTCCAAGAGCATCGCTGAGCATTGTCCCCGCCTTCAATAATGACGTAACATTCCGCTTTGCCACCGGAATTTACTACCAAGCCCCGTTTTTCAAGGAACTTCGCGACACTTCTACCATCGATGGAATCACCTTTGCTACACTCAACAACAAAATCAAGAGCCAGCGTTCCATCCACTTCATCGCCGCCTTAGACTATCGTTTCAAAATGCGACAACAAAATTTCAAGTTCAGTGCCGAAGCATATTATAAGGCCATGTCCGACCTTGTCCCTTATAGTGTGAACAACGTAAAGGTAGTCTATTATGGTAAGAACGAGGCGTCTGGCCATGCAATGGGCATTGACCTAAAACTCTATGGTGAATTTGTTCCCGGCACTGACTCGTGGGTGAGCATATCGCTGATGAACACGAAGATGAAACTACATGGCAAAGACATCCCCATGCCCACCGACCAACGCTTTGCCCTCAATTTGTTTTTCACCGACTACTTCCCAAATACGGAAAGATGGAAGATGTCCCTCAAATTGGCGTATGCTGACGGCCTTCCCTTCTCTGCTCCCCACCGTGGCATTGAAAGTTTTGACTTCCGTGCTCCCGCCTACAAGCGTGCCGACATAGGTATGAGTTTCCGTGCCTACGACAATGATAAGCGTACCCACAAGAAGAGTCCTTTCCGGAATATATGGTTGGGGGTGGACTGTCTCAACCTTTTCGGTATCAACAACGTCAATTCCTATTATTGGATAACCGACGTTACCAACCAACAGTTTGCCGTTCCGAATTATCTCACAGGTCGCCAAATCAATGGCCGACTGCTGTTGGAATTTTGAACGCATCGAGATAAACAAAGAAAAAAACATAAAATTTGAAATATTATACGATGATATAAATTTTATTTATTAATTTTGCAGGGCTATTTTAATAGATAGTTCACTTTAAATATTTAACAATATGAAAATTTCACACATTGAGCACTTGGGAATCGCAGTTCCCAGTATCGAAGAAGCACTTCCTTATTTCAAGGAGGTTTTAGGTCTTGAATGCTATGCCATCGAAGTGGTTGAAGACCAGAAGGTGAAGACAGCATTCCTGAAATGCGGCGAGGTTAAGTTGGAACTCCTTGAGCCGACATCGCCCGATAGCACTATCCAGAAATGGCTCGACAAAGGTGGACGTGGCGTGCACCATGTAGCATTCTGCATCGAAGACGGTGTGGCTAATGCATTGGCAGAATGTGACGGCAAGGGTGTCCGTCTGATAGACAAGGCTCCCCGCAAAGGTGCAGAGAACCTGAACATAGCCTTCCTACATCCGAAATCCACTTGTGGCATTCTGACAGAACTTTGCGAGCACTGACCGTCATACCTGCTATTCAACTAAAGCCGGCAACGGCCATCAAACAATAAAAAAATGAGCAAGCAATTAGAAAAAATCAAAGCCCTTGTCGCCAAGCGCGAACAGGCCCGTCTTGGTGGCGGTGAGAAAGCCATTGAGAAACAGCATGCCCGTGGCAAGTACACAGCCCGGGAGCGTATCGACATGCTTCTTGATGAAGGTAGTTTCGAGGAGTTTGACATGTTTAAACTTCATCGCTGCTACAATTTCGGCATGGAGAAGAAACAGTTCCTCGGTGATGGTGTTGTTGCAGGATCGGGCACCATCGACGGGCGTCTGGTTTATATTTTCGCACAGGATTTCACTGTTAACGGAGGCTCTCTCTCCGAGACTATGGCTCAGAAGATTTGCAAGGTCATGGATATGGGCATGAAGATGGGTGCACCTGTCATCGGAATCAATGACTCTGGTGGTGCACGTATCCAAGAAGGCATCAATGCCCTTGCAGGATATGCCGAGATTTTTGAGCGCAATATTCTTGCATCCGGTGTGATACCTCAAATTTCCGGTATCTTTGGACCATGTGCCGGTGGCGCTGTTTACTCCCCTGCCCTTACCGACTTCACCCTTATGATGGAGAACACCTCTTATATGTTCCTCACCGGACCGAAAGTGGTGAAGACCGTGACGGGTGAGGATGTCGACCAAGAGCACCTCGGCGGAGCATCTGTTCACTCTACCAAGAGTGGTGTCACCCATTTCACAGCGTCCACAGAGGAAGAGGCACTTGAGATGATCAAGACCCTCTTGAGTTACATTCCCTCCAACAATATGGAGGAAACACCTCGCAAGGAATGTGACGATCCCATCGACCGCATGGAGGACAGCCTCAACGAGATTCTGCCCGACGATCCCAACATGGCCTACGACATGTATAAGGTTATCGCAGCCATTACCGACAATGGAGAATTCTTTGAGGTGCAGCCTAAGTTCGCCAAGAACATCATTGTAGGCTTTGCCCGCTTCAATGGCCAAAGTGTTGGTATCGTTGCCAACCAGCCCTCCTGCTATGCAGGTGTTCTTGATGTCAATGCAAGCCGCAAGGGAGCCCGTTTCGTCCGTTTCTGCGATGCATTCAACATCCCCATCGTCAGTTTGGTCGACGTTCCAGGATTCCTCCCCGGAACAGGACAGGAGTATAACGCAGTCATCCTCCACGGAGCCCAGTTGCTTTATGCTTATGGCGAAGCAACCGTGCCAAAGGTGACCATCACTCTTCGCAAGAGTTATGGTGGTAGCCACATCGTGATGGGGTGCAAACAGTTGCGCACCGACCTCAATTATGCATGGCCCAATGCAGAAATCGCTGTCATGGGTGCTTCTGGTGCTGTTGCTGTACTTTGTGCAAAGGAAGCCAAGGCCAAGAAAGATGCAGGAGAAGACGTGAAAGCATTCCTTGCAGAGAAGGAAGAAGAGTATTCCGAGTTGTTCGCCAATCCTTATCAAGCAGCCAAATATGGCTACATCGATGACGTGATTGAGCCACGCAACACTCGCTTCCGCATTTGTCGCGCTCTGGCCCAGTTGGCCACCAAGCGTGAAAATCTCCCGGCCAAGAAACACGGCAACATTCCTATGTAATTCCGTTTTGGACTGTATCCAGGCGCTTGGGCTGTCGCTCATGAGACTGGATACGGTCTGCTTGGTAAAGGATTCAAAACATTCACTTTAAAGCAACAAAACAAATGGCAACAGCAAACAATGAAGTGTATGCGGCCATTGCCTTGGCTCTGCACGAATACAAGGGCAACAATGTTCATGACAAGGAGTCGGGTATCATCACACTCCGTCCACATTATACAGAGTGGAATCTCCATCTCCCGATGACAACGCAACATCCTTAAATGCAGCACCCTTAAACAAAAAACAAGATGAAAACATACAAATATACCATCAACGGAACGAAATACGAGGTAGCCATAGCCGACATCGTTGACAACATCGCCACAGTAACCGTCAATGGAGACGAGTATAAGGTGGAAATGGAACAAGAGGAAGAGCCCGAGAAGAAGAAGGTGGTCGTGAAGACTGGAGCACAAAAGGAAAGCGCTCCTGCCGCCGACGCCCCCGCCGCTTCCGCAGGTGCCGTCAACACAGCCAATGCCCTCAAGGCTCCCCTTCCAGGTGTCATCACCGAAATCCTTGTGTCCGTGGGCGACACCGTGAAAGTAGGCGATGTGGTGATTGTGCTTGAAGCAATGAAGATGGCCAACAACCTTGAGGCCGAAAAAGCCGGCACAGTGACCGCCATCTTAGTTTCGCAAGGAGCCAGCGTCATGGAAGACACGCCTCTTATTGTGATAGAATAGTCTGTCGATTCACACACTCATACAAATCAATTATCGGCGCTTATGCGCCGATAATTTTTGTATGATGAGTTAATAAAAAATAAATGTCGCTTGCAAAATGCCGAAAAAACTGCTTTTTGTTTAAAATTGCAAAAAAAGGATTTTTGTAATTCATTTTTTTTTCGTAACTTTGCAAATGATAGAAATCAAGGAGTTTTCCATCGCTTACAAAAGTTCATCATAACAATCTTTAATCAAGAAGATGCCGAAGAAAATATTATTCATCAACCAGGAGATTACCCCCTATGTGCCCGAGACCGAAATCTCAATTTTGGGCAAAATGCTCCCACAGGCAATGCAAGAGCGTGGCTATGAAATAAGAACGTTCATGCCTAAATGGGGCACCATCAACGAGCGAAGAGGTCAGTTGCATGAGGTGATTCGACTCTCTGGTATGAACCTTATTATCGACGACACCGACCATCCCTTGATTATCAAGTGTGCTTCTATTCCTGTGTCGCGAATTACGGTGTATTTCATCGACAACGACGACTATTTTCAAAAACGCAAGATGGAGGAAGACGAGGCAGGCGAAGAATATACCGACAATGGTGAGCGTGCCATCTTTTTTGCCCGTGGCGTGCTTGAGACCATGAAGAAACTTCGCTGGACACCCGATTTGATTGTTTGTCAAGGCTGGATGTCGGCAGTGGTGCCATTCTATGTCAAGACTGCTTACAATGATGAACCCGTTTTCGCGAATGCCAAGATTGTGACATCTCTTTTTACCAAACAGTTGAAGAGCGACTTGGGTAGCAAGTTCAAGCAATGCTTGGAATTCCGCGAAGCCAAGACATCGTTACTTTCCTGTTATAGCGACGACTTTAATTTTATAGAATTGGGCAAACTTGCCATCGATTATTCGGACGGGATAGTAGAGGCAGGCTCTGAGGTCAACCCAGCCTTGATGGAATATGCCAAAAACAAAGGACTTCCCATCATGAACTATCCTGGCGACCAAGATTATGCCGAAGCATACAACCAATTCTACAGTCAAATTATAGATTCTGAATAGATTTCTGCAATGCGTGTCATTTCTTTTTTTGGTGCTGCAGTCGTTTCTGTTATGATGCTTATTACATCATGTGACAGCACCACCAATGAAATCGGTACATCATTAACCGACAAGGTAGACCATCTTGAAATAACTTCCAGCACTTACTATGCCACTTCCCGTTCTGTGGAGGTGCCATCGGTAGTGTCGAGAAGTGCCACAGGGTATCTTGGCCGTATCATCGACCCTGAGACGGGTGCCCGCATCACTGGCGATTTCATGACCCAATTCAATTGTCCTGAAAAATATACCCTTCAAAAGATTGACAGCATTGCCAGTCGAGATGCCGACGGTCAGGTGTATGCCGACTCATGCGAAGTGCGCCTTTTCTATACAAAATTTTATGGCGACTCTCTCTCGACGATGAAAGTGACACTCTATGAACTTGAGCGCCCCATGCTGGAGAACACCAACTATTATAGTGATTTCGACCCATTGGAGCAAGGGTTCGTTAGAGCCGATGGTATCAAGAAGAACCAAACCTACACTCTTGTCAACACCAACGAGAAGAAAAGCAAGAAAAAAAGCGACAACTATGTCGATAACATTTGTGTGCGCCTTAATGAGCCATACACAGACCGTAATGGCAAGGTCTATAACAATTTTGGAACTTTTGTTCTCCAAAATTATTACAACCACCACGAATATTTCAAGAATTCATATGAATTTGCCAAGCATATCTTGCCCGGTTTCTTCTTTAAGGTGACAGGTGGCTTGGGTTCCATGGCTTATATCTCCATTCCCCAACTCAATATTTATTATCGTAAATATATCAATAAATTAGACAGTACAGCCATGGGGCTTACATTGTTTAATGGAACGGAAGAAATCCTCCAAACAACGACAATCACCAACGACCATGTTGCAATCAGCACTTTGGTGGAAGACGAGTCGTGCACATACATCAAGAGTCCTTCTGGCATTTTCACGGAAGTTACTCTCCCGGTGGACGAAATCATCAAGGGACATGAAAACGACACCATCAACACTGCAAAAATCACTTTCAATCGAATCAACAACGAAAATTGGAGCAAATACAGTCTCCCCGCATCTTCCACCTTGTTGATGTTGGAATGTGACAGTTTGACGACATTCTTTGAGAAAGGCAATATCCCCAATTCCAAGCGGTCGTTCCTCACTACCTATAACAGTTCCACCAACAGTTATGTCTTCAGCAATATCGAGGCCCTTATAAGAGCCATGTATAAGGCGAAGACAAACGGGTTGAAAAGCGATCCTCAATGGGTGGCCAAACATCCAAATTGGAACAAGGTGACCTTGGTGCCAGTTTCCACCTCGACCACAACATCTTCCAACACAACAATTGTCACAGGTGTCACCAACGACATGAGCCTTACGAGCACTCGCCTTGCAGGTGGCCGCACACCCATAGCCATTAATGTCATATACAGCAAGTTTAAATAGTGATGGCAGACAATTATCTGGAAAAGCATAGGGAAGACTATGAGGCTCGCAAAGCCGAGTGGTTAAGGCGAAAGCGCCATTTGCCACCAAAAACAAGAAAACTTGAAAAGCCGGATGATGAGGCTTTGTAGATACGTTCAGAAAAAAACCGGTCAGAAGTATCACTACTCCAGCCCGGAAAACTATAAATTCAACTCTCTCATTTTTTCAGAAAGATACCTACATTTGTAGTCATCCAAACAATCTTATACCTTAAACTACCCTATTGATAGACTCTTAGGTCGATTCTGATGTTGCAAAATTATCGATAAAAACGATATGTGCAATAAAATTGATTGGCATTTTATAAAGAAAAAGCCTTTTTTTGACATATATCAATCCGAATACCGACAATTAGACCACCCAGAAAAAGGAATTCTATTCTGCCTGTCTAATAATCGTTTCTTAAAAAACCATTTGAAGCCAGTTTTTTGCAGAATGCAATAAAATCCTCAAAAAACACAAGTTGAATTTGGAAGAATGGTTGAATTGACGTACCTTTGCAAGACCGCTCTTGCTGTCATGCATAGACAAGAGAATAGTATATTATAACAAATTAAAGCAAAATATGTCAAGCATTTCCAATTTCCAAGAGTTGATTGCCCACCTTTCCCTCCGTAATGAGAGAAAACGAGTAGCCATCGTTTGTGCTACAGATTCATCCACGCAATCCGCCGTGGCCCGTGCTTTGCACGATGGTTTCATAGATGCCATCTTTGTAGGTCCCAAGGCTCCTGTTGAAGCCAATCCTGATATTGCATCGCACATTGATCATGTCAACTACATCGAAACTTCCGACAGCGATGAGGCAGCCTTTTTGGCAGTCCAACTGATTCGCGAAGGCAAAGCCGACATTTTGATGAAAGGCCTCATCAACACAGACAACCTGCTTCATGCTGTTCTCAACAAGGAGCATGGCATTTTACCCCGTGGCCAAGTGCTCACCCACCTCACAGCATCCTCCATTCCCGGATATTCCAAATTCCTTTTCTTCTCCGATGCTGCCGTCATTCCCTACCCCACCCAGGAACAACGAATCGAACAAGTTAGGTATATAGCCAAACTATGCCGTGACTTCGGCATTGCTGAACCTAAGATTTCCTTGATCCATTGTTCGGAGAAAGTTGGAGGCAAATTTTTTCCTTTTACAGAGCGTTATGGTGAAATCATCGAGAGTGGCCGTGGAGGTGAATTTGGGCCATGTGTCATCGATGGACCTCTTGACTTGAAAACCTCTTGCTGCAAGGAAAGTCTTGATAAGAAAGGCATTCAGTCTCCATTGGATGGAGCAGCCGACGCTTTGATTTTCCCAGACATAGAGGCAGGAAATGTCTTCTACAAAACCATCACCTTATTCTGTCAAGCCGATACAGCAGGAATCCTTGCAGGCACCATAGCACCCGTCGTTCTCCCATCTCGCAGTGACGACCAAAAGTGCAAATACTATAGTTTGGCCCTTGCCGCCATCAACGCCTAACATCCACAAAATCCGGACAAAAAAGATGAGAGATTTCATAGAAGTGAAAGGAGCAAGAGTCAACAACCTCCAGAATGTTGACGTCAATATCCCCCACGGACAATTGACTGTTGTATCTGGGGTGAGTGGCAGTGGCAAATCCTCACTTGCTTTCGACACTCTGTATGCAGAAGGGCAACGACGCTATGTGGAAAGTCTCTCATCGTATGCTCGCCAGTTTCTTGGGCGAATGGGAAAACCCGAATGCGATTATATCAAGGGACTTCCCCCTGCCATAGCCATCGAGCAAAGGGTTGTCAGCCGCAATCCCCGCTCCACGGTAGGCACTTCCACTGAAATCTACGAATACCTTCGTTTGTTGTATGCACGAATAGGACGTACTTATTCGCCTATCAGTGGAGAACTGGTGAAAAAACATTCGACGGAAGACATCGTCAACAAAGTGTTCGAATTTTCTGAAGGCACACGTTACTGTGTGATGGCCCCCTTGCATATTCCCGAAGGGCGCACCCTCGAACGCCAACTTCAGATGGAACTCCAGCAAGGATTTGTCAGACTTTTCATCAAGGGACAGTTTGTTAGAATCGAGGATTTCCTTGCCGATGCAGAGGCTGTCGCCAATACTTCTGTCAAAGACATTCATATCCTTATCGACAGGATGGCGGTGGATAATAGCAAGGACAGTATCTCCCGACTGACCGACTCTGCCGAAACGGCACTGTACGAGGGTGACGGAGAATGTCGCCTTACTTTCTTGCCCTCCAACCTATCATACGATTTCTCCATGCGCTTCGAGGCGGATGGCATACGTTTCGAAGAACCCAACGACAACATGTTCTCGTTCAATTCACCTCTGGGGGCTTGCCCCACTTGTGAAGGCTACGGCAAAGTGCTCGGCATTGACGAACGGTTGGTTATCCCCAACACAACCCTCAGTGTCTATGAAGGATGCGTTCAATGCTGGCATGGCGAAAAGATGAAGATGTGGCAAGACGAATTCTGTCGTCGTGCTTCCAAGGACAACTTTCCCATTTTCAAACCCTATTATGAATTGACCTTGAAGGAGAAAGACTGGCTATGGCATGGTTTGCCATCAGACAAGGGGAAGGATGTCCACGAACAAGTATCAATCGACGCCTTCTTCGAGATGGTGAAGGAGAACCAATACAAGATTCAGTATCGGGTGATGATGAGTCGCTATAAGGGCAAAACCATTTGTCCCGACTGCCATGGCACTCGTCTGAAAAAAGAATCTCAATACGTAAAGATTGCAGGCAAAAGCATCTCCGACCTTGTGGAGATGCCTATATGGACACTCCGCAAATGGTTCAAAGATTTGAAACTTGAAGACCATGAAAAAAAGGTGGCAAAACGCTTGCTAACTGAGATTAACAATCGCTTGCAATTCATTGATGATGTTGGACTTGGGTATCTTACATTAAACCGTCAGTCGAATACTCTTAGTGGTGGTGAAAGCCAACGTGTCAATTTGACGACCTCCTTGGGCAGTTCACTCGTTGGGTCGCTCTATATCCTCGACGAACCCAGCATAGGTCTCCACAGCCGGGATACCGACAGATTGATACACGTGCTGAAAGAACTTCAGTCTCTTGGCAACACGGTGATAGTTGTGGAACATGACGAGGAATTCATGCGTGCTGCCGACCATCTCATAGATGTAGGGCCAGAAGCAGGTCGTAATGGCGGCAAGATTGTATTTGAGGGAAAGGCATCCGAGGTTAATGAAGACTCCATTGCCAAATATCCTCAAAGTTATACGGTGAAATACCTTACCCATCAGGAGAAGATTCCCATTCCTTCTTCCAGAAGGTCATGGAACCAATGGATTTTGTTGAAAGGTGCCAGAATGCATAATCTGCGTGGAATCGACGTCAAAATCCCTCTTAACATAATGACTGTTGTTACAGGTGTCAGTGGCAGTGGGAAATCGTCTTTGGTCAATGGCATTCTCTACCCTGCCCTTAAACGACATTTGGGCGATGTCTGCGACGCACCTGGCGAGTATTTGGCTCTTGAGGGCGACTGGCAACAGTTGCGACGGGTGGAGTTTGTCGATCAGAACCCCATTGGCAAAAGCAGCCGGAGCAACCCTGCCACCTATGTTAAGGCCTACGATGCCATACGGCAACTATTCTCTGAACAGCAACTTGCTAAGCAGATGGGCTTTTCCTCTCAATATTTCTCCTTCAATGCCGATGGAGGTAGGTGCGAAGAATGTAAGGGGGCCGGAGTCATCATGGTAGAGATGCAGTTTATGGCCGATTTGGAACTTGTGTGCGAAGCGTGTCATGGACAACGTTTCAAGCACGACATTCTTGAAGTGACATTTGCAGGGAAGAACATCAATGACGTGCTTGACATGACGGTCTCCGAAGCAATTGCCTTTTTCAACGACAACAAGCAACCCGTCATTTCCAAACGTCTTCAGCCATTGGAGGACGTCGGACTTGGTTACATCAAGTTAGGACAAAGTTCCTCCACACTTTCTGGAGGAGAAAACCAGCGTGTGAAATTGGCATATTTCATAGGTCAAGAGAAACAAGACCCTACCCTTTTTATTTTCGACGAACCAACTACGGGCCTTCATTTTCATGACATTCGCCGCCTTTTGTCGGCTTTCAATGCGCTGATAGAGCGCGGCCATACGGTCTTGGTGATTGAACACAACCTTGAAATTGTCAAATGTGCCGACCATGTGATAGATTTGGGTCCCGACGGAGGCGACAAGGGAGGGGATTTGGTTTTTGCCGGAACGCCAGAGGCGTTGTGCCAATGTCCACAAAGCCTAACAGGCAAATATCTAAAAGAGAAATTTCTCTGAAAAAATTTTGTTGTATCCTTTTTTTTGAGTACCTTTGCGCTCGATTTAGTGGAACATGAGGTTTGCCGATATGGCTCAGTTGGTAGAGCAATTCATTCGTAATGAATAGGTCCCGGGTTCGAGTCCCGGTATCGGCTCAAAAACAAGTCTTGCGGAATTAGCACATCGGTAGTGCATCGGCTTCCCAAGCCGAGGAGGCGGGTTCGACTCCCGTATTCCGCTCAAAGTGACAAAGTGTTGAAAGCCAGCGGAATAGACAATGCTATTCGCTGGCTTTTTCTCTCTCAATACCATTCGAGAAATGGCTCGTCGATACTGGAACTATGGTCTTAATGGTGTTCTGGTACAATTGCCAAGTAAACCAGGTCTTCTTCACCATCATTGAACAGAGCGTGTGAATGTCCCATTGGGCAATAATGCAGATCGCCCGTCATGAATTTCTCCACTCCATTATCATATTCTAAATGCCCTTCACCACTGAAACAGTAGATGATTTCAGAATTATTCTCATGTTTGTGGTAGCCGATGTTGGCACCTGGTCTTAAACGACTCATCATGATTTTGTTCTTTTCATCTACAAAATTTCTTGTTGCCAACTCTCCTTCTCCATCCTTGAACTTTTGGATGGCTTGCTCTTCAATTTTGCTAAAATCTATAATCATTGATATAAATTATTAAGTGTTATTCTATTTGTTTGATGAAGTGGTTTTTGATGCAGTTATGGTCTTTGAGGAGGACGCTGTTTTTGACGATTGCGTGGTTTGTGCCCCTTGGGAAGACTTTTGTTCGGTTTTCTTTGCTTGTGTGTTGTTTTGTGTGCCTGCTGTTTTTGATGGAGAAGTTGAGTGTGAAGCTCCAGTCTTGGGAGTACTGGTAGCCTTGCTTGACTGTGAAGTTCTGGTCTTGGATGTACTTGCAGTCGTCTTTGGAGTACTTGCAGTCGTCTTTGGGGTATTTGCAGTCTTGCTTGACTGTGAAGTTCCGGTCTTGGAAGTGTTTGTTGTTGCAGAGGTACTGGCTCCAGTCTTGGACGTACTAGTTCCAGTCTTGGACGTGCTTGCAGCAGTCTTGGATTGCGAAGATTCAGTCTTTGGACTGGATGTTGGCTTGCTTGACTGTGACGTTCCAGTCTTTGATTCTGCAACCATTGTGTTATTCTTCTGAGGAGTATATTTTATCAAATCCATGGAAGCAATTTTGTTACTATTTGAAACGTCGGATTTCACTTTGAAATGTTCAGTAGAAGAATGACCGTCTGTATACACAACAGTCTTTTGAGCCGTAAATTCCACAAAATAATCCTTTTTATCAAACGTTTCTCGCCTGGTAATCTTGTAATCGTGGTTTAGTTTCCAAATCACATTACTAACGTTTTCTTTGTGCTGATTTCTCATCCAACCGACAACGTCATTTCTGCTGGCATTGGCAGTACCGACAAAAGAAGAAATGGATGAGTTAAGAGTCGCAGTTAATCGTTCTGCCTGGTTGCCATTGACACTTAAGAAAAATTCTCGGAAAATGGATTTTGCCATTGAAGCATCTTCTGCTGTTCCTGTAGATGTCCTTACAGCTACTCTTTCTTTGGCATCCTTTATGAAAATGCCATCAGCATGTGCGGCAATGTATTTGTCGTATGCATCTTTTGTGTTTGTCTTCATGGCATCTTCCCAGTCAAGCGAGTCAATGGTTCCCAATATCACCTGCTTTTGAGGTGATTCAGGATAATCTTTCAGATATTGGACTAGTTTGTCCTTATCCCTTGTCACCATGCCTAATGACAAATCCTCTTTCTGCTTTGTGATATCTGCTATTTTTTCCTGAATTGCCTTTTTGTGGTCCGCTGTTGCATATGTGTAATTTCTCAAGAAACCATTCATTTGAGTTACATCACCACTATTGATAGCCAATTCGAAGGCTTGGGTTTCCTTGGACATCTTGCTGTCATTATAGAAATACAAACATACTGCGGCGACGAGTGCGGTTATGGCAATCGAGACCACGAAGGGTATGTATCTATGTTTTCCATTTCCACCTTCATTTTCAGATTCATCTTCCACATGTTCTGGGCGTTGCAAATTATCACCATCCGTGTCCACATAGGTTACGTCATCTTCCGATTGCTCCACCATGTCAGAAGAATCGTTGTTGTCATTTGCATTTTCTTTTTCAGTCGTCTCGGTGCTGCTTGTATCAACAAGCGCTGAATGATCGTCCTCTTTTTCAGAGTTTTCTGTTGCAGCCTCTTCCTTTTCCCCCTCTAATTCTTCAGTTGGGGAAACATTGGAAACAAAAATATCTTCTTTCTCTTCTTTGAAGTCAGTTTCTTCTGCTCCTTGGGAATGCTTGGTGTCATTATCGAGAGAATCATTGTCAATTTCTGATTCCTTGTTTTCTTTGAAAGGATTGTAACAACGAGGACACAAACCGTCATCCTTAAAAAAGACCTCACCGCAAACAGAGCATTTTGCGATTTTGCCGGCGATTTCAACCCCGCAAATGGGGCAGATTGCCGCTTTTTCACTGATTTGGTGTCCACATTCGGGACATTTGATGATTGCCATGGCTGCTATGGATTATATGTTGAAATCCCTTGGGTATTAAGATTCGTCACCACCTTCTGAAGCGCAATTCACGGAGACTATGCTTGCCCATGATTCTGCTTTTGTCCACATATCCATTCACACCGTTGATCCGTCCTTTTCCAGTATACTGCCAAATGATGTAATCACGGTCGTCGTCCAATTGTGGTTCATACTCAGAATATTGCGCCACCATAAGTGGATAGTCGTCTATTTTCCCCAAAAGATATTTATTGTAGAAATTACGTCCGGTATAGATTAATGGCTTTTGATGATAAGCTTCTTCTATCAACAGAAGAAATTTCATCAACGAATCACAGAACTGATACACTCCCATCGACTTGGGTTTTGTTTCCACGTCAATCATCGGTATTAGATCCTGGTCGCCAGGTCTGCATTGGCTCATGAAGTTATGCAGCTGCAGTTGTTGTGGTACATTGGCATGATAGAAATGATAGGACCCGACTTTCAGTCCATGCTTGTGAGCAAGGTCGATATTTCTCTTATATGTATAGTCTTGTGTCTCTTTGCCTTCGGTTGCTTTGAAATACACATAAGCCATATGGCTATTGTCGCCCAAAGTCTCCCACCACACATCTCCTTGATAATGGCTAATGTCAAGCCCATGGATATGATTGCAGGTGTCTTCACAATGTATGATATGGGATTGGGCACTGCTTATTGCAGTCGAAAACAATCCGACCAAAAATAGTAAGAATTTCTTCATTTCCATCAAATCAATCTAGCTGCAAATATACAAAAAAAATACATATCCAAATACGCCAAGCGCAACTTTTTCTTTTAGCAGCTTTTTTTTTAATTTTTTTTTGCTAATTAATATGCATTAATTGATTTTGTCAGTGTTTTATTCTTCTATTTCTGCCAAGCCATTCACCAAGCCGTTGGTCAATGTGGCCATTGTTTCGCGCGGTGCATAGCGTCTGTAGCTAAGACAATGTCGGATGGATCTGATTGCACTTTTGGGACTACTTACAATGAATCCACTTTTGCTTGGGTGAAAGTCCCAAACCTGTAAAGTGCTTAGGTCATCATGCCTGATGGCACGGATAAGCACAGATTGGGCATGCTTGTCCTCATGGTGTACAAATGGTATCTCGTTTTTGTTGAATCCAAACCCTGCAATTAGCAAGTTGCCCTGCAAATTGGCCATAGCCGCCATGCCTGTGAAAGAAAGCCACTGGTCTAACTTCACGAAATCCACATTTTGTCCTTTTTGACGAAGGTATCGACCCAAATCAACAATGCCTTTTAGGTAACTCTTTCCAGACAGGATGTTTTCTATATTAACGATTATTATGGCCATTATCTGCATTGTCTCGTAAGATTTCTCGTTGCTGGCATATTCATCATGAACAATTTTCTGAAGACGCTCATTGAGCATTTTGCTCCTCAACTGCATTTTGCTGAATACGTAAAGGTCGGAGAATCCTTTAGGTGAAATGTCCTTCAAGTGTTGCCTTATGGTTTCGATTTGTTCCTCTGGCATGTTCATGGAATTGTCATGCTGA
>CAMKSZ010000035.1 GCA_946415525.1 uncultured Prevotellaceae bacterium | reverse complement strand
GACCACCGCAAGATTGGCAAGGAGATGGAACTCTTCATGTTCTCCGAGAGAGTCGGCAAAGGACTGCCCATCTGGTTGCCCAAAGGCACCGACCTACGCCTCCGTCTGCAGGACATGCTCCGTAAAATCCAGAAGCGCTTTGGCTATCAAGAGGTCATTACACCGCATATCGGCAGCAAGAACCTCTATGTCACTTCCGGCCACTACGCTCATTATGGCAAGGATTCCTTCCAACCTATCCACACGCCAGAGGAAGACGAGGAGTACATGCTCAAACCCATGAACTGCCCTCACCACTGCGAAGTGTTCGCCATGAAACCACGTTCCTACAAGGACTTGCCGTTGCGCATTGCCGAGTTCGGTACTGTCTATCGCTATGAGAAGAGCGGTGAGTTGCACGGACTAACCCGCGTGCGCTCCTTCACCCAGGACGATGCCCACATTTTCTGTCGTCCCGACCAAGTGAAGGGCGAGTTCCTTCGCGTGATGGACATCATACAGGCAGTCTTCAAGATTTTCAATTTCGATAATTTCGAGGCTCAAATATCTCTTCGCGACCCCAAGGATACAGAGAAATATATCGGTTCCGACGAAGTTTGGGCAGAGAGCGAGCAGGCCATCATTGACGCTTGCCGTGAGAAGGGGCTGGATGCCAAGGTGGAATACGGTGAGGCTGCCTTCTATGGTCCGAAACTCGATTTCATGGTGAAGGACGCCATCGGCCGCCGCTGGCAGTTGGGCACCATCCAGGTAGATTACAACCTGCCGCAGCGTTTCAAACTCGAATACACAGCCGAGGACAACTCCAAACAGACTCCAGTGATGGTGCACCGCGCCCCCTTCGGGTCTATGGAGCGTTTCACCGCCGTGCTTGTAGAGCACACCGCCGGCCATTTCCCTCTTTGGCTCACGCCCGACCAGGTGGCTATTCTGCCCATCTCCGAGAAGTTCAACGACTATGCCCAAAAAGTGGCCCGCTATTTCGACGAGCAGGGCGTGCGTGCTGTCATCGACGACCGCAATGAGAAGATTGGGCGCAAGATTCGCGACAACGAACTGAAGCGTGTGCCCTATATGGTCATCGTCGGTGAGAAGGAAGCCGCCGAGGGCCTTGTCTCCATGCGCAAGCAAGGTGGTGGCGAACAGGCCAGCATGACCATGCAGGAGTTTGCCGCACGCATCAATGCCGAAGTGGCCAATATGTTGGAAGCCACCAATATCCAGCCGAAAGACTGACGGTTTTTAGACAATATTTTGTAAGAGGGCGTGTCATTATGTAAAAAAATGACACGCCCTCTTTAATGATGGCCATTTGCTTACGGGGTTAGCAAATGGGGGTATGGTTCCCTTTAGATTCTGTCTTTGATGTTTCTCAAATAGATAGTGTCAGCAACTTAAAGACGTTGAAATAGCCATGTTTTTTGAATTTTCGGCAATTATTGTTTGCATTTTCAGCAAAATGTTTTATCTTTGCCAACATCTTTGACGACAAACTTAATTAACACTAACAATCAATTCATTTTACAACAATGAAAAAGCACAAAGAAAATACCAACAAAAAGAATAAGAAGGTGGCCGCTGGTGCTGCTTTAGGTGTTGCTGCAGCCGCAGGAGTTGCCGCTATGGCCAGTGGAAAAGACGCAGAGGCAGATGCTGCCAATGACGAGAATGCTGCGGATTCTCCAGCAGAAAGTCGATTGGAAGAGGCTGCTGAGAGTGCTGCCGGTCAGATGGCCGACGACGTGGCAAATGTGGAGCAGGTGACTCCCGATGGCGACAACGAGTCGGATGTCTTGGCTGCCAATGATGACGCCGTCATCGACGACGATGTAATCATTGTGGAAAACTCCACCGAACCTTTTTCGGACGACGTGGAAGTCTTGGTGGTTGAATCTACTCCTGAGCCTGTCGCAGTGGAGTCAACCGCTACCGAAACAGCCCATGTCGAACCTACTCATGCCGAGCCTGCCCATGTCGAACCTGCCCATGCAGAGCCTGTCGCTGTAGAACCTACCGTGACGGAACCAGTTGTGACAGAGCCTGTCGCGCAAAACGAACCTGCCGTGGAGGATGTCCAAATGGTCAACAACAACCTTCAGGACAACGACGTGGCTGTCTTGGAAAATGACCCGATGTACCATCCCGGTACCATCGATGATGGCGACTTCTATGACCCTGATGTCAATGCTGTCGATTATATGGCCGAAGGAGAGGGCATTCCTGATGAACTGATGGACAACGATGGCATCGGCGATGTCGTCGCTGGATGGGCCGACGGCATTGTGGAAGGTATCAAAGACTTGGGCAACAGCATTGCTGATGTCTTCTCTGGCGACGCGAAAGACGATTTTATGAATGGCGATAGCAGCGGGATAGACGAAGATGGAAGTCCCGACTACATCAACGACGCCAATGTCGATGCATTCCAATAAACCTGAAGACATGATGCACATCTCACGAATTCCTTGTTTTTTGAGATGGGGCGTTGCCGTGTGGCTGGCGATGTTCTGTCTCGTCGCCCAAGGGAAGGTCTTCCTCGTTTCCGTGGGAATTGCCGACTATCCAGGTACGAGGATTGACCTCAGGGTGCCGGCAAGAGATGCGAAGACCATCTCCTTAATCTATTATAAAAACTCTCCTATGAAATATCGGCAACTCCTCGACGACAAGGCGACGGAGAAGAACATCCTCAACGCCATGAAGGAATTGTATGCCCAGGCTGGTGAAGACGATGTGGTGGTATTCTTCTTTAGCGGACATGGATTTAGGGGCGGATTCTATATTTACGACGGTTCCCTTTGGTACGACCAAATAAGAAAGGCAATGGCCGCCAGCAAGTGCAAGAACAAGATGATTTTTGCCGATGCCTGCTATTCTGGTACGATTCGTACGGCGGAGAGGGTGGACACTACTGCCATCGACCATGAGGCCGAGATGAAGAAATCGAATATCATGCTTTTCCTCTCATCAAGGGGCAATGAAGTTTCCCTCGAGCGCCCGGATATGAAAAACGGCTATTTCACCACCTATCTCGGGAAGGGACTGAAAGGGGCTGCCGATGCCAACCGCGACAGGGTCATTACGGCCAGGGAACTGTATGACTATGTGCACAATGGTGTCGTAGATTTGTCCAAGGGCATGCAACATCCTGTCATGTGGGGCAATTTCCCTGACGAAATGATAGTGATGAAATGGAATTAGGGCATAGGACAATAAAGTATAAACATACAAAAGAGACATGGAGATAATCTTAGGCCGCGATCCAGAGAAAGGACAATTAAAAGTGATGATAGGCCAACAGTCGAAAAACGTGGGGCCGTTGAACGCCGTTCCCAAGACGGTGAGTAGGCTCCATTGCTCGCTGACGACAGAAGAAGGTGGGCAGTTCAGACTGAAAAACCTAAAAATGCAGAATGTCACTTATGTCAATGGCATCGAGGTGGAGAATAAACTGGTCAATAAGAACGATGTGGTGGAACTGGGAGCGGAGCACTACCAACTCAATTGGGATCTCATCGAACAGACCATCCCCAAGCGGTTTGACATTACCCACCTTGAGGTTGTCTGGAACGAGTACAACAAGGCTACGCTCGCCCTTTCCATCAAGCAAAACAAGTTTAATGCCATAAAGGCGGGAACAGGACTCATCACCACACTCGGACTGGGTGCCTCTGCTGCCGGGCTTATCGAAGGGCGTACCAATGCTTATTTCTATGCCGCCGCAGGCATCCTCTCGCTCCTTTTCCTTGTCAAGACCTACATCGATGGTGCCAAAGTGCCCAAGGAAAGGCAGCGCTTGCTCGAAAAATTCCAGCATGAATATGTGTGTCCCAACCCGAAATGCAGGAAGTTCTTCGGCAATCAGGCTTACGAACAACTTAAATTGTTCGACCAATGCCCGTATTGCAAGTCAAATTTCAAAAAATAGACTGTTATGAATAGTTTACCTTTCTTGCGCATCTCCCTTGCTGCCTTCCTGCTAATGGCGACGGTGGCTGTCAGTGCGCAAAATTCCAATATCGACAAGTCGCAGGCCGACCAGTTCATCTATGAGAGCCTGTCGGGAGTCGTTGGTGACGACTATGAGGCAGAAAGGGTGGACTTCAAACCTTCAAGTCTCGTCAAAACCAACGAGAAATCCGTGTTTATTTTGCCTGGCAGCCATTACCAACTCGAAACCCTCCGTTCCGACTGCTATCTGAGAAAGACCAAGAACAACAACTATGTGGTCATCTCCGACTTGCGCTATCCCATGGAAACGTTCGTCAATCAGTTGCTCAACAAGGTGAAGAGCGGGCATGTCCTTCAGGTAAAGCACCACCAATATGGGCAGAAGGTGCCTTTGCTCAAGACACCCTTGCAATCCCTCTTCTCCCTCTTCGGGCCGACCATGAAATCGTATGCCAGTGTGACAAGCGTCAATGAGAAGGAAATCGAAGCCCTTTTGGTTTTCCACCATCCCAAACTCGATTTCATCCACCTCCTTACGCTCAGGACAAGTACCTCCGGATTGCTTAAAAAGGGAAATGTCGTTTATGGAGACTTCTATACCAACATCCCGCAAGACAATGTAAAATCAATTTTAAGTAACTAAAATATGAAAGTAGGAAAGATTTCTCTCTTGGTCTTATTCATCGTATTGACGCTTCATGTCCAGGCCAATCCCTCCTTCAAAATCATCGATGGCATCTCAAATGCTGCGACAAGGGAAGTCATGGAGAAAAACGTCAATGAGTTGATTACCATTATCAACGGAGCCTACGAGGCCAAGCAAAAAAAACTCAACCTTTCGCAAGTGGCCTTCATATCACCTACTGTCAAGGAAACCCTGGAGAAAATGTGGGCTTCGAGCAGCATGCAGTTTCCTGATGCCGAAATCAATGCCTCTTGCCTCCAACTTAAGTCTGGGAATTTGAAAACCAAAGGCTATCAGGTGAGGGGATTGCCCTTCGACATCTCTTTGGCTGAGGCTGGCGAGCAAAGACAGGAACTGACCATCGATTTCTCTCTCGCGGGCAAAATCGAAAACGTGGCTGTGGCTATAGACATCCACCGATATGACGCCATCATGAAGAAAAAGATTACGTCCGAACTCGATTATGCCAGAAAGCAAGCCGTGCTCAATTTCGTGGAGGATTTCAGGACTGCCTACAACAAAAAAGACATCGACTTGATAGAAAGTGTGTTCAGCAGCGACGCGCTCATCATCACAGGGCGTGTCATCACAAGGGCTACATCGAAAGACTTGGCTCGCAACCACATGGGAAACCATGTCGATGTGGAGTATGATGTCCTCAACAAGAAAGACTATATCACCAAACTAAGGGGAATTTTTAAGAAAAACAAGTTCGTCAACGTGAAATTCTCCGACATTCAGGTGGTGAGGGTGCCTACCCGAAAAGACCGTGAAATCTACGGGGTGCTGCTCAAGCAGGATTGGCGCACCAGCAGGTACAGCGACGAGGGACTGCTTTTCCTCAAAGTCGATTTTGCCGACAAGGACTTCCCCATGATTCAGGTGAGGGTGTGGAAACCACTCCGCGATGGAAATGGCAATATCATCGTGACGGACACCAACGAGGATTTTGCAAAATTCCTAACAGAGCATGAGATTTGAAACAAAGAACAAAACAAATACCACTATACCGATGAAAAAAACATTTTTGATGCTCACCATGAGCATGTTGTGCTTTGGAGCAATGGCACAAAACAACATGACCTATGAAGACGAGTCCGTAATAGGTGATGCCTACGCCAGTAATGGCGATACAGCCAGAGTGATAATTAGATGTCACGATTCGATGCCCCTAACCTTCTCTTCGAGAGTAGATGGTGGCCCTGTCGAGCCTTTTAGGGTGACGAAGGAAGGCAGTTACAATCTGTATGATTTCCATTTCCCCACCGATTCCTATGATGATGAACTAAGGCTCCTCTCGCGAAGGGTGCTCGTCGTCTTTGCCAAGGATCACAACAACTTGGAAATAAAACTTCCATTGGTGAGCAAGCAATGTGTCAAGTTGAGGATTTGGGACCCTGATGACAATAAACTCAACTCGCCTTACATAAGATTCCGCAACGAGGCATTCGAGGAATACAAAAACATGAACTATCAGAAGGCACGACAGTTGTTCGTCCAGGCTGGCAGCATGTCCGATGCCGACCAAGCAGAGGCCGTCAAGAATGTCAATATGGTCGATTCCGTCATCTACTTCCGTCAGTTGGCCGACAAAGCCTTTGAGGAGGCAAAATTCATGGATGCCTACAAATACTATAACAATGTGCTCTCGCTCAACAACGACGACAGTTATGCGCTGGACAAAAAGCAAGAGAGTACAAACCACTATCGTAGCATTTGCGATATCGCCTATCAAAAAGCAGAATACTTGTTTAGTGAGAAACAATACGAAGAGGCTCGGGCGCAATATCAAATCATGGTCGATGAGAAATGTTATGAAAACTTCCCCATCTATTCCACCGTCGAGGGGCGCTTGAATTTTATCGACGATATCATCAAATCGCGGAAAAGCCATGCCACCGTCATCACTTACGAGTGGCGTAAGGACACGCCCTTAGGACTCCATATCGGTAAATACAAGGACCATAAATGGGGCGGCTTTTTCCAGTTCGACCTCAACACCAAGATTTTTGAGATGTCGAGAAGCAATGCCAAGTTTGGCGACAAGCCGGAGGCCAACATCTCTTTCGGTTGGACGGTGAAACTTGTCAAGCCACTTTGGCTTTTCTTCGGACCTGGTGCCACGGCAAAGATGTATCATGGTATGTTCGCTGATGGTAAATATCCTGGCGATGACTATGCTGCCGACAAATTGGAGAAATACAAAAAAGATTATCTGGACCCCAAGGAATTATCATCGGAAGATTATCTTAAAAAGGTCAACTCCTCTTTCGCTATTTCTCCGGTCATCGGTTTCCTGGTCAAGTATTCCTATTTTGCCGTCAGGGTCACCTACCAATATCGCTTCTCTCTGAAGAAGGAATTGGAGGACTTCATGGGCAAGAGTTACTTGTCGTTTGGCGTCGGTTTGGCATTCTGATGACATCCCGATGGCTTCCATCCTTCCTTTACATTTCTTGAAATCACCCTAAAATTAAAAGACATGAAACAGGATAGTCAAAAGTCGATGGACAATCAAAAGACGACCGCCCAAGACCAAAGTAAGCCCAAGCAGAAAGTGGGGTGGAAATATGTCGTCTTGGGACAGGCTGTGGGTGTCTTGTTGGGTGCTGGAGCCGCGTTCTTACTCAAACACAGGGCATCGGAGAATGCCCCTTCCGACCTGTTGGAAGACGAGGGAGCATCGCCTGAAGGATGGACTGCGGTGGATGAAAGTCAACCTTTCGAGCAGGCCTTGGAAGAGGCTCGGGAGGCTGTCGGCGGAACGGGTGCCTTCACCTGGCGGGGCGGTGTCTATGCCTCTTCCTCGCAGGAGGAGTGGATGGCCATGGACGAGACGGAAAGACAGGCGATTGTCGAGCGGTTTGACACCGAAATCCCTGCTGATGTGATTGACGCCAGACCTGTTGCTGACGGCGAGGTGGGCAGTGTGCAAGCAGAGACCGCACAGTCTGTGGATGACGCTTCTGTGGCAGAACAGGATTTCGTCGAGGCGCAGGCCGATGCGTTCTCGTTGGGAGACGATGGCTACATCCATGTCACCGATGCCGATGGGAACGACTTTGTTTATGACAATGGAGAGCGAGTCGATGTCTCCGATTTCGGCGACGTGGTGATGGTGGAGGCCCTAAACGATGCCGACGAAAGTTCGCCATTGATTGTCGAAGATGGTGATGATGTGTCTGTCGTTTTAGACGATGCCGCCATAGTTTTAGACGACGATGCCGTCTCCGTTGTCCTCGACGATGATGCTGATTCCGCTAACGACGATGCCATGATGGACAATGAGGGGACGGCTGACATGGGTTTGGGAGATGCCTTC
Organism: uncultured Prevotellaceae bacterium; assembly: GCA_946415525.1. Taxonomy (GTDB): domain Bacteria; phylum Bacteroidota; class Bacteroidia; order Bacteroidales; family Bacteroidaceae; genus Prevotella. Next base: position 11,976 of record CAMKSZ010000035.1, on the reverse strand, counting down.
CCCGAACCCATGGCGTTCACCTTGCCCGAAGATGATATGGTGGGGACACTGACCGAGGGCTTCACCGATGATGGCTTCCTGCCCTTCGATGTGCAACCCTTGGAGAACTGTTTCCTTGATTCCGATCCTGTTGCACATGGGTCTGATGCACAATAATCTCCGATTTATAAGAAAAACCAAAGTATATGGAAATCAAACGAGTGGCATGTAAAGCCTGTGGGGCGAAATTGGAAGTGAGAAACTCCAACAACGATGCGGTCAAACTGATTCGCTGCCCTTCTTGCAAGGCTACCTTGCAGGTGGTGTTCCGAAAGCCCACCCCCGAGCCTCCTGCGTCGGAAACCCTTTATGTGCCCAAAAAACCTGCTGAGCAGCGCGATGCCGAAGACCAATCGACGGTGCTCGCCCCTAAAAAGCAAGTTGCAGAGGTGCTGCCTGCTTTCGACTATATGGGAACGGAATACTGCTTGAGTGTAGGGCAGAACATTGTGGGCAGGGCTTCCAAAACAGGGATGGCAACGGTGCCCATCGTCACCTCCGACCATACCGTCAGTAGGGCCCATGCATTGGTCAATGTCGTCCGAATGGCCAATGGCAGTTACAAGGCTGTCATCGCCAATTACCAAAACAAGAATCCCATCTTGGTCAATGGCGTGCTGCTGGGACAGGGAGAGGAAGTGGTGCTCAGCGACCGAGCCGAGGTGGAATTGGGCTCGTCGAAATTGATTTTCTTGCAAAAATCTTCGCGTAAATGAGAATAGGATTGCGCCAGCCCCAAATCATCTTCGAAATTGGACAGAGGCCCAACCAAGAAGATTTCGTCTATCCCTCCCATCCTGAGGGGGATGAGCGCCTCTTCATCCTCTGCGACGGGATGGGAGGACATGATAAAGGCGAGGTGGCCAGCCGTGTCATCGCCGAGGAAATGGCGCATTATCTCCATCCGCGTTTGAAGGAAGGGGAAGTGTTGTCGGACGACTTGTTCAGGACGGCTTTTGAGTTTGCCTGCGAGCGTCTCGACCAAAAGGATGATGGAAACGATTCCATGAAGAAAATGGGGACGACGCTGACTTTCCTTTGTTTCCATAAGGGGGGATGCCTCGCTGCCCATGTCGGCGACAGCCGTATCTATCACATCAGGCCCGACGAGCGCAGAATGCTCTATAAGTCGAAGGACCATTCCTTGGTGATGGAACTTTACATGGCAGGGGAAATCTCTTACTCTGAGATGAGCACTTCCAAAAAGAAAAACGTCATCACGAGGGCGGTGATGCCTGGAAAGGAGAATCGCGTGAGGGCGGATGTCGTACACATCACCGACATCCAACCTGGCGACTATTTTTATATGTGCTCCGATGGAATGATGGAGCGGATGGGGGATGACGAACTTGTCGATATCATCGCCCAAAACACCTCTGATGAGGAAAAACGCCAACAGTTGATGGAGGCCTCGGCTTCCAACCGTGACAACCATTCTGCCATCTTGTTGAGAGTTGACAATGTGGTGGCGGAAGAGGGGGACGGGAGATTCATGGGCGACGAGGCCGTCTCGCCTTTCAATGCCTTGCTGATGAGGAAGGACGAAGAGGACGACGACGTGACGGTCACCATGCCCCCGTCTTCCAACAGGAAACCGATGGATGTCGATGATGACAGCACCGAAATCATTCCACCTGCCAACACAGAAAAGACACCTGCCCAACCGTCCCCACAAAAGGCTGATGGCCCAAGCAAGACAAGGGCATGGGGCGTGGCTTTCTTGTGGGCATTGGTATCAGCCGCATTGGCGGCGGCATTGTTCTACTACTTATTATAATTGTCTAAGATATGAGCAACAACTCAAATATAAGCAATCTGTCGATGCTTCCTGTGGGCTCGACACTCCAGATGGGTAAATATCGAATAGAGAGATACTTGGCTTCTGGAGGGTTCGGCAACACCTATGTGGCAAAAAACGTGAATTTTGGCGTTGATGTCGCCATCAAGGAGTTTTATATGAAAGGCATTACCCAGCGGGACGGTGCGACGCAAACGGTCAGCGTGAGCAACCCTGAGAATGCCGGACTCTTCGAGGAACAAAAGAAAAAGTTCTGGAAAGAGGCCAACCTCATCTACCGACTTCCTCAAAGTACCCATATCGTCAGGGTCAGCGACTTGTTCGAGGAGAACGGAACGGCTTATTATGTGATGAGGTACATCAATGGAAAGTCTTTGGCAGAAAAACTGAAGGAGGGTGGCGACGGGCCAAGAAGGTTGCCGCAAAAGGACGTCTATGGTTATGTCGTGCAGGTACTCGACGCCTTGGAGGTGGTACACCAAAATGGCATCTTCCATCTCGACCTCAAGCCTGCTAATGTGATGGTCGATGCCGACGGGACGGCCATGCTGATTGATTTCGGCGCGAGCAAGCAAATCATGTCCGATGGCGAAGTCACCGAGACGGCACCTCCGCTCACTCCAGGATATGCACCTCCTGAGCAGATGGAGCAGAATACGGAGAAATTAGGACCTTGGACCGACCTGTATGCCTTGGGGGCCACCATCTACAATCTCCTCACCGCCAAGAAACCTCCTCAGCCTTTCGAGATAATGGCGAATGGCGAGGCTGCCTTGGACTTCCCCGAGGATATCTTCCCCAATATGAAGCAACTCGTCGTCAAGTTGATGAAGCCCATCAGGAAGGATCGGTTCCAGTCTGTCGATGAGGTGAGAAAATGGATGGCGAAGAACATCAAGAAGCCGGAAAAATTGCCATCGACCATTGATGATGGCGAAGAGGAGGATGTCACCGTTGTCATGCCGAAATCCCCCCAAAAGGAAAAACCGGCTCCCAAACCTTCCCCGAAAGAGGCGGCCTCTCCAGGCGAAAGAGTGGCTACCCCCTCCTCGGACGAAAACGTTGGCGACGGCAACAATCAAAAAGCATGGCTCAACAAGCGAACAATCATTATAGCCGCATGCACATTCGTTGCGGTCCTCTTGGCTTTGTTCTTGTTTAAGTCCTCTCCCTCGGGAACAGAAACTGACAACCCCGCGATGAATGATAATCAGGAGGTGGCGGAGGCTTCCGCCAATGAGGAGCCCCAAACAGTGGAAAACATGAAGACATCCAATCAGTTCTTGGGTGAATGCATCTACACCGGACCCGTTGACTCGGACCAGTTGCCTCATGGCATTGGAAAAGCCATCTTTACACAGGGGGATGCCAAGTCGTATGAGGGTCCTTTCGTCCATGGCGAAATGGAGGGCGACCAGGCGGTCTATACCTACAAAAACGGGGATGTCTTCACGGGGACATTCAAGGATAACCATTTTGCTGAGGGAAAATACACCACTGCCCAAGGGGAATATTTCGTCGGAAAGTTCGATAAGGAGGGCACTCCCACAGAAGGCACGTGGTATGACAAAAATGGTAAGGAGATGTAACTATGGAAATGACATTTTTTGATAAGGGTTGGAGGCACAAAGCCTTGATGCTGATAGTCTTCTTTGTAGGATGTGCTTTTGCCTTGCCTTCCCATGCACAGAAGGTTATCGTGAAGCCTCCAGAGAAAAAGACGGAGGTGCCCAAGCCTCCTGTCAAAGTGGATGTGGGGAAGAAGGAACCCAAAAAAGACCCACCAAAAGGGACTAAAAAGGAACCTTCGGTAAAGCCCCGTCCTACCGAGGTGCATACTGTGGATTGGGCTGTCAATCAACTCCGTAAAAATATGGTGAGGATGGAAGGCGGCACGTTCACGATGGGAATTGTCGCGGATGGTGACGACGAGAATATGGCGGACAATGCTCCTGCCCATCAAGTGACCTTGTCGCCGTTTTTCATCGGGAAATACGAGGTGACGGAGGAAGAGTGGAAACTGATTATGGGAGAAGACCCTTCCGATGACGCCAGCGGAAAATACACTTCGTCCTCTTGTCCTGTCGATAATGTGAGTTGGGAAGATTGCCAGAAGTTTATCGAGAAATTGAAGGCTTTGACCGGCCTGCCATACCGATTGCCGACAGAGGCTGAATGGGAATATGCCGCCAAGGGGGGCAACGAAGAATGGCCTTTTGCCGGCAGTGCCGACATTACGGAATGTGGTTGGTATAGTTCCAATAGCGGCAATGTCAAGCATCCTGTAGGCAAAAAGCGCCCAAATGGTTTCGGCCTTTACGACATGACGGGCAATGTGAGGGAATGGTGTGGCGACTACTATGACGAAAAGTTCTATTCCGAGTCGCCTTCCGAGAACCCCGTTGGACCGGTGGAAGGGGCAAAGCGAGTCATCCGAGGGGGTGGCTTCAATAGCAGGGATGAAAATTCTTGCCAGGTGACCTATCGTGCCTCTAATTCCCCAGAAGGGAAGAACAAGAACTTGGGACTTAGACTGGCTTATTCCGAGTAATCCGACGGGCAATAGCCGTGAAGTGGTGTTCCATAAGAACTTCGCTCAACGATACAACAAGTAAATGTTTAAAAAATAGTGGGAAAAATTTTGCCAATTATCTAATTTGTCGTAACTTTGCAGCCGCTTATCATAAAAAAGTTGAATGAAGAACGACAAAAAGACAAATCAGTATCGTGTAAATGAGCAGATTAGAGTGAGGGAAGTGCGTGTCGTCGGCGACGACGGCTCCATCGTCATGCCTACCCGTCAGGCCCTTGACATGGCCCGGCAAAAGGGAGTTGACCTCGTGGAGATTTCCCCCAATGCCCAGCCCCCTGTTTGTCGTCTCATCGACTACTCCAAGTTCCTCTATCAGCAGAAGAAGAGGGCGAAGGAGATGAAAGCCAAGCAGGTGAAGGTGGAAGTAAAGGAAATCCGCTTCGGTCCCCAGACGGGCGAGAACGACTATGCTTTCAAACTGAAGCATGCCAAGGAGTTCCTCATCGAGGGCAACAAGGTGAGGGCTTATGTCTTCTTCCGCGGACGTTCCATCCTCTTCAAGGAGCAAGGCGAGGTGCTGTTGCTGCGGTTTGCCCGCGACTTGGAGGAATTTGGCAAGGTGGAGCAACTTCCCGCCCTTGAGGGTAAGAAGATGGCCATCATCATGGCGCCCAAGAAGGCTGGCGTGGCCAAGAAGAGTCAGCAGAAGATGGATCGCGAGCGCCGCGAAGCCGAAGCCAAGGAGGCCGCACGGCAGGGTGAGGCAGCAGAGACTGTAGCCGACGACATGCCTGCCAATGGTGGACTGTTGGCCAATGCGCGCATCAGTGAAGAGGCCCTCAAGAAACTCACACAAAACAAGGATGAATAAGTGCGTAACGCCCGGTATATGCGTTGCCACTGCTATAAATAACAATTTAATTTAAAAAAAATGCCAAAAGTAAAAACGAACTCCGGTGCAAAGAAGAGATTCACATTCACCGGAACTGGTAAGATCAAGAGACATCATGCTTACCACAGTCACATTCTGACAAAGAAGACAAAGAAACAAAAGCGTAATCTGGTTCATCAGGCTATCGTCGACCGCTCCAATCTGAAGCAAGTGCGCGATTTGCTCTGTCTGCGTTAATCAAAGTTCAACTCATTAAAGAAAGAAAATTATGCCAAGATCAGTTAATCATGTTGCCTCGAAGGCAAGGAGAACCAGAATACTGAAACTCACCAAGGGTTACTTTGGTGCACGTAAGAACGTTTGGACCGTCGCCAAGAACACTTGGGAGAAAGGTCTCACCTATGCTTACCGCGACCGCCGCAACAAGAAGCGCACTTTCCGCTCACTGTGGATTCAGCGTATCAATGCTGCTGCCCGCATCAACGGTATGAGTTATTCTCAGTTGATGGGTGGCCTCACCAAGGCTGGTATCGAAATCAACCGCAAGGTGCTCGCCGACCTCGCCATCAACAATCCCGATGCCTTCAAGGCCATCGTTGACAAGGTGAAGTAGAACTATTTCCAACCAAAATAAAAAACGCCGAGGATTCTTCCCCGGCGTTTTTTATTTACTCCACACCACGCATGGTGAGCGATATGCGCCCACGGCGATGGTCGATTTCCTTCACCTTCACGCGGACATGTTGATGGAGGTGTACCACGTCGTTGGGGTCCTTGACGTATTTGTTCGCCAACTGCGAGATGTGTACGAGGCCGTCTTGATGGACACCGATGTCAACAAACGCGCCAAAATTGGTGATGTTGGTCACTATGCCTGGCAGCACCATCCCCTCGACAAGGTCGTCGATGCTCGTCACGTTGGGGTCGAACTCAAACTCCTCGATTTGTTCTCGGGGGTCGCGACCGGGCTTTTCCAGTTCGCTCATGATGTCGGTGAGGGTGGGGATGCCCACGGATTCGGTGACGTAGCGGCGGATGTCGATGCGGCTTCGTTTCTCGCGGTCGCCCATCAGTTGCTCCACGGTGCAACCGCTGTCTTTTGCCATCTGTGCCACAATGCCATAACTCTCGGGGTGCACGGCACTGTTGTCGAGCGGATTCTTCGCTCCTGGGATGCGCAGGAAACCGGCGCATTGCTCGTAGGCGGCGGGTCCGAGGCGGGGCACTTTCTTGAGTTGCGCCCTGCTGGTGAAGGCGCCGTGCTCGCGCCGATAGTCCACGATGTTCTTGGCGAGGGTAGGACCCAGGCCGCTGACGTATGTCAGCAAGTGCTGACTGGCGGTGTTGAGGTTGACGCCCACCGAGTTGACACAACTCTCTACCGTCTGGTCGAGGCTTTTCTTCAATTTGCCCTGGTCAACGTCGTGCTGGTACTGTCCCACACCGATGCTCTTCGGGTCGATTTTCACGAGTTCTGCCAACGGGTCCATGAGTCTGCGGCCGATACTCACGGCACCGCGTACGGTGACATCTTCGTCGGGGAATTCCTCACGGGCGATTTTTGAGGCTGAATAAATGGAGGCTCCGTCTTCGCTCACCACGAAGGTTTGCACATGGTGCTTGAACGTCAGTCCCTTTACAAATTCCGACGTCTCGCGGCTGGCGGTGCCGTTGCCGATGGCGATGGCTTCTATGCCGTACTCATCCACTAATTGCTGCACGTGCACGGTGGCTTGCATGCGGTGGTTGATGGGAGGGTGGGGGAAGATGGCCTCATGATGGAGTAGGTTGCCCTGGGCGTCGAGGCACACCACCTTGCAACCAGTGCGGAAACCTGGGTCGATGCCCATCACCCGTTTTTGTCCCAAGGGGGCGGCGAGTAGCAACTGCCGCAGGTTCTCGGCGAACACGACGATGGCTTCTTCGTCGGCTTTCTCCTTGCTCAGCGAGGCAAACTCAGTCTCGATGGAGGGGCGGAGCAGCCGTTTGTACGCGTCTTCCACTGCTTCTTCCACAAGGTCGCAACAAGGACCGCGCCCACGCACGTGCAGGCGTTTGAGCCTTTCCACGCAGTCTTCGTCGTCAGCGGTGATGCTCACGCGCAGGATGCCCTCGCTCTCGCCGCGGCGCATGGCCAGTAGGCGATGCGACGAACAGCGGCGCAGCGGTTCGGAGAAGTCGAAATAGTCGGAATATTTGGCGGCCTCGTCGCTTTCTGCCTTGGTTTTCACCACTTTCGAGGTGATGACGGCTTCGCGTCGGTAGGCGTTGCGTATTTGGTTGCGTGAGCGTTCGTCTTCGCTCACTGTCTCGGCGATGATGTCCAAGGCACCCTTGATGGCGGCCTCGTTGTCTTTCACGTCGCCCTTGACAAATCGCTGGGCGGCTACTTCTGGTCGTTGTTCTCGCTGTAGCAGGATGAGCGTGGCCAACGGTTCAAGGCCTTGTTCGCGGGCGGTCTGTGCCCGTGTGCGGCGCTTGGGCTTGTAGGGCAGGTAGAGGTCTTCGAGCGTGGTGGCGTCCCAGCAGTCGTCGATGCGCTTCTTCAGTTCGTCGGTCAACTTGTCTTGTTCGCTGATGGTCTTCAATATGGTCTCCTTGCGCTTGGCCAGTTCCTGCAACTTGTCATAGGCATCGCTGATTTGTGCGATTTGCACTTCGTCGAGATTGCCTGTCCGCTCCTTGCGGTAGCGGGCGATAAAGGGGATGGTGCATCCCGCTTCGAGCAGGCTGATGGTGTTTTCCACCCCTGTTTCGGGGAGGTTGAGGCGCTTGGCGATGAGTTGTGCGAAAATGTTCATGGTCTTTTTCTTGTCTGATACGATGGGGCTGTGCCGAGTGCAAAGCCTATGCAAATATAGGCATAATATCCGTTTCCGCCAAGCGTTTGGCCTTTTTTCTGTGCGACATGGCGAATGGATTGAATCGGGGACTGTGAGAAGGGGTGCTTTGGTTTCCTTAGTGCCATCCAGTTTTTTGCATAGGTGGACCGAAAGTCAAAAAGGATGGCTGTTGGTGGCTCGTCTTTTGCGGTCTTTCTGCGTTAAACTTTTGTAATTGCTTTTTTATTACGACCTTTTTCCTTAACTTTGCCGCTTTAGCAGCGAAGTTACTCCGTTTCGGGATGAAAGTGAACGGTTCATTTTGTTCCCGCTCGATTTTCCGTAACCCTGCCATATTAATTAAAAATGATGTAAAACAGGACCCCTTTGTGGGCTCACATGAAATAAAAGATGATTTCTGTTGAAAATCTCAAGGTGGAGTTTGGGGTGAAGCCCCTTTTCCATGACGCCAGTTTTGTCATCAACGACCGCGACCGCATAGCGTTGGTGGGCAAGAATGGTGCTGGAAAGTCCACTCTGCTCAAGATACTCTGCGGCATGCAACAGCCCACGTCGGGACATGTTGCCATACCGCATGACCTCACCATCGGCTACTTGCCCCAGGTGATGGTGATACAAGACGACACTACCGTGCGCGATGAGGCGCGCAAGGCTTTTGCTGGCAACGTGGAGATGAAGGAACGCCTCGACAAGATGGAACGCCAACTCGCCGAGCGTACCGACTACGAAAGCGAAAGTTACAACCAACTCGTTGCTCGTTTCACCCAGGAGCATGACCGCTACCAGATGATGGGCGCCGGCAACTACGAGGCTGAGTTGGAGCGGACGCTTGCCGGTTTGGGATTCTTGCGTTCCGACTTGGAACGCCCCACGGCGGAGTTCAGTGGTGGTTGGCGCATGCGTATCGAACTGGCCAAGATCCTGCTTCAGCGGCCCGATGTGCTGCTGCTCGACGAGCCCACCAACCACCTCGACATCGAGAGTATCCAGTGGTTGGAACAATTTCTTGCCACCGCCCCTTGCGCCGTGGTGCTGGTGAGCCACGACCGTGCGTTCATCAATAATGTCACCGAGCGCACGTTGGAGATAACCTGCGGCCAGATTGTCGATTACAAGGTGAAATACGACCAGTATGTCGTCCTCCGTGCCGAGCGTCGCGAACAGCAACTTCGTGCCTATGAAAACCAGCAGCGCGAGATTGCCGACATGAAGGACTTCATCGAGCGTTTTCGATATAAGCCCACCAAGGCCGTGCAGGTGCAGAGCCGCATCAAGCAGTTGGCGAAGATTGTGCCCATTGAGGTCGATGAAGTCGACAACTCTGCCATGCACCTCAAGTTTCCGCCCTGTTTGCGCAGTGGCGACTTTCCCATAATTTGCGACGATGTGCGCAAGGACTACGGCGACCACACGGTCTTCGACCATGTGACGCTCACCATCCGCCGTGGCGAGAAGGTGGCTTTTGTGGGGAAGAACGGAGAGGGAAAATCTACCCTCGTGAAGTGCATCATGGGCGAGATTCCTTTCACCGGCCACCTCAAGATAGGCCATAACGTGCAGATAGGCTATTTCGCCCAAAACCAGGCGCAGTTGCTCGACGAGACGAAGACCGTTTACGACACCATCGACTATGTGGCAAAGGGCGACGTCCGCCTCCGCATTAACGACATCCTCGGTGCATTCATGTTCGGGGGCGAGAACTCCGAGAAACGGGTGCGCGTGCTCAGCGGCGGCGAGCGCAGCCGATTGGCCATCATCCGCCTTTTGCTACAGCCCGTCAACCTGCTTATCCTCGACGAGCCTACCAATCACCTCGACATGCCTTCGAAAGAGGTGCTCAAGGAGGCCATCAAGGCTTTCGACGGCACTGCCATCATCGTCTCGCACGACCGTGAGTTCCTCGACGGTTTGGTCACCAAGGTCTATGAGTTCGGCGAGGGCAAGGTGAGGGAGCATCTGGGCGGCATCTACGATTTCTTGAGGAGCCGCAACATCCAGTCGCTGCATCTCTTGGGCACCTCCTCGCCCGTTGCCGCACCTCAGGCCGCCGCGCCCGTGGAGGTTTCCGTCGGCAAGCAGAACTACGAGGAGCGCCGCGAAATGCAGAAGAAAATCCGAAAGGTGGAGAAAGAAGTGAAGGCCTGCGAGGCCAAGATAGAAACTTTCGAACAAAGGCTCAAGGAACTCGACGCCATCCTCTGCACCCCCGAGGGGGCTTCCGACATGGTGCTCGTCACCGAGTATGCACAGACCCAAAAGGCCCTCGATGAAGAGGTGGCCCGCTGGGAAGAGGTGTCGATGCAACTCGAGGAAATGCAAAATCCATAGAATAATTTACTATCAACAACTACAACCATGCATATCAGAACAATTATTACTATCATCGCAATGGGTATCACTACCATTCCCGCATTGGGGCAGGGTCTCAAGTCGGGCATCCAGTTGGACAACCTCGACCGCAGTTGCACACCCGGAGAGGATTTTTATCAGTTCGCCTGTGGCGGATGGGTGAAAAACAACCCGTTGCCTCCCGCCTATTCGCGCTTCGGCAGTTTCGACCGCTTGCAGCAGGACAACAACGAGCGCATCAACGGCATCCTCACCGAATTGCAGAAAAACCAATACGCTGTTGGCACCGTGGAGCAGAAATTGAGCGACTTCTATAAATTGGCCATGGACTCCACCCGCCGCAATGCCGAGGGGGTGAAGCCCGTTATGCCGCTCATCAAGGAGATTGAGTCGTGCAAGACGAAATATGCGCTATTGCAGTTGCAAAAGAAATATCCCTCGATGGCCATCGGCCGCACTTTCAGTGCTTGGTTTGGTGCCGACGACAAGGATGCAAAGTGGAACATCCTCAACATCAACCAAAGCGGACTGACCTTGGGGCAGAAGGAGTATTACCTCGACAACGACGAGGCTACCACCAAGATTCGCGAGGCATATAAGGTGCACATTGTCAATATGTTCAAACTCTTTGGCTTCAGCAAGAAGGCCGCCCTGCTCAAGATGAACGACGTGCTCAATGTGGAGACCAAACTCGCCAAGGTTTCGAAGTCGCGCACCGAACTGAGAGACGTGGAGGCCAACTACAACAAAATGCCCATTGAGGAGTTCGAGTCGCGCTATCCCGACCTCACCCTCTCCGAGTGGATGAGCGCCGACGGCGTGCCTGCCGAATACATCCGTAAAATCGTCGTCGGACAGCCTGACTTCTTGGCTGGTGCCAACACCGTGGTGGCGAACATGACTCCCGGCCAACTCAAATCGTACATGGAGTGGGATGTCATCAATTCCTGCGCCAACTTGCTGAGCGACGAGGTGGAGGCCGAGAATTTCGATTTCTTCGGCAAGACCATGACGGGACGCAATGAGAACCATCCACGGTGGAAACGTGCCACCAACCAGGTGCAGGGCATGATGGGGGAGGCTCTCGGCAAAATCTATGTCGATAAATATTTCCCCGCAGCCGCCAAGGAGCGCATGGAGAAACTCGTCAAAAACCTGCAAGTGGCACTGGCTGAGCGCATCAAGGCCCAGGACTGGATGGACGAATCGACCAAGAAGAATGCCCTCGACAAACTCAGCACCTTCTATGTGAAAGTGGGCTATCCCTCCAAGTGGAAGGACATCAGCGGCATGAAGGTGGATCCTGCCAAGTCGTTCTGCGACAACGTCTTGGAGTGTAGAAAGTTCCTCCATCAGTGGAATCTGGACCATAAGGCTGGCAAGCCTGTCGATCGCGACGAGTGGCACATGACACCACAGACCGTCAACGCCTACTACAACCCCACTACCAACGAGATTTGCTTCCCTGCCGGCATCCTGCAAGTTCCTTTCTTCGACATGACAGCCGACGACGCTTTCAACT
>CAMKSZ010000034.1 GCA_946415525.1 uncultured Prevotellaceae bacterium | reverse complement strand
CTTGAAGTGTTAAAATACAAAAAGTCCCTCATTTAGAGGGACTTAGTTCAAATTGTTCCAAGTTGTTCAGAGTTGTTTATAAGGGGTCACTTGCCCACGCAAAAATACGAAAAGATATTCCCTAATGTCTCGTCGGGGGTGATGGTGCCGCCAACTATTTCGGAGAGATGGTCGATGCAGGCGCGCAGGTCTTCGCTTAGAAGGTCGCCACTCAAGCCATTTTGAAGCCCGGTTTCTACCCGTATGATGTCGTCGTGTGCCTTGGCGAGTGCTTCATAATGACGAAGATGGGTCACTATCACGTCGTTTTGAGTGATGCTTGGAATGTCAGCGGCTTGATATATGGCATTTTCCAACTGCTCGATGTTGGTGCCTTTCTTGGCACTGATGGGGATAATCGGAACCTCCAGGACTATGTCGGCTTGATAGGGTGGAGTAGGGGCAAGAGGGTTGTAGGTGGCTTGGTCGGTCTTGTCAATTTTGTTGACAATGGCAATAAGTTTCTTGTCCTTGGCGCGTTGCAGGATGTCGCTCACTTCCTCAGGGGAAGGAGGAGTGTCGGTCATCCACAGCACGATGGTGGCTTCATCCAACTTCTGATAGGTACGTTCAATGCCAAGACGTTCAATGGCATCGGCGGTCGCACGTATGCCAGCGGTGTCGATAAAACGGAAAGTGACACCGCCTATCTGCGTGGTGTCTTCTATCACGTCGCGGGTAGTCCCATGAATGTCGCTCACGATGGCCTTGTCATCATGCAGCAGACGGTTGAGTAGCGTGCTTTTTCCTACGTTGGTTTTACCAATGATGGCCACGGCGATGCCCTGACGCAAGGCCTTGCCTGCCGAGAAGGAGTTGGAGAGGGCAGCAATTTGACGCTCAGTAGTTTGGGCGAGAGCGAGCAGTTCGCTGCGGTCGGCGAACTCCAAGTCTTCATGGTCGCTGAAGTCGAGTTCCAATTCCAGCAACGAGGTCAAGTGCAACAAATGGTCGCGCAGGTCGGCGAGTTGATGGCTGAAGTTGCCTCTTAGTTGACTCAACGCCATCTTGTGAGTGCTGGCATTGGTGGAAGATATCAGGTCGGCCACCGCTTCTGCCTGACTGAGGTCGAGTTTCCCATTCAGGAAAGCACGTTGCGTAAACTCACCCGGCCCCGCTTGTCGGCATCCAAGGCTAATGAGTCGTTGCAGTAAAAGAGTTATTATATAGCGTGAACCATGGCAGCAAATTTCCACCGTGTCCTCACCGGTATAGGAGTGGGGATTACGAAAAATACTGACAACAACATCGTCGATTACTTCACCGCCGTCATCCAGCATCTCCCCATAGTGAACGGTGTTACTTGACATAGTGACAAGTTTTTTGCCCCTTGGAGAGACAAAAAACTTGTCAGTGATACTGATGGCTTTAGAGCCGGAGATGCGTATGATGGCCATGGCACCACCCACCGCAGTAGCCAGCGCACAGATGGTGTCGTCGCTTAAAAGGGGTGTCATGGATTATATGCGGTCGAGCACCATTTCAATGAGCGTTTCGATATTGTTCTTGTAGTTGGAATTGGCTTGCTTCGCCAGCCGGTTGGCAATCACCATGCAGCAAGTCATGGCTTTGTGCCCGAGAAGGCGCGACAGACCAGCAACCGCCGAACTTTCCATCTCAAAATTGGTGATGCGATATCCCTTGTATTCGAAATTCTCGACTTTCTCGTTCTGCTTTGGGTCAGCCAGCGGGATGCGGAGTTCACGGCCTTGCGGGCCAAAGAAACCACCGCAAGCAATGGTCACGCCACGCACCATGTCTTCGCCAGCCACACGCTCGATGAGTTCAGCGTTGGCGTCGATGACATAGGGGGCTGACAACAGCGGGTTCCAGTTCATGTGCTTTTTGAAGGCTTCCTCAAATTCGAGGTCACACACCTCATTGCGTCCCGCGTAGAAGTTGAGCAAGCCGTCGAAGCCGATACTCTTAACGCTGGCAATGAACGTGCCTGTGGGAGTGTAGGGCTGCAGTCCGCCACAGGTGCCGATACGGACGATGGAGAGGCTGCGTAGTTGTTCCTTCTCTTCGCGTGTGGCAAAATCTATGTTGGCGCAAGCATCCAGTTCGTTGAGCACGATATCGATGTTGTCGCAGCCGATGCCAGTGCTGAGCACCGTGATACGCTTGCCTTTATAGGTACCGGTTGTTGTGTGAAATTCACGGTTGGAAACTTCGCATTCAATGGCATCGAAAAATCTGGCCACTTGAGATACACGTCCTGGGTCGCCCACCAATATCACCTTGTCGGCAAGTTGTTCTGGCTTCAAGTGCAGGTGGAAGATGCTGCCGTCTTGATTGATAATCAACTCTGATTCAGGAAAGTACTTTTTCATATTTTGTCAGTTTTTGTTAAACAAAGGCAAAGCCGCTGTTAGAAAATTCAAATTTACATGTTTTTTTCCTTATTTCATCATTGTTTGCGCTTTTCTTAACAAATTTTAATGGATTGACAACCGTTCGTATTTGTTCGGCGATAATTTTTTCAATATAAATATCCACTCAAAGATATCTATTGATATAGTGCGTTTGTCAACTATTCGACCATTTTCCCTTCGTTGACCAACGCCCGCCAGAAGTTCGACCGCGCCTCAGGATTGATGGACTCTATTTCGTCGAATAGAGCCTTTACTGAAGTACGATGTGAAGAAGTCTCGTAAGGGCAAATCTTGTTTTGTTTTCGGTAGCCACGCATGGCGGCATACTGTATGATTTCTGATTCGGGAATCATGCACATGGGACGGATAAGCGTCAGGGGCATCTTTCTCATGGCCAGTCGGGCAGGCATTGATCCAAATTGTCCCTGATACATGAGTCCCATTAATGTGGTGTGCAAAATGTCGTCTTGATGGTGCCCCAAGGCAATTTTGTTGTAATGATGCTCTTGCGCGAAATTGAACATGGCTTTCCGACGATACCATGAGCACAAGAAGCAGGGCGACTTCCGGGTGTCGGTACTGATGTCGAAACTCGTGGTGACCACATGCAGACGAACACCCAAGTCGGCGGCAAACTGCTCCAAATAGGTGGTGTCGCTCTCATACTGGATGTTCTCCATCCTGACATGCAAGGCCGCCACCTCAAAGCGCGGATGCTGAATCATGCTGCGGCGGGCGAGCAGTTCCAAAAGGCACAAAGAGTCCTTACCGCCCGACAGCCCCACCAAGATGCGGTCGTCGTCGTCGATGAGTTTGAAAGTAGCCATCGCCTTCACCATCCGCTCGGCGAGGCGTTTTTCCAGTCGCTGTTCGGGAAGGAGAGAAGGCATGGCTTATTTCATGAAAACCAAATAGACGGCGCAGATGATGAGGAAGAATGCCAGCAGATGGTTCCAATGCAGGTTCTGGCCTTGAAACATGATGTTGGCAATGGCCGCAAACACGCCAAGACTGATACACTCCTGTAGCACCTTGAGTTGCACGAGGTTGAATGGACCTCCGTTGTCGATGAATCCCATGCGGTTGGCAGGCACCTGACAACAATATTCAAAAAAGGCGATGCCCCAGGAGAATGCAATAACGCCAATCAGAGGCCAGCCTTGGCTGACCCCTGATTGTTGTAGTCGAAGATGCCCATACCAAGCAAGTGTCATGAACACGTTGCTGGTGATGAGCAGGATGATGGTATAAAGTCCGTTCATCGTTCTGCTGAGAGTTGTTGGTGCATGTTGGCTGCAGCGGCGCGTCCGTCGCCCATGGCGAGGATGACGGTGGCTCCACCGCGCACGATGTCGCCGCCGGCGAACAGTCCATGGCGCGACGACTGCATTTGCTCGTCCACCACAATTGTGTTCTTGCGACCCAGTTCAAGACCTGCCACGCTCTTGGGTACAAGCGGGTTGGGCGATACGCCGATGGCTACAATCACTTGGTCCACGTCGATGGTCTTTGTCTCGCCCGTCGGTTCGGGACGACGTCTGCCGCTGGCATCGGGCTCACCGAGGCGCATCACTTCAAGCACGGCCTGTTTCACAGCACCCTTCTCATCGCCAATATACTCGATGGGGTTGTGCAGCGTCAAGAATTCGATGCCTTCTTCCTTTGCATGCTTCACCTCCTCCAAACGTGCAGGCATCTCGGCCTCGCTACGGCGATATACCAAGGTCACTTGTGCGCCGAGGCGCTTTGCCGTGCGCACCGAGTCCATGGCGGTGTTGCCGCCGCCTACCACCATCACGCTCTTGGCAGGATTGATGGGGGTGTCGGTGGTGGGGTTGGCTGCGTCCATCAGGTTGACGCGTGTCAGATATTCGTTCGACGACATGATGTTGATGAGGTTCTCGCCGGGGATGTCCATGAAGTTGGGCAGGCCTGCACCGGAACCCACGAAAATACCTTTGAATCCGTTGTCTTCCAACTCCTGGATGCTGATGGTCTTGCCTACGATGCAGTCGGTCTGGAAGTGGACGCCCATCTTGCGGAGGTTGTCTATCTCGACATCAACGATGCGGTTGGGCAGGCGGAATTCGGGAATGCCGTATTTCAGCACGCCGCCAATCTCATGAAGGGCCTCAAACACATATACGTCGTAGCCCAACTTCACCATGTCGCCGGCGAAACTCAGTCCTGCAGGACCAGAACCCACCACTGCCACCTTGATGCCGTTAGAGGGGGCAATCTCGGGGATACTCATGTTGCCGCTCTCGCGCTCGAAGTCGGCAGCGAAGCGCTCCAGATAACCGATAGCCACTGCCGGCTCGTTCATCTTCAGGTGGATACAGCGAGCCTCGCACTGTTTCTCCTGCGGGCACACACGTCCACACACGGCGGGTAGGGCAGAGGTGTTTTTGAGCACCTTGGCGGCGGCCAAAAACTGCCCTCTCTCGATGTTCTTGACGAACGACGGGATGTTCACGTTCACCGGGCAACCCTCCACGCAGGTGGGCTTGGCGCAGTCGAGGCAGCGCTTGGCTTCCGTGAGGGCCATCTCCTTGGTCAGGCCAATGTTCACTTCCTCCAAACGGGTAGTGGCACGATAGACAGGGTCGAGTTCGGGCATTACCACACGTGGAATGGCGGTGCGCTCCTTGGCTTTCATCGAGGCGCGAAGGGTCTTGCGCCATTCGGCATTCCTGTCGGTGAGAATGTCTATGGTATCGTTCGTCGGGTCGTCGTCCATCACAATGTCGGTGGACTCCACGACAACGTTCTCCTCTATGTTGCCCAAGTGTTCCTCGAAATGCTCCAGTTCCTCTTGTTCGGCACGCTTAAAGGTACCCATGCGCTTGAACATCTCGTCCCAATCCACAAGACTGCCGTCGAATTCGGGACCGTCGATGCACACGAACTTGGTCTTGCCGCCGATGGTGAGTCGGCATGCGCCACACATGCCCGTGCCATCCACCATGATGGTGTTGAGCGACACGTCGGTGGGGATGTTGTATTTTTGGGTGAGTAGGCAACTGAATTTCATCATGATGGGAGGGCCGATGGCGAACACCTTGTCGATGTGCTCCTGCTGGATGAATTTCTCGATACCCACGGTGACGACGCCTTTCTCACCGTAACTGCCGTCGTCGGTCATGATGATGGTCTCGTCGCTGCTGGCCCTCACCTGGTCCTCAAGGATGATGAGATCCTTGCTGCGGCCTGCCAGCACGCTGAGCACGCGGTTGCCGGCGGCTTTCAGCGCACGGATGATGGGCAGCATCGGGGCCACGCCCACGCCGCCGCCGGCGCAGATCACGGTGCCGAATTTCTCGATATGGGTGGGGTTGCCCAATGGGCCCACCACGTCGGTCACTTCGTCTCCTTCGTTGAGGTTGCACAATTTGATTGACGACAGTCCCACTTTCTGCACCACCAATGTGATGGTGCCCTTGGCAATGTCTGCGTCGGCGATGGTCAGCGGCATGCGCTCGCCTTTCTTCCCCACACGTACGATAACGAAGTTGCCGGCCTTACGGCTCTTGGCGATGAGGGGTGCTTCAATCTCAAAGAGAAATACTTTCTCGGAAAATTGCTCCTTTCTGATGATTTTGTTCATAATGTTTTGGCGTTTTAGTCGAAATTCTTGTCGTCGAGCATTTCAAAGCCGCAATAGGGGACAAGCACCTTGGGCACACGGATGCCGTCGGGTGTCTGGTTGTTCTCCAATATGGCGGCGACGATGCGCGGAAGGGCGAGGGCAGAACCGTTGAGCGTGTGGCACAATTCGGTTTTCTTGTCTTCTGCACGGCGGTAGCGGCATTTCAGGCGGTTGGCCTGGTAACTCTCAAAATTGGAGACGGACGACACTTCGAGCCAGCGCTCCTGAGCGGCGCTCCATATCTCGAAGTCGTAGCAGAGGGAGGAGGTGAAACTCATGTCGCCGCCACAAAGGCGCAGGATGTGGTAGGGTTGCTCCAATTTCTGCATCAAGCCTTCTACGTGGGCGAGCATCTCGTTCAAACTCTCATAGGAGTGCTGGGGGGTGTCGATGCGGACAATTTCCACCTTATCAAATTGGTGCAGGCGGTTCAGGCCGCGCACGTCCTTGCCGTAACTGCCGGCTTCGCGACGGAAACAGCCCGAGTAGGCGCAGCGCTTGATGGGCAACTGGCTCTCGTCGAGGATGACGTCGCGGAAAATGTTGGTCACGGGCACCTCGGCAGTGGGGATGAGATAGAGGTTGTCGAGGTTACAGTGATACATCTGGCCTTCTTTGTCTGGCAACTGTCCCGTGCCATATCCCGAGGCTTCGTTCACCACGTATGGGGGTTGCACCTCCAGGTATCCGCTCTTGCGGGCCTCCTCCAAGAAGAAAGCCTCCAAGGCGCGCTGGAAACGGGCCATCTTACCGATATAGACGGGGAAACCACTGCCTGTGATTTTCACGCCTAAGTCGAAGTCGATGAGGTTGTATTTCTTGCAAAGATCCCAATGGCAGAGGGCGCCTTCAGGCAGGATGGGCTTCTCGCCGCCTTCTTTCACCACCACGTTGCTGCTGGCGTCGGCTCCTTCCGGCACCGACTCGTGGGGAATGTTGGGGATGGTGCACAGAAAGGCATTCAACTCTTTCTCGGCAGCATCCATGATTTCCTGAAGTTCCTTGTCGCGGGCCTTCAAGGCGCCGACTTCCCGCTTGGCGGCCTCGGCTTCCTCACGCTTGCCCTGCTTCATCAAGGCACCGATTTGGGCAGCCATCTGCTTGGCTTGGTTCTTGGTGGCGTCAAGTTCACGCTGGGCCTCGCGGCGGCGCTTGTCTATCGACAGCACTTTCTCGACGGCTTCGCGTGCTCCGTTGAAGTGTTTTTTCTCCAGTCCTTTGATGACGCGTTCTGTTTCTTCGCTGATAAGTTTAAGTGTAAGCATAATTTATATGGTTTTATCTTTTTCCTTCTCTCATGACGCGACATGTTGGCCGCTTTTGTCATTTCAAACTGCAAAGGTACATCAAAATCACTAAACGCCAAAAGGTTGGTCATGAAAAATAAGGCAATTTGCTTCATAAAAAGCAGAAATCCCGCCTCGGGAGAGACGGGATTCTGTTGTTTGTTTGGAATAAGTTTTTTTAATTGTTATGCCTCGGCGTCGGGTATGACCGATACAACACTCTTGTCGCGGGCACCCTTGTGGAAATTCACTGTGCCGTCAACAAGGGCATAAAGAGTATCATCCTTGCCAATACCTACATTCTGACCGGGATTGTGCTTTGTGCCACGCTGGCGCACAATAATGTTGCCGGCGACAACGCGCTGGCCACCCCAAATCTTAACACCAAGTCGCTGTGAAGCCGACTCGCGGCCGTTCTTCGAACTACCTACACCTTTTTTATGTGCCATTTCTTAGTCCTCCTTTTTTAGCCGATGATTGATTTGATTTCTACTTGTGTGAACTGGGCACGATGGCCGTTCTTCTTGCGAGAGTCCTTGCGGCGCTTCATCTTGAAGACAATCACCTTGTCGCCCTTAACGAGTGGATTCACCACTTCACACACTACCTTAGCGCCCTTCACTGTGGGGGCTCCTACAGTCACTGCTCCTTCATTGTCGAGAAGAAGCACTTTCTCAAACTCAACAGACTGGCCTTCTTTCACATCTTTCATGTGATGAACGAACAGTTTCTTTCCCTGTTCGGCCTTGAACTGTTGACCCATGATTTCTACAATTGCGTACATTTATTTATTGAAATAACAGGTTTTCTCCGCATGGCGGCCAGCGTCGTGCCAGCACTTGTTAGAGCCACTACGGACTAAATCGGCTGCAAAATTACTGCTTTTTCTCCAAACATCCAGCCTCCCATTTGCTTTTATATGATAATTTAGCAGTTTTTAACGTTTCGGGAATGGTCAGTATGGGCTATGCTTCCCCCCATTCAATCCCACTCCAATAGTTTGTAGAGACGTCACATTGTCGCGTCTTCCATACTCATTACTCTCAGGAGCGAACAACGACACATTGCAAATATAACAATTGCCACTAAAAGCGGCATCAATCAGTAACGAATGTAAACCACACAAAAAGAGTGCATCTATTTTAATAATATGGTGTTCTTTGACAAAATGTACCAAAAGTGTTTGCTAAAGGATAGAATTTCCTAATCCTTATATAATATTGTAATATGCGCTTAGATTCGTCAGACTTCAAGGAAAAGGACCGTCTGCTACACGTCTTAATCCTTGTTCTAATGGCATATGAAGACTTTCGCTTTTGGGTCATCCGAAAACGTCAATAACCGTGTAAAGGCTTTTTGTTGGTTGCTTGTCAGTGTGATTTCCATTTTCTCGTTAACTGTGTCTATTGTGTGAGTTGATTTTTGGATGTAAAAAAAGCGATGACCTTCTCAGGCGACCGCTTCGAATCTTCAATAGGTATTAGTTTTTTTTAAGGTAAAAAGATTGTTTTCAGGATAACGCTGCAAAGGTAAACCTTTTTTATCAACGGCCAAAAGGAATTGATTAAAATTTTTCAACAGAAAATGCTGTGCGCCCACACAACATTAAAAATTAACAAAATTTATACATTTTGTTTGTGAAATCGTTTGTCCAAATATTAATAAAAATAAAAAAAGCATGGCAAAATGATAGATTATTTTCATATTGGATTCTTCGCATGAATGATTTTTTTGCCCTTAATTGGTGGGGGTAGAGGGTGTATTTGAAAAATTATTGTTAACTTTGCAAAAATAAATGCAACTGCTTACCATATTTTAGATGGACAGACCTTAAGGTATTTTGCTGGCCGATGCCATATTGGGAAAATAACGGGAGCAGACGACTAACTTAGACAAATGTTATAAGAATGAGAAAATTATTTGGCTTGTTACTCTTTTTGTTGCCGCATGTGTGTTTCGCACAGGGCCGACAGGAGATTGTGCTTTCTGAAGGTTGGCATTTTTCACGCGACAGTATTTCGTGGCAAGAAGTTTCTGTGCCACACGATTGGGCCATTGCAGGGCCATTCGATAAAAAATGGGACTTGCAGTTTGTGGCCATTGAGCAAAATGGTGAAAAAGAGAAAACAGAGAAAAGTGGCCGTTCGGGGGCTCTTCCCTGGATAGGAAAGGGCTTTTATCGCAAGGAAGTGGTTCTCGACCGTGCACCTAAAGAGGCAATGCTCGTTTTCGATGGCGCCATGAGCGAACCGGTGGTAAAGGTGAATGGGCAGTTTGCTGGCAGATGGGCATACGGATACAATGCTTTCAGATTGAACGTCGCCAAGTTGCTCCGTCAGGGTAAGAACACCATAGAGGTGAGCCTTTCCAATATGGAGGAGAGCAGCCGTTGGTATCCTGGAGGTGGGTTGTTTCGCCCTGTCAAACTAATTTTGGGCGGACAGGCGATGCTCGACGATTGGGAAACCTATTTTCGCACTGTCAGCATCAATCAGCAGATGGCGGTTGTGGATGTGCAGATGGGAGCGATAGGCGACTGGCGCAATGGCGTGGTGACTGCCGACGTGCTTTTGCGTGACCAGAGAGGGGTCATCGTGGCGCAAAGCCACTCGGCTTTCGATGAAACTGGGCATTTCCGCGACCAGTTCCATGTGAAAAAGCCTCAGTTATGGTCGCCAGAGACACCTTATTTATATACATTGGAGACACGCATCTACAAAGACCTTCAGATTTTGGATGAGAAGAAAGTGAAGGTAGGCATCCGCACAGTGGCCGTAGGAAAGGAAAAAGGATTCCAACTCAATGGGCAAACCCGTAAGATAAAGGGCGTCTGTCTGCACCACGATCTCGGCCCGTTGGGTGCCGCAGTCAACAAGGCAGCCTTGATACGTCAGATTCGCACTATGAAGGAAATGGGCTGTGACGCCATTCGCACGGCACACAACATGCCTTCGACCATGCAAATGGAAATTTGCGACTCGATGGGCATGATGGTGATGGCTGAAAGTTTCGACATGTGGATATACCCCAAGTGCAAGAATGGATATGCGCGGTTCTTCAAGGAGTGGAGCGACAGGGATATCGAGAATTTGGTGCTGTGCCATCGCAATCATCCTTCCATCATCATGTGGAGCATTGGCAATGAGATTCCCGAGCAGTGGAGTGAGGAAGGGCGCAACATATCGAAGCACTTGCAACAAATATGCCACGACCTTGACCCAACACGCCCAGTCACACAAGGTATGGATAGGGCCGAGGCAGCATTGAAGTCGGGGTTTGCCCAGGTGATGGATGTGCCGGGATTCAACTACAGGGTACACAAATACGAAAACAATATCAAACAGTTGCCGCAAGGGTTCTTGTTGGGGTCGGAGACCGCCTCTACTGTCAGTTCAAGAGGTGTCTATAAGTTTCCGGTGCAGGTTTCCGACCATGCAGTCTATCCCGACGGACAGTGCTCCAGTTACGACACAGAATATTGTTCGTGGAGCAACCTCCCCGACGACGATTGGAAAATGCAAGACGACTATCCTTGGGTGATTGGAGAATTTGTGTGGACAGGTTACGACTATTTGGGAGAGCCAACCCCCTACGACGAATACTGGCCCTCAAGGAGCAGTTATTTCGGCATTTGCGATTTGGCCGGACTGCCAAAGGACCGCTATTATATGTATCGGAGTAAGTGGAACCATGATTCTCCGACACTCCATGTGCTCCCGCATTGGACTTGGCCCGACCGAGTGGGCAAAGTGACACCAGTCTATGTCTATACCGACAGCCCTTCGGCTGAACTGTTCGTCAATGGAGTGAGTCAGGGGAAACGATTTAAAGACCAGACGTCAAGGCTCGACAGATACCGATTGCGTTGGAACGATGTTAAATACCAACCAGGCGAACTGAAAGTGGTGGCTTATGACAAAGACGGGAAACCGACTGGAGAGAAAGTCATTTGCACAGCAGGGAAAGCCGACCACTTGTCGCTGGTGGCCGACCGTCGCGTGATTCACGCCGATGGCAACGACCTTGCCTTCGTCACCGTGAGCATGGTGGACAAGGAAGGCAATTTGGTGCCCGATGCCGACCATCAACTTGTCTTTGAGGTGAATGGGGCCGGCCACTTCAAGGCTGTGTGCAATGGCGATGCCACTTCTTTAGAATCGTTTGTCTCGCCCACGATGAAATTGTTCCACGGACAACTGGTGCTTGTGGTGGAGGCTTCCAAAGCGAAGGGGGACATCACTGTTGTTGCCAAGGATGCCAAGACGGGCAAGTTGACAGGGAATGTCATGATAGTTGCAGAATAACTTTTCGCGTCAATCAAATTTTACGCTTATGAATAGCATGAGGAATAAACTGCTGATGGTGTTAGCGACGTTGTTTTTGTCGCAGCACGTTATGGCACAATTTGATTTGTATGTATCTGTCAATCAGGCTGGCACACTCGAGGAAACCGTAGGGCAAATCTCGGCAACCGCAAAATACAACACACCGTCGATGAAGGTTATGGGACCGCTCAATGGCAAAGACATGATGTTTATCAGGGAGATGTGTGGGGTAAGTGGCTTATCGACCCCCACCCAAGGTATATTGAGGATTTTGGACATCAGCGAAA
This sequence comes from uncultured Prevotellaceae bacterium, assembly GCA_946415525.1. Lineage (GTDB taxonomy): Bacteria > Bacteroidota > Bacteroidia > Bacteroidales > Bacteroidaceae > Prevotella. Next base: position 8,499 of record CAMKSZ010000034.1, on the reverse strand, counting down.
CTTACATAATGGAGACTGATGAAGTGTATATCAATATGCTGGGCAGAGATATGGTCACCCATGACGATCGGTTTGGGAGCGGATTCCTATATAATTGTTACGGATTGGAACAACTTTATCTGCCTGAATCCATCATTTCCATCGACTCACTGGCACTCGCCGGGTGCTCGCATCTGAAGTATGTGGAAATTCCCCCGACCGTGCAGTCGATAGAATATGGTGCTTTCGTGGATTGCGCAAGCCTCACTTCTCTGATACTGCCATATTCTGTGGAAAATGTTGGGGAGGGGGCTTTCCAGCGCATGACATCCTTGGAGGAACTCACATTGGGAGACAATGTCGTCGGGTTGGACAATTCCGCTTTGTTGGGCGACAGTCGTTTGAATACACTCAACGTAGGCAATGCTTTCCAATCTTTCAATCCTGTGACCTTCTATAACACGCCTGCTCTAACGAACATTAATGTAAGTAGCGGCAATCCTTTTCTTCATTCCATCGAGGGAGTGTTGTTCAACAACGATGTCGATACGCTGCTGGCTTTTCCGCCTGCCTCCATGTTTAGCGAATATCAAGTACCTGAGGGCGTTAAGTGCATCGCGCCCTTCGCGTTCTGCAATTCGTCCATTGTAAAAAATGTATTTATGCCAACATCATTGGAGACCGTGGACACCTTGGCGTTCTACGATTGTGCCTCTTTGGCTGACGTTCATTTGAACGATGGCTTGAAAACCATCGCTTTTGGCGCCTTTGGCGGTCGCTCGTCTTTGCAAGGCATAGCCATTCCTTCATCGGTGAACAACATTGAGGGTGGGGCGTTTTTGCTCAACAGTTCTTTGGCTAACATACAAGTCGGTGCAGACAACCTTTTCTATTGCGTTGGCGATGATGGGTGGTTGTATGATGCCAAGAAGGAGGTCTTATGTCATGTCCCTTCCATGGCTGAATTCGACGAATTCCCTGCTCATGTTAGGATTGTTGGACCCTATGCCATGGCAGGAATGGCAAAATCGCCTCGTGTGGCTTTGGGCGACAGCGTAAAAAAGATTTCCGATGGGGCGTTTGCCTATTCTTCCTTTTCCCAGATTACTTTGGGCAAGGGGGTGAGCGAGATAGGCGACAGGGTGGTGGATGGATGCACCCATCTCCGTGCAGTCTATTGCTTTCCCACTTCCTTGGATGACGACAAGATAGAGGAACTTGCTTTTTATGATGAGAGCGGGGAGGTAGCCTCCCATTGCACCTTGTTCGTGCACCCTGGCTCGCTGTCGTATTTCCAAAACAAAAAGGGCTTTTCAGCCAATGGACTGTCTTTTTTCAATGAAGTGAGGGAACTGCAGAATGCCGATGGCATTGAGCAGGCGGAACGTGAGGGTCTGGCTGGCGGACTGCATGTGTACGATGCGGCTGGTCGGGCTACCGGAAATGTTGGGCGTGGACTGAATATCCTTCGTCGTGGCAAAGGAAAAGCAATCAAGAGCATAGTGAGATAAAGGAAAATGAGCAAAAATCATCATTCGGCCATAGTGGTTCCCGAGGGGGTGAGACAGGTGGTGCTTCATGCCTGTTGTGCCCCGTGTTCATCTGCCATTGTGGAATGGATGCTTGCCCATGAAGTGACACCGCTGGTGTACTATTTCAATCCCAATATCTTCCCGATAGAGGAATATGAAATTCGCAAGAAGGAGAGCAAGCGCCATGCTGAATCGTTGGGACTCAAATGGATTGATGGCGATTACAATCATAGTGCATGGCTGAACGCCGTAGAAGGGCTGGAAGGTGAACCAGAAAGGGGGAAAAGATGTCTTCGCTGTTTTGAGATGCGGTTGGTGGCCACCGCCCGTCTCGCCCATGAGATGGGAATTCGCCATTTCACCACCACCTTGGCTTCTTCTCGTTGGAAAAGCATCCAACAAATTGAGGCGGCTGGTCGTTATGCACAGGAAAAGGTGCCCGACACTGTGTTTTGGGCACAGAATTGGAGAAAGGGTGGCCTTTACGAGAGAAGAAACCAGTTGCTGAAGGAATATTGCTTTTACAATCAACAGTATTGTGGTTGTGAGTTCAGCATGAGAACGGATGTAAAAGATTTGCATGGAGCAAGTGAACAAGGTTAATAAAATGACTGTAGTATGAAATATATCAGATGGGGATTCATCGGTTGCGGTGAAGTGACCGAGAAGAAAAGCGGACCTGCATTTGGAGATGTCGAAGGCTCAAGTGTCGTGGCTGTGATGAGCCGCACCGAGCAGCGTGCGCGGTCGTATGCAGAAAGGCATCATATTCGGAAATGGTATGTCGATGCCCAGCAAATCATCGACGACCCAGATGTCAACGCCATCTATGTGGCCACTCCGCCATCAAGTCATGCCACCTATGCCATCATGGCAATGAAGGCAGGAAAACCGGTATATGTGGAAAAGCCGTTGGCTGCCTCTTACGAGGATTGCGCCAGAATCAACCGTGTCAGCGAGCAGACGGGAGTGCCCTGCTTCGTTGCCTATTACAGACGGTACCTTCCTTATTTCCAAAGGGTAAAGGATATCGTCAAGAATGGAGTGATTGGGAAAATCATCAATGTGCAGGTGCGCTTCGCTTGTCCGCCAAGAAACTTGGACTATACACATCCCGAGCAGTTGCCATGGCGCTTACAACCGGAAATTTCGGGGGGAGGCTATTTCTATGACCTGGCACCGCATCAACTCGACCTCCTTCAAGATTTTTTCGGCGTGATAATAGACGCAAAGGGGATATGTGCCAATAGGGGAGGGTTGTATTCCGCAGAAGACACACTCAGTGCTTGCTTCAAATTCGAAAACGGACTGCCTGGAAGTGGTTCTTGGTGCTTTGTCGGGCACGAATCGGCTCGTGAAGACTGCATAGAAGTGATTGGCGACAAGGGCATCGTCAGTTTTTCTGTTTTCGACTATCAGCCTATCCAATTGGTCACAAGCGAGGGGGCAACAAGCATATCCGTTCCCAATCCACCATACGTACAGTTGCCCATTATTCAGTCCGTCATCCACCATTTGCAAGGGTTGGGCCTTTGCACATGCACCAGTGTGTCGGCAACACCAGTCAATTGGGTGTTGGACCGTATTCTTGGAAAATTCTAAATGCGCAGGGGATGGACCATACTTTTATGCTGTCTGATGACTTCGCTTCTTTGGGCGGAGGGTGTCGATAGTGTGTCACATCGAAAAGGATTCTTCAGGAAAGCCTACGAGGGGGCGGCAGGACTTGTCAAGAAGTTCAGCGAAATTGACACCTCCTATGTCGAACCGCAACACTATAAATTCTGCACCACCTTGATGTCGACTTACTTTTTCGAGACATACATCATCAAAAACAAGAGTGGGCATTCCCTCGTCTTGGCACCTGAGGCAAGAGTGAAGTTCGGACCTTATATAGGATGGAGTTTCTTGTTTTGGGGATACACTGTCGATCTCGCCTATATCAGCGCCAATAAGAAAAGGGAACTTGATTTGAGCGTATATACTTCCATGCTGGGCGTTGACTTCTTTATGCGTAATTCTGGCAAAGATTACAAAATAAGGTCTCTGGACATGGGGGACGAGGTGGACACCGATGCCATAGAGGATGTTCCTTTCGATGGACTGAATGTTTCCATCACAGGCTTGAATGCCTATATCATACCCAATCACAAGCGGTTTTCATATCCGGCTGCCTTTACACAAAGCACTTGTCAACGTAGAAGCGCAGGGTCGTTTATGTTCGGTGGCGGCTATACCAGGCACACCCTTGACTTTGATTATAATAAATTGAGGCAGACTGTCGATGAGAAACTTCCTGAAATTAGTGAAAAACTCGACAGCGGGATGTTGTTTAATACCGTAAAATATACCGATGTTTCTATTTCGGCGGGTTATGGATATAATTGGGTCTTTTCCAAAAATTGGCTGTTGTCGGTTTCTTTGTCGGCAGCATTGGGCTACAAGCATTCGACAGGCGACCGATGGCTTTCTGATTTCAATATCTTGCGTGACTTCTCATTCAGCAATATCAGTATTGACGGAGTGGGAAGATTCGGGCTGATATGGAACAATTCCAAATGGTACTTTGGTGCCTATAGTGTCGTACACTCATACAATTACAAGAAATCCCAATTTGAGACAAGCAATTATTTTGGCAATGTGAATGTTTATATAGGGATCAATTTCGGACGTAAAAAATCTCATAGAAATTATGGAAAATAAGAAAATCATCTGGGTAATGGCGGCAACTATGCTACTAACAATTTCATGCGCTCTTCAGCCTGCGAAAGCGAAGAAATCGGATGGGCAGACAAACCGTTCGCAAATCAAGGAAAGTGTTGACTATAAGGTGAAGAAAGCCAACAAAGGTGAGGACAAGACGATTGAGGCTTGGCTGGCTGAAGGGAAGTCGCTGAAGTCAAGTGACAACATGGTTCTTTTCTATGCCCGCAAGTTCATTAATTATCCCTATGTGGCTTTCACTTTAGACCAAGATTTGGAAGAGTCGCTCGTTGTCAACACGAAGGGAGTGGACTGCACAACTTATGTGGAATATGTGATGGCACTTACGATTTGTACCAGGCGGAATCTCACCTCTTTTGATGATTTTTGCCGTGTGTTGTCGCATGTGCGGTATGTTGATGGGAAGGTGGCTTACACGGCGCGTCAGCATTATTTCACTTATTGGATTAGCGACAACATCCATGAAGGGCTTGTCGCTAATGTAACGCTTCCTCCTTCGCCTTTGTCCAAGACTCGTGTGCCCCATGTCGATTATATGACCAAGCACGTGGAATCATACAAAATGTTGAACGCGCATCGGCAATGGTTGCCTGAAATAAAGAAGATGGAAAATAAGGTCAACAACACTTCGTTCACTTATATACCCAAAGGCCAACTTAAGGATTCCAACAAATACAGGAAATACATCAAGGATGGCGACATCATTGGTATTGTCACCAACAAGGCTGGGCTTGACATCTCGCATGTTGGCTTTGCCGTTTGGCATAAAGACGGGTTGCACTTGATGAATGCTTCGTCGCTCCACAAAAAAGTAGTTGACGAACCCATGACACTGTATCAATATTTGCAGAAGCAGACATCCAGCGAAGGCATCAGAATTGTAAGGATTTTATAAGTTCTATGATTTGTTGAAAGGCCATTGACGAAAACGATTGCGAAAAGAATGCAATATTATTGCGGCATTTTGTTTGCCATCTAAATAATTTGTAGTATTTTTGCAACTGTAATATTATGAATAAAATCTCACATACAGGAATTGTCGAGTCGATTAAGGGTGATTGTGTTAATGTACGCATCGTCCAGACTTCTGCGTGTGCCGCTTGTAAAGTGGCTGGACATTGCAGTGCGGCAGAGAGCAAAGAGAAGGTGGTGCAGGTGGTTGACCGTGACGCAGCCTCTCATTGTCATGTGGGAGAACAGGTGAGTGTGGCCATGACTGCAAACAGGGGGCGCAATGCCGTCATTCTGGCTTTTGTCATTCCATTTTTCATCTTGTTGGTGGCACTCGTCTTATGCCTTAAAATCACTGGCGACGAAGGGATGTCCGCTCTTGTAGGAATAGGAAGTCTCATTCCTTATTATGTCGGCATCTACTTTTTCAACGATAGATTGGCCAGGCACTTCGCTTTTGTAATTGAAAATTAATCAAATCATAAACTAAAACAAACATTATGGACTTTATTTTAAGTGCAGTGATCGTTCTTGGAGGAATCGCCCTTATCGCTTCGGTGATTCTCTACTTTTGCTCCAAGAAGTTTGCTGTGGAAGAAGACCCAAGGCTTGCGCTGGTGCAGGAAGTTCTGCCTGGCGCCAACTGCGGCGGCTGTGGATTTCCGGGATGTTCGGGATTGGCTGGCGCATTGGTCAAGGGGGCAGACGCAGGTTCCATCGATGGGCTTAACTGTCCTGTCGGTGGAGCAGAAGTGATGACAAAAGTGGCCGATCTCTTGGGGATGGCCATGGCCAACACCGAGCCGAAAGTGGCTGTCGTAAGGTGTAATGGAACTTGTGAAAATCGCCCAAGGACTGTCATTTACGACGGACTTCGCACTTGTTCGGCGGTTAATTCGTGTAGCGCTGGCGAGACGGGGTGCGGCTACGGATGCCTCGGCTGTGGCGACTGTGTGGCAGCCTGTCAGTTTGGCGCCATTGTGATGAACGAGCAAACCGGCATCCCAGAAGTTGATGAGGAAAAATGCACCTCCTGTGGTGCTTGCGTGAAGGCATGTCCGCGACACATCATCGAACTTCGCAAACGTGGTGTCAAGGGGCGCAGGGTTTATGTCAGTTGTGTCAACAAAGACAAGGGTGCTGTGGCTAAGAAAAATTGCAGCGTTGCTTGCATTGGATGCGGCAAATGCGCCAAAGAGTGCAAGTTTGAGGCCATCACCGTGGCTGGCAATGTCAGTTATATCGACCCGGAAAAGTGCAGGCTCTGCCGCAAATGCGAGGCTGCATGTCCCACTCATGCCATTGTTGCCGTGAATTTTCCACCGCGAAAGGAGCGCCCTGCTGAGCCACAAGCATTAGGGGCTGCTGCCAAAGAGGCCGTCAAACCCCAACCAGAAACCGTAACTAAAGAAAAGGAGGACAAAGCATGAAACTGAAGACTTTTAGTATGGGAGGCGTTCATCCAGAGGAGAACAAACTTTCTGCTGAGGTGAAAACCGTTCCCGCTGCACTTCCTGTGCAGGCTGTATTCCCTTTGTCGCAACATATCGGTGCTCCAGCCAAACCCGTTGTCGCAAGAGGCGACAAAGTGAAAGTGGGCACCATGATTGCCGAGGCTGGAGGATTTGTTTCGGCCCCCATCTTTTCTTCCGTGTCGGGCACTGTGCTCAAAATAGACAATGCCATCGATGCCACAGGGTATTTGAAGCCCTCTATAATAATTAAGGTGGAAGGTGACGAATGGGAAGAGACCATCGATAGGTCGGAGAAGTTGGAAACACTTGCCGAGCATCCCGAACTGACACCTGAGGTTATTGTCGAGAAAGTGAAGAACGCCGGTATAACGGGCATGGGTGGCGCAGGATTCCCGACATTTATCAAACTTACTCCTCCGCCGACCGCCAAAGCAGAGTGTGTGATCATCAATGGCGTGGAGTGCGAGCCTTATATCACTGCCGACTATAGGCTGATGATGGAGCATGCAGACGAAATTCTTGTCGGCCTGGAATTGCTGATGAAGGCCGCGAAGGTAAACAAGGGCTATATAGGAATTGAGGACAACAAGCCTGCTGCCATTCAACTCTTCGAACAGAAAACGGCAGGGCGTGCCGATATCGAAATAGTTGCTTTGGAGAAAAAATACCCACAGGGTGGTGAGAAGCAACTCGTTGACGCTGTTATCAACAGGCAAGTGCCTGCACCGCCAGCCATCCCTGTCAATGTAGGTGCCATCGTGCAAAATGTGGGTACTGCATTCGCTGTCTATGAGGCTGTCATGAAAAACAAACCGTTGTTTGAGAGATACACCACCGTCACGGGCAAGCAACTCAAAAAACCTGCCAATTTCCTCGTAAGGATGGGTACTCCCATGAAGGACTTGATAGATGCTTGCGGCGGAATGCCAGAGGGCGACAATAAAGTGCTGGCTGGCGGTCCCATGATGGGGCGTGCCTTGACTTCGATAGAAGTGCCTGTTTGTAAGGGAACCAACAGTGTCACGATCATCAGCGGGGACGAGGCAGTCAGGAAGGCGCCGCAGCCTTGCATCCGTTGCGCCAAATGTGTGAGTGCTTGCCCCATGGGCCTGGAGCCTTATCTCTTGGCCAAAGTCTCCTCGCTACATCTGTGGGAAAGGGCTGAGGCTGAAGATATCACGTCGTGTATCGAATGTGGGTCTTGTATGTTTACATGTCCGGCTCATAGGCCGTTGCTCGACAATATCAGGTTGGGCAAATCTACTGTAATGGGCATCATCAGGGCCCGGAATGCAAAGAAATAAAGTTTTAAAGAAATGGCAAAGTTTATAGTTTCACTTTCTCCACATGCTCACGGTAGCGACACCGTTGAGCGCAATATGTATGGAGTCATTATCGCTCTTGTGCCTGCCTTGCTTGTGTCGTTCTTCTATTTCGGCATCGGTTCGGCTGTCGTATGTGCAGTGAGTGTCGCTGCCTGCGTGTTCTTTGAGTGGGCAATCTCTAAATATATGATGGGCCGTGAACCGTCGATTACCGATGGGTCGGCCATACTCACAGGTTTGCTGTTAGGTTTCAACCTTCCGTCCAATCTTCCTTTGTGGATTATCATCATTGGTGCATTGGTGGCGATAGGTATTGGCAAGATGTCTTTCGGAGGCTTGGGCTCCAACCCCTTTAACCCTGCTCTGGTCGGTCGTTGTTTCCTCCTCGTGTCTTTCCCTGCCCAAATGACTTCCTGGCCCGTCATCGGACAATTGGGCAGTTATTCAGATGCCGTCACAGGTGCCACACCTCTTAGTCTCATGAAAATGGCTATCCAAAAAGGGGATGTGTCG